>CALVOB010000036.1 GCA_944350095.1 uncultured Clostridia bacterium
ATTTTGTTCGAAGTTCTGAACCTTCTTCACCTAAAATATCATTCCATTCAGCTTCTGAAATAATCCAACCCCCGAGTCTAGAAATTCCTGCCATAATCTTTGTCATTAATAGAGTCATACTCTTTTACCTCCATAAGATTTATTTTGCAAAAACCTGCATTTTTCAATGCAAAATTAATTACAATGCTATATTAACATAAAATAAAATTAATTCAAAACATTTTTCGACAATTTTTAAAAAAAAATTAAAAATATTTTATGCAAGTGTATTTTTTGTAAATTTTAAAAAAATATTTGTGAAAATTATAAAAACTTTTTATAATTTGTTTTGATATTATTTTTAAAGTATGTTATATATTTAATATATTAAATAAATAATCTTAAAAATAAAAGGGTTAAAAATGAAAAAAAGATTTATAAGTGCATTAATTACATTAATAATTTGTTATGTTGTAGGAGTTATAATTAATTTTGTTACAGATGAAACAAAAAATATCGCTAATATTTTTAGCGGAACTTATGCTGTAATAGGTCTTGCACTTGGAGCTCTCGCCTTTTTACTAATACTTCTCTCATCTAAAAATTATAAAACTTCAAGTTCTACAGGAATTGGAACTACAGCAAGCGGAGAAAAATTAAAACAATATTTTGACGCTCGTTGGGTTACTGAAAAAGAATTATTATCTGACCCCAAATTTATGTACAATACTTATAGCACTCTTCCAAATGTAAAAAAATCTGGTATTGTTATAAGAAATGAAGTAAAAAATGGAAAATTAAATATCAACATGTACAATCCAATTCATACGCTTGTAATTGGTACAACAGGTAGTGGTAAAACAACAATGATTATAGACCCTGCTATTAGAATTTTATCTAGAACAGGCGAAAAGCCATGCTTAGTTGTCACCGACCCTAAAGGCGAACTTTATAATAACCATAGCATACAATTAAAGGCAAATGGTTATAGATTATTAACACTTGATTTAAGAAACCCTTATGCTTCTACCAGATGGAACCCTATGAGTAATGCTTATGAAAAATATCATAAAGCTATGAATTTAGAAAAAGAAGTAGTAATTCACAAAGGTTCAAATCCTGCTGATTTAAAGTTAAAAATAATAGCAAAGCAATATAATAATGAGTGGTATGAATACAATAAAATTGCCTATCCAAACAAAGAACAACTAATGAGTGACCTATCCGCTAAAAAGCAAGAACTTATAGACCAAGCAGAGAACGAATTAAGAGAAATTGCAGTAAATATCGTTCCTATTGAAAATAAAAACGACCCATCTTGGGAGCGTGGTGCGCAAGACTTTTTGTATGGCTTAATGCTTGCAATGCTTGAAGATAGTTTGAACCCAGAACTTGGCATGACAAAAGAAAAATTTAATTTTTATAACTTAGCAAAAATAGCTACCTATCGTGACCCAGATCCAGATAATCCATTTGGAACAATTCGCGAATATTGTGGAGGCAGAGATAAACTTTCCAAAGTTCAAAGCCTTGTATCCACAGTTATAAACAATGCACCAAACACAACCCGAAGCTATATGGGTGTACTTTTATCTAGAATTTCAATTTTCCAAGACGGCGGTATTTGTTACGCAACAAGCTTTTCTGATATGCTATTTGACGATTTTGTTGACCAACCAACTGCATTATTTATTAAAGTTCCAGACGAAAAGGAATCTAGGCACTGTATTGCAACAATGTGTATTTCTCAGCTTTATAAAAAGCTAATTGAGATAGCAAGTGAGCGCCCTAGCCTTCAACTTCCAAAAACAGTATATTTCCTACTCGACGAGTTCGCAAACTTACCTAAAATTGAAAAAATGGATAGCATTATTACAGTTGCCCGTTCTAGAAAAATTTTCTTTGAACTTGTTGTGCAAAGTTATAGCCAATTAGATAATAAATATGGAAAAGAAGTTGCTGAAACAATTAGAGGTAACTGTAATATCCAAATATTCCTTGGAACAGAAGACCAAAAAACAAAAGAAGAATTTTCCAAGATGTGCGGTGATGTTTCTATTGAAACAAAAAATACTTCTGTTAGTAGGTCAGAGAAAAAAGATGATATGGGTTCTTCCACAACAAGTTCACAAGTTGTTACCCGTCCACTTATCTATCCTTACGAATTAGGTCAATTACCTTACGGAACAGCAATTGTTAAAATTTTCCAAGTTAATCCAATTAAAGTTGCATTTACTCAATACTTTAAAGTACCTGAATTTGATAAAAAGATTGCAGCAGAAGAATATGCTCCTAGCCATTCACTTAATGAAGCTGCCATTTATTACGATATTACAGAAAGAAATAAAAAAGTTTATAAAAAATCTAATTCAAGTATTTCTTTTGACGATTTTGATTTTTAATTTTAAATTAAATAAATTACCAAGCAATTTTGCTTGGTTTTTTTATATTTATTTAATGAATTTTTTAAAGATTTTTATTCAAACTATAATAAAGCTAATATTTATATATATTATATTTAAATAATATATTAAATTTATTTGCGAAAATTGTCGGATTTTGATAAAATAATAGCAGTTTAATTATATGGGGGAAATTCTATGAATTCTACAAAAATTAAAAATCTTTTTTTTGGAATTTTAATTGCACTTTGCACATTTGTTTGTGGTATGGCTATTATTCCAACAAATAATCAAATTAGTGTTAAAGCGGAAGATGCTACAATTCCGTCTTATTTTTCTGCCTCAGTTCAAGGTGAAAATAATGTAAATTATCAAGATGGACAAACTATTCTTCTAAAAGAGGGCGAAACATTTGTTTTAAAATTAGGTAATGGAAAAAGCTTAAATTTAAGTTCACATTCAGATTTTAATTCTTTTGGATTAACTACTGACGATTTTGCAACCCTAGATGGCAATCCAGATGCAACGCAGTTCTATCCCCTAGACTTATCACTTTCCTCTATTACTGTTACAAGAGATGAACAAAAAGTAGAATTAGAAGAACTTTTAGGTAGTACCTCCCCTATTAAGAACATCCATTATTTTGGCTATGATTACGATGGCACATCTTCATCTAGCAATCATAAAGTTTTTGAATATTTAAATATTGAATTATCCTTATCTAATGAAAATTTTAAAACAGGCAAATATACTTTTACATTTAATGATTATTATGAATTTTCTGGAACAGACTACATAACCTCCACCGCAAAAAGTTTTTCAGTTACTTTCTATATATTTAGTGAAACAGAATATTTAACAACCGCAGGTGAAGCAAATGTTATAGCAAGAAATGTTAGAACGGAAAATCTTGCTAGTTCTTCTAGAACTTATCAAAGAAATTATTTCTTTAATTATCAAAACCAAAATTCTAACACAACAAACACTTTAAATCTTCCAACATTGACTTTTGCAGGAAACAGATTTTATGTAACAATACAAAAATCTTTTCAAGGCAAAATAGAAAATGCAACTATATATTACAACGGTACTAATGCAGTTGTTGAAGGCGATAAAATTGTTCTTACAAAATTAACTGATAACAAAAACATAGAAATTACATTTAACGATTTAGGTGAATATGTTTTAAATTATCATTTTATATACCTTATGGACGGCCACACTATCACCTCCATTACTGAATTTGAAACTTTAAGTAACACAACAATAAATAGCATTAAACCAAATAAATTAGATATTTATGGTTATCAAATATATTACAATGATATAAACAAAGGCAAAGCCGTAGAGTTTAAATTAATAAATGAAAATAATATAGTTGAAACAGATGAAAACAACTTTGCTCTTAGTGCAGATATAACATATAAAAATGTTGTTGGCACAGACAATATTGTTAGCACAAGTGAAGGCCAAACTATTATAAATATAGACCCCACTACAACTAAACCACAATCTACAAACCAAGCACCAATATCATTTAAATTTAATGCTTCACTTAATAACGCTATACTTTATAGATACGACACAGAAGACTCAATAGATGCTTGGGATAGCGGCACTGAATGGTCTAATAATTCAATTACAGATAATGGAATATATTTATTAAAAGTTGACTACTCTTATGATAACAACATTACATCTGGAACAATAAACACAAATACAATATATACACAATATTTTTATTTTGAAATTACAACAGAAACTCCAAAACCTAATACTTTTGAAATTGTAGACGGAGTAGAAACAGCATTGGGTTCTGGGGCTTACACTAAAAATGAAGTACAAGTTTATGTAAATGAACAAAGTGTATTTAACTCACCTATTAGATTAGTAGTGCAAGCAAAAGATTACACCGCAAGCAACTATTCAGATTTAACACCAAATGCAGATGGGAAATATTATTTAACTGAAAATAAAAACTATAAAGTTATCTTATACTATGGTGCAAATTATGACCAAAACACTGCAAAAAATAGAGTAAGCTACTTTACAATAGATAATAATCCAATTACAGGATTAGGATTTAAAGTTGCCACAAAAGGTCAAGGTTCAACTTATTCTAAGGGTTCAGTTATAGACTTCTTTACAAATACCTATGCAACTTTTGAATGGGCTGAAAAAGCTAGCGGAGCAACTACAACGGCATATTACAAATATATTCCTTTCACCACTTCAACAACAACGGATAATCCAAATAGTACAAACTTTAATAATACAGCAACAAAAACTTTCTTTGATAATAATAACGCTTTAAGAAATGGTTATAAATTAGATTTATCGGCAAATCTTATAGAAACATTATATAATAACACAGCAAATAAAAGCGTTGTTTCAGATACCAATGTTCTTACAAGACAAGGTTTATATATTTTCCAAGTAACAGACTTGGCTGGCAATGTAGCTTATTCTGCCGTTGTAATAGACAATACAAGCCCATTAATTCTACAAAGAATTAATGATACATACGAAGAAATTAAACCTTACAATGTAATTTCAGCAGATGCTAAAATAGATTGGGGACAATATAAGCTTATAGGAACAGGGTTAAATCAATCATCAATAGAAAATATAGATGAGTGGTTAAAAATAATATTAGAAAGCAAACTAGCAAATTCAAATGACTTCCAATATTTTACTGATGGGAATTTATATCTTTGTCCAGAAATTAGTGCAACAAGCTATGTATTATTAGGAAACACCTACAACTTTTTAAATAACAGATACTCATATAACATTTATTTCTTACAAGACAACATAGCTAACGAAACAAATTACACATTCTATATAATAGACGAATCAAATCAATATTTTAATTCTTTAACAAGTGAACATTTTGTTAATGATAGTTCCGCAATATTTAATGTTAAAATATCTTCTGATGCTTCTGGTGCGGATATATTAGTAAATACAGCAGACTTATCAAATTTAAACACATCTCTTAGTGAAGTTGGAACAACAGATAGTTATCAAGTAATAGAAAATCAAGGCGTTTATACAATAAATAGAAATTACATAAACACAAGAATTAAATACTATATGGCTACTGGTATAAGAGAAAACTCTAATGAAGATGTAAATCAATTTATTTATATCTTTAAACCAAATCCTAATGATAACATAATGGTAGAAAAAGTTGTACTTTACTATTATCCATTTGTAAAATCTACTTCTTCTGGATATACAATATACAAGCTTTCAGATACTTATCAAAGCGTTATTACAATTTATGATAGAAATGAATCCAGCAATCCTATTACTCCTCTATCAGGAGAATATGAAGGATATTACTATTATAGTATTAATGTTTCATATATTAACCAAGCTTATAGAACACTAGAAGGTAAATATGTAATAGAAAGAACTTACACAGAAGAAACTGAAAATTATCTTCAAAGCACTGCTACAAATGATAAATACGATTATGCAGTAAGAAAAAATGTATTTATAGTTGATAGACAAAATATTGTTTCATCACCAGAAACAATAGACAACGAATATAAAAGCTTAATAGGGCAACACATTTATATTAGCATGCTTGAAGAAAACGAATCACAAACATTTAATGAAATTTACAGAGCTTATGCAAACTCAGATGCAAACATAGCAATACTTGAAACAAATAAGTTACCTATTAAAATTCATGTTCCAAACTATAAATTTGTTACAGGTTCAAAAAATGCGGTTAAACCTATAAATGAGCTATCGTACTTCTATTACAGCGAAGATACAATAAACAGAGTAAACTATTATTACGGCGACTTTTCACCTAAAACAGAAAATGGTGAATACATAAAAGTTGACGATAATGGAAATGTTATAGCCGACGGAAACCCAATTCAAAATCTTGCAAGAACAAACTTTTCAGGAGTATCACAATCTGCAAACTTTAAAGCAAATGTTGCAAATACAAGTTTTGATTTATCTGTAAAGATAGAATATTCTACAAATAATTCATCTTATACACTTTTTGAAAACCTTACTACAACTAGCAACAACTATTTTATTTCTAGCGATATAACAACAGCAGGTTTTTATAAAATTACAATAACACAAAATCCAAACAATCCAATTTATCCAAATGTTCAAACATCTATCTCGTTTATAATAGAAATTGTAAACATTGCGCCAGAGTTTGCTTTTACCACAACTAATGGAGAAAGTTTAAACACTTATCCAAGTGGTGATCCAACAGCTGTTACTTATTTTAATGGGGAAACAGTTAGAGTTACTTGGTCAGATCCAACAAGTGAATATTTAGCAAAAATAGATAGGGTTACAGATGAAAACAAAGACGGCTTAGCAGATAAAATTTATTATTATACATCAAATGACCCATCTACACTTCATTACATACCATTTACATCAATATACAAAGGCACAACATTAAATTCTTATTATTTTGATATTGATGTTTCAAATATCGCAAATGGTTCAAGCATATTCGTACACATGGAATATGAAGGAAAAGATTACAATAATGGATATCATTCAATAACTCGTCAACTTTATATAGACCGCTTAGCCCCAATTTCTAAATTGCAATCACTTGCTGATAAAACTGAACTTAACGGAAATCAATTTGCTGAATATGCAAGAAGATTTGTTAATCTTGAAGAAACTGAAAATATCTATGGTCTTAGTGTAGGCAATATTGGAACATATACTTCTTATAAATACAATATTTCAACAGCAACAGGTGCACTTGCCTATTATTCATTTATAGTAACACCTGAAGAACTTAAAAATTTTGTTACACCTTCTAATATTTCAAATGGATACAACGAAGGTTACTACTACTATTGTAAACCTTTTGATGCAGGCTCTAAATATAACATAAATCAATATTGGCAAGAAACCTCTGTTGTAAATGCTCAAAATGCAATAGCAAGCCATTCACTAATTACTTCTTCTACTGTATTTAATACAAACACATATTATGAAATTATAGAACTCGACCTTGCAGGAAACATATCAATTTATACTGTTTATGTTTTAGATACAAATGATGAAACAATAAAAAATATTTCTATGCTAACAGCTTATGGTAATAACCCTAATGGCAATGGAAATGTAACTTTTACAGATTACAATCTAAATTTATTATCCTCAGCTTCAACACAAAACATTTATTCAAGAAATTATTTTACAGTAAGCAATTTAAGTTTATACAACTTTAATAGTTCATTAAAAGGATACTTTGTATTCTCAGTAGGAAATGTAATATATCTTTCTTCACCATATCTTGAAAAAAATACTTTCTATAATATTTCATCTTGGTCAGGTTCAGCAACAACCTCCCCTACAACAGTAACACTTAGTGAAATATTAAATATGAATGTTTCAATAAGTTCGGATTATAGACAACTTAAAATTCAAGATTCAGCAAGAAATGAAGTTTATACTTTTAATTTATATTGCTCGGGCGAAGAATTATCAGTAACATTAGTTCCAGCTGGTGAAGGAATAACAATTGCTTCTTCGGGATATTTAAATTTAAATAGTATCAGCATAAGCGAATGGAATCCTAACACTTTAGTGTTTATACCAATTTACACAGCTACTGGAACTTATAATTCAAATGAATTTGTAAAAACAACTGTAAATACTAACGCTTGGACATTTATGATAGATAATCCATCAAATGTAGCATATAAATATTCATTCCAAGACAATTTTGGCAAAATCTATTCTATATCTCACACTTATGGAACAACAGTTATAAATGACGCTGTTACAGGAGAAATTGCTCAAATTACTGATAGCAATCATACGCTATGGTATTATGGTATAACTTCTATGAACTTCTATTACAATTTAGTAGATTATAGAGCTACAATATCAGCGGAGTATTTAACTGTTCAAAATTCTAAATTTACATTCCAACCTATTTTAAATAATGTAAGTGTAGTTATTCCTACAAGCAATACAGCTAATATTTATTATTCCAGCCAAAGCCCGTCTAACGATAGAACGATAGGAATTATCACACTTAAAACCCCAACAGACATACTATCAAGTTTACCATTTACTGGCGGTGTTTATAAATTTACAATAACACTTACAAATGAAAACGATAACTCAACTCAAATATATAATTTGATAATAAACACTTTAAAACCTACAATAAATCTTTATGACAAAAACGATGAAAACAAAAATGGTCTATTTGATTCTTATGCAATTTTCTCTGGACAATTACGAATAGATTATTCGAATTTGTCAAATTACATTGATCCATCTGTTGATACATCTTTCTTCTTCCCTTATGAAATAACATTACAATTTGGTAATGGTGAAGAAAGCATATTAAATTCTGGAACTTTTGTTGATGAGGTAGGAACATATACAATAAGAATATATGGAAATTTAAATGGCAGACATTTACTAGAAACAAAAACATTTACAATCTCAGATTCTAAAAAAGATTTCTATCAACTTGCTTATTTTGATGAAACATCAGGAAATTATAAACCAGCAATTGAAACAGGAAATCCTTATACAACACAAGGTGGCACTTCTTATCCAACACATTACATTGTAAATTCGTCATATGAGTTTTATGTAAATGAAGAACAAGATATAACCATTACAGAAATAGGTACGCCTGAAATTAGAGAAGGAACAACAACAAGATTTTATCAAATAAGCAACTATTCAAGTAAAAATCCTAATATTAATTACTATCAAAAGACAATTGCTGTAACAACAGTTCCAAAAAGTTCTTCTATTATAAACAATTTCACATACTTTAATAGCAATGGTCTTGAAACACAATTCACAGGTATTTCTTTAAGTATAATAGCATCTGTTGACGACCAAGAATTAGATAGTTTAAACATCATGTGGGATAGTTATTACTTAATTAAAGAAAACAAAATTTCAGTAGAAATAAAATATGGTTCTAACGCAGAAAATGTTTATGACACTTCAAAAGTTACGCAAAGCGGTGAAAAATCTTCAATAAGCTTAAATTTAAGCGGTGAATATACAATAACATTTAAAGACTTGGCAGGAAACATTCAAACCTTTACTCACCCAACATTTGGATATCAAAGTCAAAGCTATACCCTAACATTCATTAAAAATGTTGTATTTACAACAAATGGTGAATCTCCAATACCAAATAGCATATTTAATGACCAAGTTATAGTGGCAATTCCAGAAAGTACAACCGATTATTATGATACAGGTTATCAACCAGTTATACATGCTGAAAAGAATGGTGTTGAATACGAAATTTTAAAACAAGATGGCGTATATACATTTACAGAACCTGGATATTATGAAGTGTACTTCACAGCAAGGATTAATGGAGTTGATGTTAGAGAAGAAGGCAGTAACTTTACAATTATCAACAAAAACGAAACTCGATGGGCTTTTGAATATTCAGAATATGAAAATTATGAAATTATATCTGTGTTAAAAGATGGCACAAGCTTAGATTTAACAAAATCTTCAAAATATGTAATATATAATGAAGGAACTGATGATGAATATGTAGCCTATAAGAATATCATGATTTCGCTTTATGATGAAAAAACAGGTGCAGGAAGATATCAAATAACAATTAGAACAAACGGCGAACTTGAAAATCAAAGCTTTACATTTGAATTCTGGATTAATGATGCTGAAATACCTATTGAAGTATCAGTACCAGAAGGCACAAGCACAACAGATGTAATAACAGTCACCTACAACCCATACAATATTTACAGCAATGCAGGAGATTGTTCAATAGTTATTGGAAACCAAGTTATTCCAATAAATGCTGAGAACAGTTCACCTACTGTTGAGGAAGCACCAATTAAAAATGCAGGTACTTATTTCATTCAAATTTTAACTGATAGTGGCAGATTACTATATAGCTATAAAGTGATAAAAGTAGCTCCGCTATCTACATTAGCAATCATTTTAATTGTTGTGGCTTGCGTAGTCGTTGTAGGGCTTGTAATAGTAATGATATTGTTAAGAAAGAAAATGAAAATAAGATAACAAACAAAAAAATCACATTTAAAATAAATGTGATTTTTTTAATTTATTTTAAATTAAATTAAGATTAATATGATATTTTAATATATTTTTTTATAATACTTTATTATAATTTTAAAATAATTTTTAATTAGTAAAATTGAAATTAAAATACAAAATATTAATATATTTAAATAAAAATTTCCATAAGTGATATGTTTTATTCGCAAACTCATAAAACAAGTTTTCTGACGCCAACTTACCTTGATAAATCAAGTATCACTGTTTGAATAAACATCAGTTTTGATTGAATATAAGCTTCGCTTGCATTCCCTCAAAACTTCTGATAATATTTTTTATTTATAACTATTTAAAATATTTACTAAATATTAATATAAATATTAGTTATTAAAAAACTCCTAAATAATTTAGGAGTTTTTTATATTTATCTTATTAATTTTTGTCTTTCATCTGTAATTCTCTTTCTTCTTTCATGAGAAATTATAATTATAACAACAATTATTAAGATAATTAATAATATTATACCTAGTACAATCCAAAGCACAAGTAACGATGGTTTTTCTACAATAATATTTGCACCATCTAAGTAGCCAAACAACTTACCATATAATGAATAATATTCAGCTCCCGTATCAAAACAAGTATTAGCTGGGTAAAGCGGATCATTATCATTAACAAATAAATTTGTCCTTTCTCCTCTTAGATAGAAAGTTCCTCTAAATGGATTATCTCTTGTTCCAATAGGCGTCCAGAATCTATCTGCAAAATTTATATCCTGATTTAATTCATATACCGCCATTGAATATTCTGCTTTTTGTTTATCTGTTTGCCTTATATTATTATTAATAATGAAAGCAAGTTTTGCAATGTCTAATATATTATTTAATTCATAAGGATAATCTTCTGTTCCATTTCCAAGGAAATCACCACCATTTGAATTAACATAGTAAGTTCCATCACCATTTGAAATTATTTGACCGCTTTCTAATACATATTCACGCCAATAAATTTCTCTAAATTTAATATTTATTGTTATATTTCTTGCATTATTGTAGTTTGTATAAACTATTTTGAAATCATTTCCAACAACTTGTACCGAACTTTCTTCCTGTTCGCCATATCTTACAGTAGCACTATCAAATGCATACCTTATGTTTGGTACAATTGTAAATGATAAATCAGTTTCGTAAGGCATTGTAAATTTATAAGTATTTCCTGTTTTATCATAATCAATTTCAAAACTACCATCAAACCTTATTGTTCCATTGCCCTCAGAAGCTCCACTCATTATTACGCTAACTTCAATTGTACTCATTTTAAATGTAGGATTAGCTTTTAAAGTGTTATATAGGCTTGTTAATGTGTAAGATGGATTAATCCCTGTTAGCTCTGTAATGCTCTCAGACTCGCTGGAAATTTCCCAACCAACATGGTCATAACCCACTACAAAACCATTATACTTAAATCTTATGATATCGCCTACATGATAATAATCAACATCATTATAAACTTCTAAGTTTCCGCGTTCTATAACTACATTTTCGTAATCTGATGTAATTTGAATTCTGTTTCCTACAAATATCGCTGTATAATGTTTAGCTTGTGAAGCAGTAGTTTCAAATTCTGGAGTATTAGATACAACTAATCCCGTTTCATCTTCCCAATGTAAGAATGAATAACCATCTTCTGGTGTTGCCACCATTTTTATAGTAGTATTTGCACTTGTTGTTAAATCTAATGTCCCAGATGAACCTTCCGTTCCTATTGCATCTACATATCTAACAATTCCACCAACTGTACTTACTCTGTTATTATCTCCATAGAAGTTTTTAGCATCTATTTGTGTTATAACATCAAAAGATAATTTAATATAAATCGTCCCATTATTGGAGAAATCTGCATAAGAATAATAATCAAAGCTTTGAATATTAATCATACAATTAGTACTTGTTGCATAATCCTCTGTAGAACTATAACCACTTGTTGATACTTTTTCATATTCTCCAGTTTGAGGATTCTTCAAATAGAATCCATTAAATATATAACCAGATTTATAAACAGGTAGTGTTAAGTATAATTTTGAGAGAGGTCTTGTGTAATAAACAACTTTTCCTTCAAATTCATAGGCCTCTGGCTTTAATCCGTGAGATGCAGAATTAGCAAATAAAGTTGTAAATAAATTAGCTTGGCTTTGAAGAGCTATTGTTGGCTCAACTTCAACATTTATTTCAATAAGTTTTTCTTGCCACTGCGCATATAAGTCGTAAGTAGTATCTGTAAATAGCCACGTTGCAATAAGTTGTCCATTTGAATTTACAATTGTTGCATTTGAACTATTTGCCCAACCAACAAAGCTATGAGTTCCACTTGTTGGCGTTAACTGTTCTAAAGTAGCTCCAATAATTTCTGTTGTTCCATAAAGAATTTCTGCTGTAAAGGTTTCGCTTGAATCTTGCATATTACCATTATGGAATGTTACTAAGGTTCTTAATCTTTCTACAGGAATAGAAATATTTACATCTTGTTTATATCCCGTAATTGTAACATCGTAAGCTTCGTTGAAATATTGTTCATCTAAGCCTGTATAATCTGTTGCTGTTGTAATAGTTAATGTATAACCATTTCCAACATAAACCTGTTTGTCTACATAGGTATTTTTAAATGCTTTTTCTAATTGATAACCAGGTGTTATAAAGATTTTATAGCTTAAAGAAGTTTCCGTCTTCATACCAACTTCATAACTTGGACCTGTGTGTTGCCAAATACCTTGGCTTTGATATCTTATAAGACCGCCACCAACTGCATTTGAAATCATTAAATTAGAAGAAATTACATTTGAGCGTCTAGCAAAGTTAATTATAACATTTGTATTTGCTTCTTTTGCTCTTAAAGTTATAACATTGTCGTTTACTATAACATCAATATTACCTGTTACGGTATAAGGTTGATATTCTCCGAAAGTATAACCTTGTTTAGCAATAGCTTTTATAATTATATCTGTATTAGATTTGCCTTGTAAAGTCATGTATAAAAGCTCTGCCGTAGATATTGAAGAACCTTCAGCTCCAGAAACATATTGAACTGCAACTTTATCAATTCCATCGGTAATAATTTCACCTTCAATTGAAACTTGAATGTTTATTGTTACATCTATCTTATTAAATTCTGCTACGCAAATAACATTAGAAGTTATGTTTTCAAGTAACAAGGTTTCATCTGTTATATAACTTACAGTTTCACCACGAGTTATTACCCATCTAGTAAATTCATATCCAGTATTAGCAACTGCTATAACAGCTTCTGCATTTTCGCCAAAGTTAACATCTTGTGTTAATTTGCCTGTTATAGAGCCATATTCTTCATAAGAAGCACTTACTTGGTATGAAACAGTAAATGTTTTTACCTTAAATCCAGCATAAAGTGTTGTGTTTTCAGAAATATTGAATATTAATGGATTTTCCTCAGAATAAAGATTTTTTCCCTCAATATCTGTAAACCAGCCAGTAAAATCATATTTGTCTAATCCGTCAACCTGCATACTATTAGCAGTCAAAGTAATTTCTGTGTTAAAGTTATAATTTCCGCTAGGGTTAGCTAATCCGCTTATGTTTATTGTTCCCTCTGAGCCATTGTTTACAATACCTGTTACTAAGCTATATTCATTAATTTGTGTGTCTACATAAATAGTTGTATCTAAGTTTATTCCTGAAATTAAAGCTTGATTTTCATTTGTTTCAAAAGGATATTCAACAATAGCTACATCGCTAGCACAAGAAATATCTATAACACTATATCCTTGATTTGTAATAATCATTAGTTTTAAATATTGTCCGGTTTTAATTGAAATTCCAGAACTAGCATTATAAGTTACATAATTGCCTTCAAAAGTTAAACTATCAGAAACTTGATATCTTATAGAAGAAATATTATTTCCTTCAACCATAACAGTGTTATCTCTTTCTGTAAATGTTGCAGAAATTTCAATATCTGAAAGTATTCCAACAACTAAAATATTTGCGTTATCTGATTGTTGTGTTGCAGAAACTGTAACCTTAGAATTATTTGAAGTAGCTTCATTAAATCTATATCCCGCAGATGCAGTTGCTACAAGATTAACTTGTACGCCTGAAAGTGTTTTTGCAGTGTTATCTACAATATTGTATACACCACTATTTTCACTAGCAAAGCTTAAAGCACCATTTACTGCTTCATTTAATGTAACCGTTAATTCCTTAGGTTCGTAAATAAGTGTTATATTAAGATTTGATGTAAATCCTGTTATTTCTAGAATATTTAAGTTGCCATCTGGATTAGTTTGATTTGCTGTTCCTTCAATATTCCATTCTTTTACTTGATAACCTTCAGGAACTTGTGCTTCAAGCTTTATAGTCTGTCCTGTTTGAACATTATAATTTGTGCTTAATTCTCCGTTAACATTGAATGAAATTGTTGGCATTGTTGGTCTTGAATTTATTGTTAAGCCCTTTTCTGTATATAGAGTTTCATCAAGTCTTGAACCAACAGTAATATAGTTATCTCCCTCACTCCATAGTGCAGTTATAACAAATGTTTGAGTGCTACCTGTGCCTACAAGGTCAACATTGTGTTTTGCTTCAAGGTTTCTTAAGGTATCGCCTGTAACAACAGAATAAACTGAAGTTTCTCCCTTAATTTCAATTGTCCAACCAGCAGGCTCATAACCTTGTTTTTCTGTATCAGGCATTACAATAGAAGAATCATAACCTACTTGCATTGTTTGAGTAGAAGATGTTCCGCCATCAAAGTCAAATTCTAGTGTATAAGTGTTAGCTTTCCACTCTGCATATAGTGTTGTGTCATAAGCGTATGACTGTGTAAATGTATCACCAGCTTTTAAATAACTTGCTTCGCCATCAACATTATACATTATACAATTGCCTGTAAAAGTATAACCTTTTCTATACATCTCAGAAGCATCAAGAATTTGATATGTAGCGCCCATTTTTAAAGAAACATCAACAGGAAGATTTGTTACATTATCTTGTGTGTTTTTATCAAATTTTAATGTAAACCTAGTTCTTGTTATATTTATAGTTGTTTCTACATTCTCGTTTGTCATAATAAATGTATAAGAATATACATTTCCTTCATGAGAAAGTGTTCCAGCAAAATTTGTTGTAATGTTTTCCGTAATTAATTCAAAACCACTATTTAAAGTAAATACAAATTTTGCATTCTTTAAATATTCTATTTGCAAAGCATTGCCATAAACATAACTTGTATCTTTATTCCATGTTTGAGATGCTTCATCATAAATGTATAAGCTTATTTCACCATTTACCCCGTCTAAGTCATCATTGAAAGCATCTAAGATTGCATCTTCTGTTTTAATGTTTAAAGCATATTCAAAGTTATCTAAAACATAGTGTGCATAAAGAACAGTATTTTGTGAAGTTGTTTGAGTGTAAGTTGTAACAAGTGTTCCATTTCCATCAGCTTCTGTATACCAACCCATGAATTTTAAGCCCTTAATGATTGGAGTTGGAAGAGCAGTTATTGTTTGATTAGAATAAACTGTTGTTGTTAAATTATTTTCAGATATAGTCCAACCTACAATTTCATCTTCTTGCCATTCAACAGTATAGCCTTCAATTATGCTTGTATTAGGATTTAATGTAAGTTCATAAGGAGCTTCGCCGAAGATAATATCAATAACCATATCTTCGTCTAACATTACAAATGTTCTAACATTTCCCTCACCAACTGTTCCTGTTACAGAACCTATTTCATAGATGCCAGCATCTATTGTAAGAATTAAATTAGTATTAAAATCAATTTTTTCACTAGTAGTAAATGTTGAATTTGTTTTATCACTCTTTAATAATTCTTTTCCTTCGTTATCAGTTAAAACAAAGCCAACTTCACTTACAGGAGCATCTCCTGAAATATTAATTGTAACATTGTGTGAATTTATAGTCCATATTGAATAAAGTATTGTATCTTTCGAACCTTGAGTAAAGCTTGCATTTGCTTGATATTTGTCACCAGTACCATCTTCAAGACTATTCCATTCTTTAAATGTATAGCCTGTTGCTGTAACTGCACCTGGCAATTCAATAGTTTCGCCAAATTTTAACTCAATATTTTCTGGCATTTCAGATGTTAAAACAACATTTTTGTCACTATTTTCAAAACTTAAATTGTAAATATTTCTATACACATTTATATTTACATTTAAGTTTTCACCAGACATTGTAAATTCATAAATATATTCTGTTCCTGAAACTGTAAATGCTCCTATTATACCTTCAAAGCTATTAGCTTGAATATTAAAGCCATCATTACATTCAATTACATATCTTAAAGATGTGTTGTAATTGAAATTAGTTTCAGTTGCAAGTTTCCACTCATGGTTTTCAAGTGTTTCAAGCTTTAAACTAGCTATTCCTTCTTGACCTAATGTAAAACCATCATCAATAATGTTTTGAGTATAAACATTAGTGGTTAAACTATAATTACCTATTTCCCATTTAGCATACAATGTTAAATCTTCTGTAGTTTGTTGTGTATAAACATCACCATCATCAAAAAGTTTTTCTCCATTTCCATTTGGTAAAGAATACCAACCTTTAAACACATAACCAGATGATTCAGGAGTTATTAATGTTACATCTTTTCCAGATTGAATTGTATATGTAGCATTAGCACCATTAACAGACCAATCTGTGCTAGAAATAAATGATACATTAGCATTAGAATCTAAGTAGTTATTTGCGTTTAATTTTAAAGTGAAATCTCTGCTTGTAAAATAAATACTTATAGTAATAGTATCTAGACCAACTACAAAATATCTGTTATTTCCAGAACCGCTAAGTGTTGTATTTTCAGCTATAACATCTTGCAAATTGTAGATTGTTGGATCTATTTTTAATGTTAAAGACTCACCATAGGAAACATTAAAGATATATTCGTTCTCTGCATTAGGTTCTACTGTTTCTCCATCTATTGTAAATGTTCCGCCAGATGTTGTAATTACTCCATCTAGATATTTTTTTACAACAAGTCCACTATCCATTAAAGTCCAAGAAGCATATAGTGTTTTGTTTCCTAAACCTTGATAGTATGGATTATCTCCATTATCATATTTAGTTCCCAATCCATTAAGTTCTGTGCACCAACCATCAAAGTTAAATCCCGTTCTTGAAACAGTTGTAGGAAGTGTTGTATTCTGTTCATATTTTAACTGTATTGGTGTAGGTAAATTTAAAACTGTACCTATAGAATTTCCTAATCCGCCATCAAAAGTTAAAGTATAAACTTCTCTTCTTATCTTAATATTAATTTCCGTTGCTTCTGCTGGCATATTGAAAGTGTATGTATATTCATTATTGCCATTAGAAATTAAAGTTCCTGAATTTCCACCTGTAATATCTCCTTCAACTGCTCTATAACCTTGGTTTAGTTTAAATGTTATATCTACTTTAGTTTTATACTCAATATCACCAGAATGTGAAAATTTTAAAGAGCTAAATACTTTATTGTAATTTTCACTACCATTTAAAAGTTCTGTAAAGCCTGAGTCGTTTGCATTTTCTAACCATGTTGTATGAGATAAAGTTGCTGAATCATAATCCCAACGAGCATAGTAAGTTACATTTTCATTAACATCTTGTGTAAATGTTGAAGTTTTAATTAATGTTCCATTTCCATTAGCTTCTGTGTACCAACCCGAGAATTTATATCCCGCTGACACAGGAGTAATTAAATTTACAGTTTCATAAGATATAATGTCTTTTGTAACAGTTGAGCCGTCCACTACCCAATCTGTTGCATCTTCAAAAGTAACTTCTGCATTTCTATCTATATAATTGGAAGCATCTAATGTAAATTTATAATTTTCATTAACAAGATAAATGTTAAATTCTGTATCCTCTGCTGGCATAGAAAATTTTACATTATTTGTAGTAAATTCTTGTGAACCAACAGTTGCTCTTTCTAACTTATAAGCCATGTTGTCAATTATAAATGATACACTAGCATTATATAAAATTTTGAATGTGTATACACCAGCCTCAAAACTTGGTGTATAAATATCTTCATAACCTATTGTCCAATCATCTGTATACTGCTCACCATTTACATATAAGTTGATTTTAAGAGTAAACTCAGTTCTTGTCCAATTAGCAATATAAGTAACTTCTTTTAAATCTTGCTGTGTATGATCTGTTATATAATTTGATGTTTCATCACCTAATAGTGTCCAACCATCAAATCTGTAACCACTTCTTGTTGGAACAGGAAGGCTCTTGCTTATGCCATATTTTACAGTAAACTGTTCTGGCATACCTTCTACTATATCTCCATTAGCGTTTGTATTGAAATAAACATTAAATACTTGTCTTTCTATTCTAACTGTAATTTCAACATTATAAGTTGGAACTATAAATGTATAAGGTAATTCTTGAATAGTTGTTTCACTACTATCATTTAAATTCTCTATGATTATATCCTTAAATACAAAGCCTTCAGGAATATTTAAATCATCTGAAGTAAAAGTAAAGTTTGTATCGTAATTATAATTTCCAAACTTTGTTTCATTTAATTCAAATTCTTCATTTATGTTTTCAATATAATAATTTATTGAAACATCATAAGTATTAATTTGCCATACTGCATAAAGCGAGAATTCTCTATTCCCTGAATCTGTTGGAGAATAAGAATTGCCCTCATAATTAGTTTCTGTAGCACCATCATCTGTACTCCAACCTAAGAAAGTATATCCCGTTCTTTCAGGTTCAATAAATTTAACAGTTTCACCAGTAGATAATAATATTCCTGCTACACTCTTATCATCACTTATTGTCCAACCTTCAAGCGAACCATCTCCATTAATCCAATTAGTAGCTCCTGTTGCATTTAAGTTTAAACTATAACCTGTTACAGACATAAATGTAATTGTAATTACATTTGCTTTATCTTCAACTTTGAATGTTTGGCTTTCAACTGCTTGTAATCCGTCAAGACCTATTATAGAAGCTATTGCATAAGGGCCGGGATTAACTTCTAGCGTAAGTTCTGTATTAAAGTCAAAACGAGCAGATGTTGTAAATGTATAGCTAACCCCATCACTTTTTAAAGATACTATTTCCCCTCTTTTTAAAACAAATCCCACATTAGCAATATTTAAAGTTGTACCCTCATAAGCTGTTATGTTAATAGTAACTTGGAAAGTTTTAATTTGCCATAAAGCTTTAAGTGTAGTATTTGCTGTTAATGTATAAACACTCCCACCTTGATAAGTATTCACTTCGTCAGACCAACCTATAAAGTTGTATCCAACTCTTTCAGGTGTTGGCAAACTAATTCTAGAATTGTATTTATAACTATTAGTTGCTTTATAAACACTATCTTGTAAAGCAAAATTCCAGCCATTTATATTAATTTCGGCATCACTTTGAAGAGTAAGAGTAAAATATGTTCTATTTAAATATATTACTACTTCACTATTTCCAACAGGAACATTGAAAAGATAGTAAGCATTATCAATTTTTTCTAGCTGACTATTGTTCAATGTAATTTTAGAAAACTCATAGCCGTACGATGGTACAATGTTGCTAATTCTAACCTGAGTATCATAAGGAATTTGTTCTCCAAATCCTGTAATAACAGTTTTTGAATTTTCTCCGTAATAAATATCAAATGTAGCATCTTCAGAAATATTATAAACTCCATCTTCAGTTAAAGACTGCGTTTTAACTACAACATTAATTGTATATGGTATTGGTTCCCAAATAGCATATAATACATCATTTGTATTTGGTTCATTCCAAGAAATATTTATTATTCCACTTTCCGTATCTATTGTATAAGAAATTCCTGAGCCGTCACTTTCTGTATTCCATTCAATAAATTTGTGTCCATCCTTGGTAGGTTTTTCTGTAAATGTGTAATTGGTATCAAGATAAGTAACAGTGCCTTTAGCTGTTGTTTGACCAATAGAGAATTCACCACTATTTGCATTGTAAGTAATATTTATAGTTTTTGCTCTAAAATTTACTTCAACTTTAACTTGTGCGTTTTGGTCACCAACAGGCATTGCAAATTGATTATCTACAATATTTACATTAGGCGTTATAGTATAGTAATCAAATTCATAACCACTTTCACTTTGACCTTGTAAAATAACAGGGCTAGGTAATAATGTGACTGTTTCGCCATAAGTAACAAAGTCACCAGAAACTAAATCTTCTTCTCCTATTTTTGCACTAAGTGTTCCGCGCTGTAAGTTAGAAGAGCTGATTATTAATTCATAGTAGTCTTTATACAATATATAGATTGTAGTATCAGCTGTTATAGGTGAAGTAATTGTAAATTTATCGGAATCGCCCCAACTTTGATTTTGTATAAAATATCCAACAAATGTATATCCTGTTTCACTGTAAATTTTATCTGAAATACCTATAACGCTATCACCGTAACTAACATTTTGATTATAGCTAGGCATATCTTTTATTTTTGAATATATAATGTTATCTCTATTTGAAGTATCTAACCTTGCACGCCAAATTTCTACAGTAACTTTAAATTGTTTTGTGCTCCATATAGCTTTTAATGTAACATCATTTGCATAATTCCAAATAATAGGATTTATGTCTCCAACATTATATGTTGCTAATAGAGTTTGTGTATCTTTATCTTTAATATAAATTTCCCAACCTAAGAAATTATGACTTTCACTAGTAAGCTCTGGGAATGTATAACTTTCTCCAGATTTTATACTAACAATTCCCTCATCACCAGACCAAGCACTGCCTACTACATCTTTATTATCGCCACATGGGTTTGTAGTATTAAAATCATATTCTATTGCATAAGTTTTTGGTCCCCATATTGCTTGAAGAACTTTATCACCTATTCCTTGTTCATAGCTTTCACCAACAGCAAATTCAACTATGCCGTTTGTTCCCCAGCCATTAAAATCATAACCATCTCTATAATTTGTGAAATCAGGAAGTGTAATTTCTTGACCAAATAAAATGCTGTTCACTGATAAATCATTTTCAAAATACCAATCATCTTTAACTTCATTTGTAGAATCATCAATATTTAAATCTAATGTTAATTCATAAGGTATTCTAGAAGCGTAAATTATTACTTCTCCTTCGTTTAAAGGAACTTCAAATGAATATACATTAGAAGAAGCTATTAAATTAGCATTATTTAATTTAACTGATTCAATTTGGAAGCCATTTTCTAAAATTATATTAGAAATTGATACTTTTGTTTTATACGGAATTTCATCATTAAAACTATCAAGTTCGTTTTCAGTATGTCCATCATAACCAATATTAAATTTACCTGTAAGCCCTAATGCCTTAAATGTTCCGTCTAAATCTTCAAACATAAAGGATATAGTTATTGGATAGTTATTAGCACGCCATACTGCATATAGTGTTAAAGCTTTATCACCTTGAACATAGGAAGTAGTATACTCTTCTTCTACTGCACTGTTTGTTGTAGCAAATCCTAAAAACTTGTATCCTGTTCTATTTAAACTTGGAAGAGTTAAAGCTTGACCAAAATTTAAAGTATACTGAGTTGAAGTTAATCCTGTTACAGTAGTATCAGTTGTATTTTTATCAAGTTTTAAAGTGTAGTCTTTTCTAGCAAAATAAACATCAATTGTTGCTCCATTTACTCCTAAATTAAATTGATAAGGAATGGAATTAGAAGAATTACCTACTTTTAAAGTATAAAGTTCAAACCCTGCTTCAATAACTGCATCTACTGTAATATTTTTTCCAAAATCAAATGTTGTAGTATAGGTATTACCTTCTGTAAATTTTGTTTCAGTGCCATCTGATAAACTAATCCTTGCAATATCACTTGGTTCATAATTAGATAAACTTGTTCTATCAGAAGAGCTAGCTAACTCAGCATAAATATTAACTTTAACTTGATATTGTTTAACACTCCAATGTGCGTATAGTGAAGTTGGAGAATTAGGTTTATCCCAAGTAACTTCTGTACTATAATTTTTTCCACCCTCAGGAGCATCATACCAACCTATAAAACCATAACCGTCTCTTTTAGGTATAGGCATTCCAGAAGTATTTACAGCACCGTAAGTATAATTTTTACTATTGTAAGTTACTTTACCTGTTTCAATTATGTTATTAATTTCGTCATTTTGATAATAATTTATTGTAATTACATCAGCTTCTAAATTAGCTGTTACACTTAAATCATTAGCTGGCATATTAAATTTGTTATTTGATATTGCAATATTTGGCAAAGTTGAATAACCTGCTAAATGATATCCAGCATTTGGAGAAGGAATTAATGTTACTTCTTCCCCACATGTAACTTTAACACTTTCTCTATAAACATATTCTCCAATTTTCACACTAACACTGCCAAGAGAAACACTAGAAGGTTTAAATGATAATGTGTAATGATTTCTATAAACAAGATATAAAGTAAGAACCCTATTTTTTACATTGGCATTACTATCTAAAAGATTTATTTCTGGGAATGTAGTAGAGATATTATTTGTATTTGGTACAGAAAGAGAGTAACCAACAAAAGTGTAATTGTTTGATGAAGGTTTATTTATAGCAAGACTTGGTTTTCCATTAGAATCTACCACAAAAGTAGTTGAAGAGAATTCACCTGCAGGTAAATTTGTATAAATATTTCCGTCACCAATATCAGAATAACTATAAGATGTTCTATCAGAATTTAAATGTTCTCCATAAATTTCAACTTTAACTTGGAATGATTTTGCGCTCCAAACAGCAGTTAAAGTGTCACCACTCATTTTATTCCAAGTATAATTTTCGTCAACCGAATAAACAGTTTGTGAATTAGAGCCAATATACCAACCTGTTAAGTCATGACTATCACTAGTCAAGTTTGGCATTACTAAAACTTCATAATATTTAATATTAAATGTGTTAGAGTTAGGAGAAATTGGCTCTCTTATTTCTTCTTCACCATTTTTAATTACTGTTATACTTTCAAGTTTAGATGGATTAGTTACAGTAGTAGAATCGTAACTAAATACTATCTCATAACTTTCAGGTGTCCATGTAGCATAAAGTCTTGTATCTGTTGTGATATCCCAAGGAGTGCTTGCATCATAGGTTATTCTATCTTCTTCAGGAGTATCTTCCCAATTTATATCTGTGGACCAACCAGCAAAATCATAACCTTCACGAACAGGAATTGGCATGCCAGAATTGCTACCAAACTTATAATCAGTTTCACCATAAGTTACACTACCTGTTTTAGTTAAAGTTCCATCACTAAATCTAGCTCCTGTTGAACCGTCATAATCAGCTTCGTAAGTTAAATTAATTGTTGCCTTTTTAAAGTTTGCAATTACAGTTAAATCTGTTGCAGGCATTGTTAAAACATAAGAAGAGTTTATACTATTTGAATATCCAGACGGAGTTACATTAAAGTTATTAAATAAATAACCTTTTTCTGGAATTAAAGTAAACTGATAATCTTGTCCGAATGTTGCATAGAATGGACTTGTATAACCCTCTATCTCTACACTTCCATTACCAGCAGAGCTATAATTTAAAGTATAGTAATTTTTATATACAACATAAACAACTAATACTCCGTCTTGTGTAGTTTCATCACTTACAACAATATTTGGTAAATTTTCATCAAATATAACATTTTCAGCTGGAAGATTTATTGAATATCCAACAAATGTATACCCTTGTGCCTTTGGTTTATTAAGCTCTAAACTTACAGCACTTTGATTAAGATTTCCATAAGCAACAGATGTTTGTGTTCCATCAGCCAACTTAGAATATTCTAAAGTTACTCCGTCTGGACTAGTTTCAGCATAAATTAAAACTTGAACTTTATATTCTTTTGCTTTCCAAACGGCTTTAAAAGTCATGTCTTGAGGGAAATCCCAAGTTATAACTGTTCCAGCTTTTGTAGAAATGTTTTCTCCATTATAAGAATATTCCCAACCTACAAAATTATGGCTATCGCTTTTAAGAGCTGGGAAAGTATAACTTTCTCCTGTTCTTACTGAGTTTGCACCAGTTTCGCCGTCCCAATTTCTATTTGTTACATCAGCATCATTATAATTATAAGTTATATTATATGATTTTTGCTCCCAAACAGGATATAATTGTAAATTTCCTTCATTTATAGTAAATACAGAACCTAAAGGATAATATGTGCCATCATAATTTTCCCAACCTAGCAAATTGTAATCATTTCTTAAAATATTTGGAGTTAAATTAGATGATTGTCCATATCCTAAATTATAATATAAAATATGTTCTCCCCCTACCACTACTTTGAAAGAAGAATTATCCTCCCCCCAACTAGCAGGATTATAAATAGGACTTCCATCAGGATAAGTAGTTCCATAAGGGTCTAAAAAGAAGAATACTATATAATCATTCAAGGCTACATAAGCATAAACATCTTTTTCAAAATTATTATCTAGAGAAAAATCTGAATAATTAAGGGTTGCAATTTCAGCAAAAAGAGAGGTTTGAGTTGAAGAAGCATCTGCAGTTTTGCTTACGCCCATAGAATTAACAGCATCAGCATTTTTAACTTTAACATAAACTTTTAAAGTATCACCATGATAGATTACAAGCTTACCATTTGTATATCCTGATAATGTTTTACCTGTAACCGCTTCGCTTTGTTCACTAGCACTTGTTAAATCATAATTAAATTCCCAATAAGAACTATTTTTATTAGAAATATTTGTAGCATCAAAATTTATTGTATATTCTTTTAATTTATAATTTTTAGTAAGTGTTATAACAGAGTTATTTTCTAAAATTGTAAGAATATCATCTTGATTTTTAGAACTATAACCCTCCCCTTGTGCTATACCGCTAACAGAAAAGTTTGTGTTTAATATACCAGTTGCAGTTACACCGTTTAAATAATAAGCAGAATCTTCATCAAAGTTAGAAACAGCGTAAAGTTTATCTCCTGTATATAAAGTTACACTGTTATTTGTAATAGAAACTGTTTTGCTTGGCTCATCAAATGAGATATGATAAATATTAAATGGTTGAACACTATTAATTAAATAGTTATTAACTATACCGCTACTATTGATATTTAAAGTTACAGAATTTCTGGCAACTTTAACTAAAAGCCTAATATCACTATCAATATTTTCAATAATGTATTTATTTTGTTCAACCGAATTTATTGAAACATTTGAACTTTCAAATACAACTTCTTCAATATGATAACCATCAGTAATAGAGGTAAATGTCAAAACAATATCATCACCAAAGCTTACATTGAATGCGTAAGCAATATTACTATAATTCCCTGTTATAGGTCCGTTATCATAATGTTGATAAGTTATTGAATTGTTTATATTTAAATTAAATTCTACATGGTCTTCATCTCTATTCTCTTCAGAAACATTATGATTATCATAACTTGTTATTTCTACATTAAAAGAATATGTTTTAGGCTTAAGCCCAATATCTAAATAATTTACGTTGCTAGATATTACAGTATAAGCCTCTCCTAAACCATTGGTTGGAAATTCAACATTAACTTTTTCAGAGAATGGGAATGGATCATTATTTAAAGGTGAATTGTTATCATTATAAATATTCCTATAATAGAATGTGTCGCTAAATTGACCACTTGTGAAATAATTAACTATAAATGAAACAGTTGAACCATAAGGTACAGAAATATAAATTAAATTATTTTCACCAATGTATTTTACACCACAATCTCTTCCATCTATTATTGTTTGAATATTAAACTCAAGAGCTCCTGCTCGCAAATCATCATAAGTTAACATTTTAGAAATTGTATTATCTGTATTTAAACTATAAATACTAACTTCCAATTTAGCATTTTCAGCTTGAAAAGCTGTGTATAATTCAACTGTAGCATAATTTTTACCAGAAATGTTTCCACTAGGCTTATTGGACCATGCATAATCCCAATCTTCGCCCACAGCAATAAAATTGTATTCTATTCTAGACTTAGAATGTTCTCCCCAAATATTATAATCATTACCATCTTTAGCTGTATATTTACCGCTATCATCGATATTTTTAAAAGTTTCAATATCATAATCCGCAGTCCAACCTAAAAATGTAAAATACCCTTCTTTTGTTGCTAAATTAAACTCTAACCCTTCACTAAATTTAACTTCTGGGAATAAACCAGCGGAAGTAGAACCATAAATTGTATATTTACCTTTATCAGAAATATTTTGTTTGTCCAGTGCATAGCAAGTTTTATTTGTTTTATTACTGTTTACAATCCAATAAGTATATTCATTTACTCCATCATATTTTGGTATAGTTAAGGTATAACTAGAATATGCTAATGAGGTTTCAGAATTTGATTTTTCAAATGTTATTTTAGTTGCATTGGTAAAATAAAGGTCTATTGTCGCATTTGCGGTTAAACTATTGTTGTTATTAATATATAGTTTAAGATCAGTGTTATTGTATTCTAAAGAGTAATTCCCACATTCAAATTCAGCAAGATAATTTGTAGTACTTTTATTATAATCCATTTGAATGAAAGAAGAGTTATCTCCATATCTTAATAAAGCTACAACTTGGTGTCCACCAGAATAATCTCCTGATAAGCTTTGAGCTGAATACTCACCTCTTTTATAATATTTTTCTATTGGAGTAGCAGAATTGTCAATATTTATAATTCTTTCACTATTACCATAGCAATCATTATAATTAATACTTTCTTTATAATTCTCTACATTACTTATCGCACCATTAGGGCTTGCATCATAAGCATTAATGATAATTTGCTGTATTTTGTTATCAAATGTAGCATCAATAGTAAAATAACCTTGACAATTACCTGTTACAAAATTTCCATTTCCTGTAATGGAAGAGGTGTTAAAATATCTTGAAGCAGCCCCTGTATTTTGGTTGTTATTTAAATTGTTGTCAACATTTTTTGTTATAGCATTTAAATTATTTATTTGATAAGCAGCCCAAACATTATTCGTAGTTGCTGGATACAAATATACTGGATTTATAGACTGACCTAAACTATAAAAATAGTTATAAGCATCAATGCTACCACTAGCTGAAACTCTTCCTTTTGAAGAATTTTCATTTGCTTCTTTGTATGGCATATTTTTATTAATACTATCATTAATTGCAGATTCATAATCACTATCTGCCTCATAAGAATGTGAAGTTATATAAACATTTCCTACACCATTTAAACATAAAACGTCATTTTGATTACTCCAAACAGGATTTTTACTTCTGTGATTATCTGCCGCAATTTTTTGACCAGCTAAATTATAATTAATATCATATAATAATGTTGAAATAGATTTACTAGAAGTTTCATTATTGGGGTAATATGTACTACCCACTCTTCTAACTGAATTTTCAATTGAACCGCCAGAACCTATCATCTTAACAGTTGAACTTGTTACATCGGCAAGGCAATTTTCAATTTTACCAGAATATCCAGATATTGCCCCTTTTGTACCATTAATAAAAGTAACATTTGAATAGCATCTTGAAATTAAAGTTGATGATGTTGAATAACCAATTATACCACCAGCATAACTTGATGCTTTGATAGTTCCTGTTGCATAACAAGCTTCTATTGTTACACTTGTAGAAGTACGTCCTGCAATAATTCCAGCGTAAGTCCCCCCTACAATATTGGCATTTGTTACTTGAACATTTTTTACAACAGCATTTGAGCCCAAATATCCAAATAATCCATAATAATTTGTTCCTGTTACTGTCTTATGGTCTGTATAAAGATTAGAAATTGTATAACCATTACCATCAAAATTACCTTTAAAGCAATAGCTAGAACTATAACCAATAGGTGTCCAAATTTTTCCTGCTAGGTCTATATTGCCACCAACATATTTTTTAGATACCTCATCATAATAAGCATCAAGCTCAAAATAAACACTTTCGTATGTTTTTCCACCATTAACATCATTAGCTAGTTTTGCTAGTTGGCCAGGAGTTGAAATTATATATGGATCATCAACAGATCCACCACCAGCAAATTCTTCTACTTCTATAAACATAGAATCTGCATCAACTATAGGATTAGAGCTTTCTGTTCCATTAGTTAAACTACTCTCGTCTACAGTCTGTTCTATGATTGTTTCAGAAGATTCAGCATAAGCTTTTTTTACAAAGCCAAAGCCAACAATTCCCATTAAAATAGCAAGCATAGAAAGAATTATGCCAACTTTAAAAATTGCTTTATTTATAATACTACTCTTTTGCATACAATTTCCCCTTTTGGATTGTATATTTCTACATTTAATAGTATACATAATTTCGACACTAATATCAATTATTTTTATCTATTTTATAAAAAAAACAAGCTTTTTTAAAGCCTGTTTTACATATAGTCAATAAGGTCTATATCTTCAGATGTTCCCGCCATAAGAGTACATGAACCACCATTGGTTAAACACCTATTAATGCTAAACAATTTTCTCATAATTAATAGCGTATTATAGTTTGTTGTTTGCTCAGTTTTTTCATTAAAATAAATTTTTAACTCAGATAAAAGAGTTGCTATATCAAATACAAACAAAACTACTTTTTCACCAGAACGAGCTAGTGTCATAGTATTATTAATAGCATCTAATGCTATTTCAAAAGATTCCTTTGGACCATCTTCAAAATAGCTGATAAATTCTGTATGCTTTAAGCTATCAAAACTAGATTTTATTCTTAAAACAAGTTCTGGAACTAAGCCAACTGCCAATAAATTGATTTTATAATCTCTATCTTCATAAACACGCAAAACAGGCAAAACTTCTTCTATGTAATCTTGAATATTTTTAATCCTAAAAAATTTTCGTTGACATTCATCAGGGCTAGTAGGTGCTTGAATACTTATAAAATTTACAAGTTCTCTTTTAAGGTCTTCTATCCTAACACCATTAATTTTTTCTGGCGCATGAAAAATATCAAAAGATTTACCTTGAATTTGCCATGCTCCACCTTCAAGATAATCACCTTCCACCGCTTGTATTTCTGCAACAATATTAGATGGTACAAAAACAAGTGCTTTTTCATCTTTAAAGAAATAAGCTCCGCTTCTTGTTGTTCTTAAATATCCTTTTCTTTCAACTCTAATTTTATTATTAAATCTTGAAAGATCTAACTCTTGTTGAAAAACTAAATTTTCATTTGCATATATTTTTTCTTTTTCATCATTAGCATAATCAATAAAATCTTGCGGAACAAAAATATCCATAACAGAAGAATCAAGTTTAATCTGTTTTGGTGGTCTTCCTACCCTTTTAATTGGAGAAGCCTCTTTAACTCCGTCCATTATTGCAGTTATAGCTTCTATAAGCTGTTGCCTTTTAAGAGTAGTAGGAGAAGAAACACCTACATTTCTTGCAAGTGTTCTTAACTCATATATTCCCATATTTTCAATAGTTTGTTTTGTATTTTCTTCCATAATACTCCCTATGGCTACATTATAGACCGACATTCTAAATATGTCAACTTTTTTACATAAATGTAGAAAATTTACATAAGAAGATTTCCATTATCTGTTTGAATTACTTTTAATATATTTTCTTCAGCGCCCGTAACAGCATTTATATAAACATAGTAGGTATTTCCATCCATTGTACTGATAAATTCATAGCAAAGCACTTCTTCGCCATAATCAAGCGGTATTAATGCAAGCCTTACTTCTTTAACTTTAAGCCCTGAATATATTTTTGATTTTGCAACACTTTCTGTTATTCTTGTTGGCATTATTTTTCTATCAATATGATTCATATAATAAGAGCTTGCCTCAAAACCTAAAACATTTCCTTTTGATAAATCCACTTTAATTTTTACAAGGTCGGGATATAATATTACATCGTCTACAACTGGAGCTAAATTTATAAATGCATCATCACCTACAACATCACTCCAAACAACTTTCAAGTTATTGATATCAGCCTTTTTTGCAAAATCTATAGCAATTTTTTCAGCATTTTCAAGTTGGATTTTTTTGTTTTTATAAATATTTTGAGTGCTTAATGTTAAAAGTTTTCCACCCTTTTTAGTAACCTGAGCAAAAGTGTAAGTTCCATTTTCATCTTCATATGAAAAATCATAAGTTTTAAAATGTCCATCACTTTCTCCATTGAATTTCAAATTTTCAATAGAGATATCAGTAAGAATCTTACCTAAATTCTTTTTTGCCGTTTCCATGCTAACTTCTTGATAATTTAATCCTTTTACATCTTTATTTATTTGAGAATCAGAAAAAGGACCATCGTATATCATTGTAGGATATTCGATATCAGCTCCATTCATTGAAGACATATCTGATGTTAATAAGTTATAATCGCCATCAATTCTTAAACTTGAATCTGTAATATTATAACCTTCCCACATTTGTTTTGACATAGAATTTAAAGATTTTTTAATATTCACAACACTTTCATAAACTTTTTCAAGTGTTTCTTGGTTTTTTTCATCAATTTTAACGCCTTTATCTAAATTTTTAGCCAGAGTTTCTGTATAACCGCTAAGTTGATTTACGAAAGAAATTGTATCTGATAATCCATTAATAGAATAAGGAAGCATATTAAGTCTTGTTTGAGCTTCACTTGCATTTTTACTAACTTCTTTTAAAAGTTTAGACCTATATGTGTTGCTATTTGATGCAAGAACTTTATTTAGTTTAGTTTCCGCGTTATTAACCTCATCAACTAACTCATAAAAATTTTTTTGATATACATTTTCAAGTGAAGTTTGAAAATTATTGAGAGAACTCATGCTTATACCATAAAGAATTCCCAAAGTAACAACTGCTATTGATAAAATTATTGTTACAACAATCAATGCCTTATTTGTTTTGCTTGTTTCTACTGCGTCCATATAGCCTCCTTATATTGCAAACACATGTTTGCCGATAGTTATTACAACTTGTCTTGAATAAATCCATTTGCTTGTTGCTGTAACAGGATTATAATAATACAGGCAACCATAAGTTGGGTCCCAACCATTTAATGCATCTTGAGCTGCTTGATAAGCCGTATCATTAGGCTCTAAGTTTATTTGACCATCATGAACTGCCGTAAATGCCCATGGTTGATAAATTACACCTGAGATAGTATTAGGAAATTCTGGCGATTCTACCCTATTTAAAATAACAGCTGCAACAGCCACCTGACCAACATACGGTTCTCCTCTAGCTTCTGCATGTACACATTTAGCTAACAAATAAAGGTCAGAACTAGATTGACTTGCACTATTATTAAGCCCTAGAGCATTTAAAGTTTCGGGTCCAATAATTCCATCAACACTTAAACCATAATCTCTTTGGAAATTTATAACCGCTTCCCTAGTTAGCGGTCCATAAATTCCATCAACTCCACCTTTATAATATCCCATATCTTTTAATTTTTGCTGAACGCTCTTGTTTGTTGAAGAACTTGCAACTTCTATTACCTCGTTATTTTGTTTAAATACAAAATATGTAGATAATCCACCCATAAGTGCAAAAGTAAAAATTAAAAAAGAAATTAACAACATTTTTCCTTTTCTCATAAAACCTCCATTTTTGTTGCTATTTTTACAAATTTATATATTTTTTATTCATATTTTTTTGAATTAATAAAAAAAAAGTGTCAATAATTTTTTCGCAAAGAGGTTTTATGAAATATTTAATAGGAATTGTATCAATTATAGGAATAATATTAATACTTTTATTTTGCCCTTTAACAACAAGCACAAACAGCGAATATTTAAGAATACATATAAGAGCAAATTCAAACTCCGATATAGACCAATCAGTTAAATATGAAATAAAAGACGCGGTGGTAGACGCTCTAATCCCTATTCTTTCAACTTGCACTACAAAAGATGAAGCAAGTATAGCACTAAAAAATAATTTTGAATATATTGAAAGTATTGCGGATAATATTTTAGAAAAAAATAATTTTAATTATAAAAGCAATGCAAAATTAAGTTATGAAGAATTTCCAACAAGAACTTATGGCGATTTAACCCTAGAAGCAGGATTTTACGATGCTTTAATTTTAGAACTTGGAGAAGCAAAAGGAGATAATTGGTGGTGCGTTGTTTATCCACCATTATGCTTTGTTAATGGTTCTACACAAGTAAATGGATTTAAAAGCAGAATTATTGAAATAATAAATAATTTTTTTAAATAATTAAATTAATTTAAACAAATATTTATTTAATAAATATTGAAATTATATTTTAATAAAATAAAAAATGCACATTAAAAGTGCATTTTTATTTAATATTTAATTAATTTTTTGTTATTTTTTATTTTTTTGAAAATATATAGTAAGATTAGTATTTGCTTCAAGAATTTCTGGGACCATAGAATTTTGTTCTCTTAATCTATCTAATGAAATATTTAAAGATTTAGCAATATCCCATAAACTATCGCCCTCTTTACCAAAGTAAATTTCAATAGCACAATCTCTTTCAGGAAGTTCCTCTCCAATAGCCACATCTGTAATTATAGCATCATTTTCATTAGAATAGCTATTTACTGTAGCTTTAATTTTTGCATCAAAATATAATTCTCTTCCCTTTTTAACTATAATATCTACATCATCTAAAACTTCACTTACATAAAGCTCAGAATCTTCTTTTCCAGATGTTTTTTCAGATATCGTAAAAGGTACTTCTATTTGAATTGAATTAGTTGTCATTTCCTCATCATTCAAATAAATTACATTTGCATAGGCTACGCCTTCTAAAACAACTTCACCATCTTTGATATATGAATTGGTACTTATAATATAAGGTGAAGATGTGGCTAAAATTTTATCAACTCTTGGCTGAGTTTCATTTAAAGTTAAATTCCCTTCAATTTTACTTTCAAAATATTCCGACATTCCAAGATTTAATTTTTTAAACGATTCTGTAACTATTTCTATATTATTTGTTAAAGAATAAATATCCTCAGTTGCATTAATTATTGATTCATCATACGCACATATATTGGCTTTACTTACAACTGTCAAATTTAATGATGTATTGCTATCTTCAGTTATTGTGTCTACTTTCAATAAATCTTTTCTTGGAAACAAACTTATTTCAACCATAGATGTTTGACTTACACCAGCTACTTCTAATTCTCTTTTAAAGCTTTCAGAATTAGATTGTGTTACTATTTTGCCAGTTTCGCTATCAGATAAAAACATTGTTTTAGTAATTATTTCTCCGCTAATAGATATAAAATTAGAACCAGCAGTAACATCTTTAACAATCACATCAGCATCAACACTAATAAGTTTTTCAAACTTATCTTTAATTTGAACTTTAACTTCTTCTTCAAACTCTTGATTTTCAATCGCTGTAAGAGTTGTAGCTTTAATTTCTGTTGGTTTAACACAAAAACTTTCATCTGCGGAAGATAAATACGAAATTTCTTCTTGTTTTATAGCTGTATAAATAAGTTCAATTACAGAATTAATTTTAACATTATTATCACTTAAAACAACAGCACTTGCATCTACAAGTTTGGAGCAAACATTAATTTTTAATGAAGGGTCTATTCCAGCATTACTGTATTTGCTTGAAAAATCACAAATGCTATCACGGCATACAATTTGATTTTCTTGCGTCATATATGTAAGCTTAACGGCAATTTTGCCAGAAACATTAACCTCCCCCACTAACACTTCTTCATTTATCACCATAGGATAAACGCAGTAAGATATAAGCTTAGAGATTTGCTCCTCTGTTACTATATTACACTCCGCAGATATTTGTTCTGTTCCAAGCTTAAACTTACTAACCACATTCATCGCATTTTTTTCTATTGCCATAAACCCTCCCTTTTCGTGTTCCCTATAATGTATAGTTAAACTTTCAAGTTTATGACAGTTTTAATAAAAAATTTTTTAAAATTGGTTTAAAAAAATTATTTTATGCAATAATTTAAGCGGGTGAATTATGAAAATAAATTTAAATGCATTAGAAGAAGTAAAACAAAAAATATCATCGCTTAAGGGAAATTCAATAAAATTAAGAATTAATAGAGGTAGAAATAAAATAGAAAGTTTTGAAGCAATAATAGAAAGTGTATATCCTAGCGTTTTTACAGTAAAAGTAAATGAAGAAAAACAACTTCCCTCTCAAACATTTTCTTATTATGATGTCCTTTGTGGCGATGTAGTTATTGGTTAAAATATAAAAGCACGGAAAACCGTGCTTTTATTAATCATCATCGTCATCATCGTAATCGTCATAATCATCGTCATCATCAGAGTCTTCGTCATCATCGTCATCATCATAATCATCAAAATCATCGTCATCATCTTCTTCGTCGGGCTCGTCTTCATCAAGAGAATTGTCTTCATCTAAATCCTCATCAAAAGTAATATCATCATCACCATCTAAAAGGTCAGCTTCGTCCAAACTATTCACAACTGCCATATCTCCCGTTTCCTCATCAGGTGAAATTATTTCATCTTCATCGCGGTTAATATAAGCATCCCATTCATCGTTTTCATCAGTTATCCCATGGATATCATTATCAAGAGCCCTTTCTTTCAAACAGCTTTGACACATTACTTCATCAGATTGTATGTAATTAGTTTTACATACAGGGCACAACTCTAAATCTAATTCATCAATATAATCATCTTTTGCGCTTAACTCTGCTTTGCAAACGCTACAAAGTTTATCTTTCTTTTGTATATAATTTAGTTCACATCTTGGACATCTAATATAAACTGGTTTTTTATCTGCCATAAAAACAATCTCCTTAACAAGCCAAACTAATTTAGTTTTTCCCTTCAAAAACCTAAATGGTTTTGCTGGGGTTATTATAGTAAAACTAAGCACTATTGTCTACTATTTTAATAAAAAAATTCAAAAATTTTTCAGCTTTTTTAATAAATTAAAAAAGGTAAAATTTTCTTATTATAAACATATATACGAAGAATAAACAAACATTGTTACAAAGATAAACTAAATATAAAAAAATCAATTTAAACCGTTTTACTCGTAAGTTCATAAAATAAGTTTTCTTACGCAAACTCACCTTGATAAATCAAGGCATCACAGTTTGAATAAACATCAGTTTTAATTGAATACAAACTTCGCTTGCATTTCCTAAAAACTTCCAATAATACAAATTATAGCCTTATACATATTAAAACAAATCATAATAAATTTAAAATGTTATTAAAAAAACATATTGATATAACAATAAAAAAACTTAAATAATTAATCTAATTATTTAAGTTTTAAAAGTAAACTAATTTAAGAATTTGCTTCTTCCTCTTCTTCTTTTATATCATCTTCATGAAGTTTAGAAAGAAGTTCTGTTTTTATTCCTGTTCCATTTTCAACTGAATTCACATCCGAACGATACATGTAATAATTACCTGTTGTATTATCCTCGTTCTGAGCATAAAAATATAGATATCTGCCATCAAAACTTACATTTGTTTTGAAATTTTCCATATCAACTATCTGTTGAGCAACTTTATCTTTATAAGAAATTCTATATATTCCGCTTGATGTTGAATAGTAAATATAATCACCATCAACAAATAAAATTGTAACATCTTCACTTAATATTTCATTTACAACTAAACTTCCAAATTCGCTATAAACAAGCTTTGACTGATATTTGAATATGCTTGGTAAGATATTCCCTTCGCCATCAGCACCAAGTGGAGTAAAACTTGTTATATCTGAACTTATTCCAGCTGTAAGTTTAATTTCACTAGCTTCAAAACTTGATTTAAAATTGTTTGCAAAGTAGAAAGTATTTCCATCTTCTGTTCTTGTATAGTAGAAATATCCATTTTTAACAGCAGTAGGAGTGATTGTTTCACCCAACTCTTGACGAATTACATTTACTTCTTCTGTAACTATATTTACTTTCTTTAAAATATTGCCTGTAAGACCTATTTCACTACCCTCATCTTCACCACGATCTACCGTAAAATAAATGTTCTTATCAAATTCTGTTTTATATTCACTAGCAAAAGAAGCACCTGTAACATCTGTTGCAAGTTCTTTAACTGCACCAGTGTTTACATTAATTTTTACCAAATTTGTTCCATCATACTCTATAATATAAGGCACATTATCTATGATAAGTAATGATTGACTTTGAACTGTGCTAGATGTGGTATAAAGTTCTTTTAAACCTGTACCATCATTTTTCATTTTAAAATATGATGTTCTATCAAATGCAGTTTGGCTTTGATTAGTTTTATGAACATTGGGTGATGCAAATACTATTTGATCTCCAACAGCATACATAAAAGCATTTTCCGTGCCTACAACTTTGCCTAAAACTTTTTCTAAACCTTGAACATTATCATCTTCATCGTAGGATATTTTTCCATCTTCAAGCTTTATGCGCCATAATCCTTCAAGGTCGGCATTTTTATTATCTCCATCTACCATATCAGCATTTGAAATATACATTCCGCCAAAATAAATGTAGTCATCATAAACAAGCACCTCACCATGTTTTGCCATTTCAGCTGTTCCATTAGGTGCAGTTAAATTACTTCCGCATGCAGTAAAGAAAAATGTGCAGAAAGCCATACATAAAAATAATGCTAGTACTTTTAATTTTTTCATTTTAGTCCTTCTTTATAAAAATTTGCTTTTAAAGTTTATCAAAAAAAGCGTAGTGTGTCAATTAAAATATTGACCAATCTACACTTTTTTAATCTAATTTAATTCACTATAATCATCTTTTAAAAATTCTTTGACGATTTCGGTATACTTTTCCTCATTATAAGGCAAGCACTCTGCATGCCCAGCATTTTCAAATGTATATGAGTGTCTTAAATTTTCCGGTGTAGCACCATATAGTTTTTTCAAGTTAGAATAAGGGACAAAAGTATCCTTTTTGCCATGAATAAACAATATAGGTACTTTACA
>CALVOB010000037.1 GCA_944350095.1 uncultured Clostridia bacterium
CAATTTTTTCATTTTCTGAACTACTTGCGTTTTTATCCGTGATTACAATTCTTGGCTGTTCTGCAAATAGTGCTTGACTTGCAAAATCAATTTCGTATGTTCCATCAACTGGCAAATAACCATATTCCATTGTCTTTGTTTCGCTACTTGCGGTTGGATAGTGTGTTTCAATTATTGTATCTACATCAACGCTAAATTTAACATATGCTTTATACTTAATGTTTCCTATTTCTATTTCAACACGAAGTAGTACATTTGTAACATTTTCAACAGGTTTCGTAACAATAATAAGTTTATTGTTTGCATTATCAACTTTTGTGTATTCTTCGTCTGCTGTAGTCCCTTCTGATGTTGCCTCTGTTTTTAAAGCTGAAATTCCCTCTTCTACATAAACTTGTACTTGTCCTGGTTCATTATAAAAACTTGTTCCATCTTTTATAATTCCAAATAATGCACTTTCACTTGTTTCAATATTTGCGTTGCCACTTGGCACTTTTTTTTCTTGAACAACAACTTCATTATCTTTTGTATTAGCCAAAATAGTTCCTAAATTATAAGGATTTTCTATTGTATATTTAGTTACAACATTAGGATAAACAGTTAAATTAAATGTTAAGTAGAAAGGCTCTGCAATAATACTATTGTCTGCATTATTTATTTCCCCTGCATCTACGCCTTCCCCTGCATCAACAACCTCTTCTGTTGTATTCTTTAATATTAATTGCAAAGTAACAACATAGATTCTTTCTTGCTCTAATTGAGGAAGTGAAATTGCCCCATCTTTCATTGTAATTTCATATCCACTTGGAGGCGTAATACCATTAAGTAAAGCAGTTAATTTTGTTTCAGAATTTGCCCAATCTATAGTTACTTCATTATTATCTTTAAATATATTAAATATCTCTGGGTCTTTTAAATCTATTGTTCTATCAGAATAAGTATAATAGTTAGTATCATTTTCTTTATATAAAACAAATGCGTTTTTCTTTTCATTAAGAGTTGCTGAATAATTAGATTTAAATACAACTTGAATTTCTTTATATGCTACATTTTTACCATATCTTGTATAAAGAACTAGTGTAAATGTTAAATCGCTTACAAGACCTGCATTTTGTGCGTCTTCATTAAGTTTTATAGTTGTTCTTGTGAAATCAAATTCTAATTTTCCCTCTTGACTTTCATTATAATAGTAGAAGTTTAAAAGGTTAGACTTAGTTGCAACTCCGCCTTGAATACTTACAAGTTGAACTCCATATTCTTCGTCTGATGATAAATTTAATTCGTATAATCCGCTTTCTTCATCAGCATATACTTCAATTAATTCTTTAGAGTAACTTGTAGAAATACTATTTGCTTCTCTAAAATCATAAGTTTCATAGTCATAGCCTACAATTATGGTATATTCAGCGGAAGCTCCAAGTGAATTTTCATTCATGAAAGCCTCAGCTTTAACCGTAATTGTTAGCATTACATTTGCAACATATTTTATTATTAACTCACCGTTTTCAGAAATGGTAGCAAAACCCGATATGTAATTGTTTGCAATAGGAGTATTCCCAACCATCAATGAAGATATAGAATATTTTAATGTATAAGAAGTTTCAACATCACTATATTCCCCATTTTCTTCACTTTGTAAAACAAACCTTTTGCCTACTAAATTTCCGCTTTCGTCTTCTCTATAATTAGGTATGTTTTCTGCAAATGGAGTTTCAAAATTTAAATGAATATCTGTATTTGGTGTGAATTCTAAGTATTCTGCTACGCCAGAGCCCGTTGGATTTGCTCCATAAATGTAAGGATAGTAAACATTAAGTTCTGCATTTGGTACAATCTTTATTCTATAACTAAATATAATCGTTTCTGATGCACCTGAATAACATACAATTCTAATAAATTTTTCAGTGCCATAAGTATATGTTGTCAAATCGCCGTTGCTTGAATTAAATACAGCATAAGCATTAGGGTTTAAAGTTCCGTCTTCGTTTACAATTTTAAACGAGAAATTTGTTTTGTTTGCATAAAATCTAGAAATGCCATAGCCATATTCATCAAAAAGATTATATAAGTTTACTGTTTTTCCGCCGTAATAATAATCGTAAACCCCTTCATCTTGTAAAAATTGCATATCATTTAATAGATATATATTTTTATTTACTCTTTCTACAAGTTGTTGATATTCAGAAGTTGCAGGCTCATCTTTTGAAGTATTGTACTTAACAAACTCATAACTTCCAGGAATTATTAACACATTAAATGTAAAACTAGCTATTTCCGCAGTTCCATTAATTTGTGTTATCGTAAGTGTGGACTGGTTAACATTTAATATCGAACTATTTATTGTAATATAACTAGAAGTATCATCAATAGCATAATTTCCATTGGTTGCAAAGCTTATTTTGTATTTACTATCTGTAAGTGGTTGACTATTTTCATCTTTAAATAAAGCTAAAATATCTGATATTAAATATCTATAACCTGAAACTAAAACAACATGTGGAACATTTTGTTGAGTTGCCAAGTTATAATTAGCAAAGGCAGAATGTGTTATATTTTCATCATTGGTATTTGTTGTTGTAAGGGGTTCTCTTTCTCCCATATCAATATTAGGAGCTGTTACATTTGCTGAAATGTTTATTTTTATTTTACCAATAGATAGATAACTATTGTTGCCTGTGCCATAAAGCACATAAAGTTCTAATGTAACTACATCAGTTATTTTATCATTAATTTGCAAGTAAGAACCAAGCGTAGCACTATTTGTAATACTAAATATGCCATTAGTGTAAACAGCTTCCACATTTGAAAATGATAAAATTATATTGTTAAAACTTGTTAAATATTTTTCGTCTTCTGAGCTAAACAATCTTTTAATAAGATTAAATTTTGCAGTGGAATTAGAAGAGAAAATTTCTATTTCTTCCCTTACCTTTCCTTGTCCGTCTATATTGCCTTGCAAGTAATATGTACCAAGATTTATAGTTCCGTCCGCTTCAACAGTGTATTTGCTATCAGAATTATCTATTTGCATATTAGGTGTTACATTAAAGTAAAGATTTTGTTTAAATCCACCATAATAATTATCTGTGCTATCATCACCTGTATAGATAGTTACTGCTTGTTGTCCTAAACTATCAGCTCCAAAATAAATTCTAAGATAAATGCTGTCAGCTTCTTCAACTATAATAGCTGTGGTCATTGCACCATCAGTGAAAGCATCTCCATTTTCTTTACGAACAGATAAATCTGTAACATAATTTAGGTCTTCAAAATTTAATTTTACATTAATTTGATTATCTGAATAAACACCTCTATAAAGTGGATTTTCGCCAACGCTTTCAGCTCCCGCTTGAATAGGTGTTATCTCGCTATCTTCTAATATTATAGATGGCTTAATTGTAAAGTTTATATTTTGTTCTATAAATAATTCTGGAACAGAAGCTACTATATTAAAAGTCATGTTAGTTCCAAAATTTTGTTTAATTGCTAGTTCAGACCTATTTTCGCCATCGCCGTTAAATGAAACCCACGATTGATAGTAAGTTGGATTATTGTCAATTGTTGTAGCGCTAAAATCTGTTACATTGTATAGCACATATTGATTTTCATTTAAAGCATAAGTTATAACAAATATAGAATTTGAACCCTTTAAAGATATATTTTTTCCTGTTGCACCAAGCATATCCATGCTAACAATTTGTGTTGCAGAATTGTATTGGTCACCATCAGTAAAGGGTATATCTTTCTTGTTAACTCTATTATCAGCGTCTGTATAATACTCTATTCTTACAACTTGCCCACCTTGATTTTCTGTAAAGTATAATACCGCACTAGGATTATTATCTAATGTAGAAGATTTGGTTGTTGTTTGAACAGTTACAGTATAATTTCCATCAATAGAATCTGATGTTATTGCGCTTCCAACAATTCCACTACCATCAACACCATCATAAAGCACTTGTTTATATTTGTCTGTTACAATAACATTAAATTTGCCGTCAGTGAAAAGGTTTTCTTTAATATCAGTATAACCTTGTAAGGTGTAGGTCGTTTCAATGCTCTCAGCAATAATCCTATCATCGCTATCACTTACTTTATTGTTGCCTGTTATATCAATGCTTTTTTGAATTCTCTTATTCTCAGAGGTTTGAATTTCCTCACCCTGAGTTTGACCAAAAATTATATTTGCAGGTTTGCCATCATAAACTTCAAAAGTTTTTGTAGTTCCCGTTTCTATATCGGTAGAATAAATTTTTTCAGTTTTTTCCGCCGTCTTTTGATATACAAGCTCAAAATTTAATACAACATCTTGTTGAACACTTCTAACAGTGAAATAAACATAAATTGCTCTTGTGTTATCATCTATTGAACGAATGTTTCCAGAAGATATAGGTAGTTTTTGGTATGTTATAACATTAGTTGGAAGCCCAGAATTAACATTTGTGAATTGAACATTAATTTCATTATTGTTCCAAGCATTTACAAATATTTCCTCATCGCCAGCACTAAATCTAATTTCCATAGCAAAGGAAGGAAGCCCAGCACTTGTGTAAGTAAAAGCATAAGTGTCGTTGTAATTGCTACTTGTAGCGTTTTTAATTCCATCTATTGCATAAGTTAAATTGTAATTTGTACGCTCCTCTGCACTTAACCCATTAATAACAGTATTAAATGTTTCCTCACTTGCAATTGTATGTGCTGATAATGATTTTAAAGTTTTTGTTATAGTAAATTCAAGTGGCTGATTACTTAAAGGATTATCTTGATTTTTTACAATTGCAACAATTTGATAATTGTTATTATCTAAAATTGGAGCTCCTAAATAGTCTGTTTGAATTACAACAGCAATAACATTAAATGTTCCTGTTCCTTTTGTTTGAAATTCTCCGCTATCTATTATTTCTGCACAAGACGCAGGCGTACCTAATCCATAACTTTGGAATAAAGTTGTAAAATCAAACTTAGAATCATCTTCTTCCACTAAGCCTGAAATCATATCTCTAACATTGGTATCGGCAATAGTTGTGTAAGCTATGTATTTTACTCTTGTGTAAGAGCCTTGCGAAATTTGAATATTGTTAAACAAATTATAGCTCTTATGAATTATATCTTCTTCATTTACAGCGTCTTCATAGGTAAGTAAAACAGGTTCTTCATTTTTCCAATTTAGTGAAGTAGATACTATTCCAGCAGTAGACCATGTAGGAGATTGTTTTACTTGTTCTAAGAAACTTTCATCAAATTCTTCATCACCTCCAAAAATTCGCACTTCGAAATTAAAGTAAACATTTGGATTGTTAACAGCTACACGCCAATAGCTTTTATTCATATCAGAAAGATTAGTTTTTGGAAGATAATAGATTGTATCTTCTTCTTGATTGATATCTTCTCCATAAACAACTTGTCCATCAGAAGTTACACCCACCATGCTACTATAATCGGAAATTATAACTTCATTACCTTTTGAACCTTGTGGAAGCACTACTCTTATTCCAACATCTGCAAGTTTATAAGACATATCAACATTTTGTTCCGCGGTTAAAACCCTAATTCCAAGAGAATTATCATTTTCATCTTCTGAATTTGCGTAAAGAATACTTGTTTTATTGAATGGAAGTTGTTTTCCATTTGTTTGAGAAATTTCAAAACCAGATATTGTTTGAGTTACAAAACTAACATTTACACTATCGGATTTTCCTAATGTTTGGTTAGAAGCTTGTGTTATTAAATCTTCTTCATTACTATAAAGTGCCTCATTGTCAAGTTCAATTTGAGAATTGTTAAATACATAGGCAGTTATAGTAATTGGTTGGTCTGTTGGCATTAAAGCTTTAAAGGTTTTTTTGCCGTCAATAATGCCAAGGTTTTGAATATAACTATTTACATTACCTTGAGATGTGGTAAATGCATAATAAACAGATTTAGTTTTTGTACCACCAAACATATATGCACTTGCTGACGGAGTAAATACAGGCTCTACTGTAAAAGTTGAATTTACAGAAAATACATTAGTTTCCACCCCATTAGACTTTGCAACAACATCTATCGCGTATACAGGAACATCTATGTTTACAGTTGCTTCTGCTTGAGTTACACCAATAATGTCTGTTTTTGCAATAATTGTAGATGTTCCACCCTTATTCCAATTTCCTTCTGTTTCTTCTAAATAATCTTGGGTAACAATAACTTTAAATGGCTCACCAATTCTTGCCTTTTCAGGTATGCTTATTATTCCATTTGAGATTCTTCCATTGACAACAGGAAAAGTTTGATTTTTAAATGAAAGGGTTATTCCTTTTTCTGTTACATCTTGCGTAGAGGTAATAACAGTCATATCAAAAGATATGTCGCCGTTATCATCAAGAGTGCCCACCTCGTTATAAACAGTTTGCTCAAAGCTTATATCCTCTGGCTTAACTTTTTCTCCTTCAAAATAGTTCGTAGCAAGCAAAATGCCATAGGTGGCACCTATAACCCCTACAAGTGAAAAAAATACAATTAAAAAAATTTTAAAAAATCTCATAATTATTCTCCAAGATTTATTTACATTATTTGCAATATTAGACAAATTAATTATATATTTTACATAATTTTAAGTCAAACAAATAAAAGCTTAAATTAATATTTAATTTATTATTTTTATATTATCAAAAATTGACAAAATAATATTTTTATGTTATATTAACATAAACAAAGGGGAAAAATATGGCAAATTTTTTTATTCCAGTTAAAAATTCAGGGAAAAATAATAGTAAAATTGTAGGAAATCAAGAAATTTCATTTGACGAAAAATTAAATGATGAAATTATTATTGGCTCAATTTCAAACGAAAACGGTCAACCTTTTATCAAGGCTGATTTAGGCAAAAAAACTGTATCTTTAAAGTTTGCTCCAAATTCACCTGCCTTGCATGCTTTACAAACCGTTGATGGCATTTCTAAATACTTAAAGCCAGATGGAAGTTATGAATTTCCATTAAAAAGCATAACAGCTGATGGAAGAGAAAATTTTACTTTTGAAATTGATAGTATAAATTATTCTTTTAATGTTACAGCCGACAATTTCACTGTTACAGACCAAAATAAAAATAAAACTTCTATTTATTCTTCACAAACTCCTGAAAGTTTATTTAATGTTTCATTAAGTCCGAATTTTTTTAGCAATATAAATTTAGGAAAAACATCTGCAAATGTTCCAAAAATAAATGTAATATCTTTACCTATTCAAACATTTGATTTTTTAAATGCAAATCCCGATTATTTAAAAGCAAATAATATTGAAGTTTTTAATTTAAGAAATATTCATCTTTTAAAAATAAATGGCGAAATAATGATAGCAAGAGGAAATTCTATTTCTCCATTAGCTGATACAAAAGAAATAAATAGGTCTGTTTATTTTGCTGAAATTGGCGATAGCTTTCATGTAGCTTTTGGGCTTGAAATGAACAGTTCTATGCAACTTACAGAAGCGGTAGGTGCATCTGGGTTAAGCCAAAAAGAAGTTGAAGCTTTAAAAGATTTCATGGGGTATACAGGAAAGACATTATCTCAAGACGAATACAATGCTTTAAAAATACAAGCAAAAAGGTTAACTAGTTATGCTCAAACCACTAAAAAAGCAGATTTTTCTCCACTACCCCCAAGACCTCCTAGAAAGATAGAAGATGTTGTTCCAGAAGATTGGGTTGATGTTATACCTACTCCATATGATCCAGGCCCTAAAAAAGATGACGACACAGACGATACGACTGTTGAACCTGGCCCAAACGAAGAACATGGATTAGTTCCAACAACTCCTCATCTTCCTGAAACCACTCCTGAACCTGAACCTAAAACTCCAACATGGCAAGAACCACCTCCACTTGACCCTGATGGGGGAAAAAATGACAATGAAAATACTGACGGTGGAAATAATGGCGGAGAAACACCTCCACCACAGCCCGAGCAACCACAAACTAATCCACAGCAACCAAGCCCGCAACAACCAGCACCTAAAAAGCCTGAGAATAAACGAGATGTTAAAAAAGATGCATTAAAAGTAAGCGGTATATTATCAAAACTTTTAGGATTTGCTCTTGTAGTTGCTGCTGCCGTAACGCCAGGGGCAATAGCATTGCTAGCAGTAGGTATGGTGCTTTTCATGACAGGTTATGTATCAAATGATGTTGTAGATTTAGTTGAAACATTTTTAAATTATTTAGGCAATCGTAAAGAAAGAAATTCTAACAGAAATCCACAAGCACAAAACCAAAGACAAGCATCTCAGGAACAAGGGCAAAGTAAAGATAAAACAGCTACTAAGGAAAAAGAAGATGAAGACATTAAAGCTTTGCCTGCGGGTGAAAAAAAGCTCTTGTTAACAGACGGAAAAGAAGAAGAAAAAGAAGAAGAAAAAGAAGAAGAAAATGAAAAAGGAAATGAAGAAGGAAATGAATCAACTGAAGACGATAAACTATCACTTGAAGCAGGGAATCATGAATTAGAAGAATCAGAGGTTTCAGAAGACGCAGAAGACCCAGAAATATCAAATATTTCAAACGAAATGATGGAAGGGTTACAAGAACTTCATGAAGAGCACAGAAAGATAGTATCAGAAAAAAATACGGTTATTCAAGATGCCGAGGCTGAAATAGTTAAAGAGACAAAAGAAATAAGCGATATTGAAAAACAAATAGAGACTATTAAACAAGATGAGCGTCCAGAAGCAAAAGCCATGGCTGAAAAAATGTATCAAGAGCTACTAGAAAAACAAACAAAACTTGCACAAAAACAAGCATTTTTAAATGAGCAGAAAGAAAATATTGAAACTATTACAGAAACAGAAATAAAACCTTCTTTAACAAAAATTCAAGAAAAAATGCAAGAAGTTCAAGATTCTCGCGAAGACATTATAGCACAAGAATATGATGGGGCAATAAAAACTGGAGATGGAGAATTCTTCTATCAAACAGATAACGGTTCATCTAAAAGAAAAAGAAAAAAACAAAATAAGCAACAACAGCAAGCAACACAGGCAGCCCAAAACATATTTGAACAAGAAAGCGTAATTGAAGAAGAAAGAAAAGCTCAAACAGAGCAAGTTTTTGAAGAAGATAACGCAAAACAAATTGCAAAAGAAAAACAAATTTTAAAAGAAAAAGCTCAAGAAGCAATACAAGAACAACAAAAACTTTTAGATAAAGAAAAAGGTCCGTATGCTAAAATTAAAGGTGCAGTAGACAAAATTAAAAGTTTATTTGGAAAAAGTAAAACATCTACGCAAAATCAAGACATGTCCCAAAATTAACTTTATTTAAAATAAATTTTGAACCAAAACCTCCTTTTCATGTTTATGAAAAGGAGGTTTTTTATGTTAGTATTGCTAACCCTTAACATATAATTCAGAGAAAAATTTACTAAAAAAAATTATTTTAAGCATTAAGACAAAATATTTTAAGCGTGCTTTTAGATTAATTTTTATATGATGTACCAAACTGCAATAGATAATATGGAAACAAAAAATACTTTAATCAATTTAAGATGAAAAGAAAAATGTAGGAGATTATTTATCCTTTTAAGATAACTCAGATAAAATACTTTTTTATAAAAAGCCAAGTTAAAAAATTAATGAACTTAAAAAAAAGATTGATATTTTAAAGTTTAAAAATAATTTAATTAAATTAATTTACAAAAATCGCATTATTTTTACAAATTTTTAATATTTTTTATATTTTTTTTAAAGTTGCGAATAAAAAAGCGAACTCTGAACAATATAATTTTGAGCTATTTTTTAAGCTTAAATTTTTAAAAGGAGATTGCTATGAATAAAAAATTTAAACTTTGGGCAACAATTGCTTCACTTTGTTTAGCTGTATGCATTATGGCAGTAGGTGTATATGCTGCTTCCAGCGTATCATTAACAGTTACATCAAATGTAACATTTAATGCACAATCTGTTTTCGTTGGCTATAAAGGTAAAGTAGAAAGAGCCACCACAGGCGATTTTACTAGTGCAGAAGAAGTTGTAGAAGAACACGAAGATTGGGTTACAAACGGCTCAACTACATCTACATCTGCTGGAACTTTAACAGCTTGGACTCCTAATGAAGTTACTTTTGAAGAAGGCAAACAGTTTATTAGATACACTATTACATTCCAAAACAATTCTGGCTTCAATATTAAAGTAACATCAAGCAATGTTCCAACAACTACTGAAGGCGTTACAATAAGAGAAAATGCAACTGCCCTTACCTCAATTGCACCAGACGGCACAGCAGTATGGACTTTAACACTTGAACTTACTGATGTATCTGGTTCAGTAAATATTGAAGTAAATCCTACATTTACAATAATACAAGCTTAATATTTTTTAAAAAAAACTACAAATTAAAAAAACTACAATTAAATTTGTAGTTTTTTTATTGAAAATATAAAAATTTTTAATTTTTTTAAATTTTTTATTTATTAATTTTATTTTTTTAATTTTATTAACTTATAATAACCTTATCTTCAAACCACGAATAAAAAAAGCTTTCTAAATTTCTACCAGATGCCTTTTCAAAACAAGCAATTAAACTTTCTGGAGTGGCAAATTTATATTTATTATTTGAAAAATAATATTTTAAACATTTTAAATATTTTTTCTCTCCTAAATATTCATACAAACTATCATGCATTAAATATGCTTTAACGTATGAAGTATACACATATTCTTGCTCGTTTGCAAACTCGTCTAGTGCACGATTAAAATTTGTGTTTACGCTTCCTAAAACATCGGTATAAATAGTTTCGAAAACTTTATAATTGCTTTGATTTCTAAGAGTCATCTGTTCACGAGTTATATTATATTCAGGATTTTTTTCATAAAATAGTGCAGTGCTAAATTCAGCCAATCCCTCGTCTAACCAACCATAATTGTATTGGTCATTACCTACTAGTCCATACCACCACTGATGAGCTATTTCATGTATGATAACTGTTGTATATGTTTCATAAGAAAAAAGTGAATCGGATATTAAAACTAAATTAGGAAATTCCATTCCGCCATGAACAAAACTTGCCTCTACAACTTTTAATGTGCTGTAAGGATATTCCCCAAATAATTCGTTAAAAGTTTGTAATGATAAAACACTTGTTTTTAAACTCTCTTCAGGCTTTTCATCATCATAGTAATAGTAAGAAACTGTTGTGTTACCTACATCTTGTGTTAAAACTTCAAACTTTTCAGATAAAATAAAAACAAAGTCACGCACATTGTCCGCCTTTATGCTTACAAGTTTATTCCCGTCCTCTATACTCTCACTTATTAACTCACCCGTGCAAGCTATTTTAAATTTTTCTGGAAAGGATATTTGAACACTATAATCTGATATTTCGCTATAAAAAGGGTCGCCATTAGAGTTGTATCCGTTTAAATCAAAAGCCCCATTTTCATATACACACAAAATTGGCACTGCGTTGCCAAAGTTTATTGTATTTTCCCCTACCCCCATTCTATGATTTATTTCAGGCAAAATAGTTTCAAATTCAATTTTTAAAATTACAATATCGTTCGGTGCAAGAGTAGAAGAAAGGTCTAACTTCAATATATTTTCATCTTCTCCTATAAAGCTAAATTCTTTATTACAATCTGTTATTATTATGTCGCCATAACTTTTACCATTATAATATGCTCGGTTATAATTTGCTAAACTAACAATGCTTTGAGAAGAATTTTCACGAAATGCATTAGGATAAAGATGAAAACAAACAAATTCAAGTTCTTCACCCGTATTGTTATAGTAATTAACCGTCATCTCTCCTAAGAGCTTATTTTCTTCATCATCATAAGCCAACTTTATTTCATAAGAATTGTTCTCTGTTTCCGAGTTTTGTCCACAACCAAACAAAAACAAGCCTAGCATTAAAGGAAAAATAAATAAAATTATTCTTTTCATAGTGTAAGTTATGAAGTCTTGTCCGTTAAAATGACAAATTATCTTTGACTTTTTTTACTTTTATGTTAAAATAAGCTCACGAGGTTAAAAATGTCTTTTTGTAAATTTTCATCAGAATATGTAATAAGCAAAGAAACTCAGGTTGACAATCTTTTCATAAACGAATTTTTACCTTACGCACCTGCTGAGTGTGTTAAGGTATATTTATATGGTTTATATAAGTGTTCAAACTCTGGGGCTTATGACAATACAATAGAAAACTTTGCAAAAGTTTTAAATTTGACAGAAGAAGAAATTGAAGATGCATTTTTATATTGGCAAGAACAAGGACTTGTGCAAGTTTTAAATACATGCCCTATTGAAATTAGATTTATGCCGTTAAAAAATGTTATAAACAACACTAAAAAATATAAGCCAGAAGAATTTGCAACCTTTAATAGACAAGTGCAAGAAATATTAGAAGGCAGACAAATTACACCAACAGAATATGACGAATATTATTATCTTTTAAAAACATTACACTTCCAACCAGAAGCATTGCTTATGATTATAAAGTTTTGCACACAAATAAAGGGAGCTAATGTAGGATATAAATACATATTAACAGTTGCAAAAAATTGGGCAAATGAAGGCATTACTACAACAAAAAGCGTAGAAGATAGATTATTAAGTTATGAACAAGCTGGTTCAGATATAGAAAAGATATTAAAAATTTGTGGAGCAAAACGCATAGCCAGTCTTGAAGAACGCGAACAATTTTTAAAATGGACAAAAGAATTAGGTTTTGACTTAAAAACGATAGAATATGTAGCAAAACTTTTAAAGCCATCAAAAGTAAACTTTGACAAACTTGATTTAAAACTAACAAAATACTATGAAATGAAAAAGTTGTCTATAAAAGAAATTGAAGACTACGAAAAAGAAAAAAGCTATATGTATATCCTTGCAAAAGATATAAATAAAAAAATGGGGCTATATTATGAAAATTTAGAGCCTGTGGTAGACAATTATATTACAAAATGGTTAAACTTAGGTCATACACAATCTTCATTGCTCGCCCTTGCAGACTATTGTTTTAAAAACTCAATCAGAACTCTTGAAGGCTTAGATAGTACAATATTAAAACTATACAAGTTAGGAATAGTAAGCATAGAAGCTATAAACCAGTATATGGCAGAACTTATTTCTTTGGATAAAGAAATTAAAGAAATTCTAGAAAAATTAGGTATAGCACGACTTGTAACAAATCAAGATAGAACATATTATAAAACTTGGACACAAGTATGGAATATTTCTAATGAATTAATTGACTTAGGCGCTAGCATGTCGGCAGGTAAATTCCAGCCAATTCAATACTTAAATAAGCTTTTATCAAATTGGCACACAAACAATATAAAAACTATTGAAGAAGCAAAAAATTGCACTTTAACAGAAAAAACAACGGAGCCTAAAATTAGTGCAAACAAAGGAAGAAGCTATAAAAAAGAAGAATTGGACGCTTTGTTTGATAGCTTAGAGGAGATAGAACTTTAATGGATAAATTTGTAAAAGATATTTTAGAAAATAGAAAACTTAATGCAGAGAAAAAGGCTCAAGACACATTAAAAAGAGCTCTTTATGATAAAAGCTTTAAATCTATTTACTCAAAATATAAGTCACTTGAAATAGAAAAAGCAAAGAACGAAGTCTATAACAAACCCTTTGATAACAAAAAATTAGAAGATCCTTTAAACTCTTTAAAGAAAAGATTAAAAGAGCTTGGATTAAAATATGAAGACCTGTCCCCTAGTTATACTTGTAAAAAATGTGAAGATACAGGAATTTACAACAATAAAGAATGTGATTGTGTAAAAGAAATAAAATCTAACGAACTTTTAAAACTAAGTGGATTAAATTTTAAACCACACACATTTGCAGAAAGTAACTTTTCTATTTTTGACAATCCAGAAATTCTTAAAAAATTTTACAGTGCAATGAAAAGTTGGTGCAACACACCTACAACTATTAAAAATATAATAATTAGCGGACAAAGCGGAGTTGGAAAAAGTTTTCTACTAGAATGTATGTTGTCGGAATTAATAGAACAAAAAAAATATGTTCTATATACCACGGCTTTTACGCTTTCTCAAAATCTACTAAAATACCATACAACATTCGATGCCAATAAAGAAAGCATAATTGCACCATATTTAGATTGTGATGTTTTGATTATAGATGATTTGGGAACAGAACCTATATTTAAAAATGTAACAGAAGAATATTTGTATCTTATTTTAAATCAGCGTACATTTGAACAAAAACCTGTAATAATTTCAACAAATTTATCATTAGAAAACATAAAAAACAGATATGGTGAAAGAATTTTTTCAAGACTAATAAATAAAAGTTTGTGTAAATTATTTCAAATTGAAAACAGAGATTTAAGACTAAAAAAGAATAATTAAAAGGAATAACCATGTTTACAGAAGAATTTTTAGCAGAACAAAAACAATATTGGCTTAAAAAATATGCAGAGGCAAAGGACTTTATGCTATCAAGAACAGTAAAAGAAAACGCAAAAGTACTAATTGAAATTGCTGCTCAGCATCCACTTAAAGATGGAGACAAGCCAGGCAAAGAATTTAAAGCCAGATTAGATAAAGGTATAGAACTTTTTAACCAAGAAAGAAGCAAAGGAAATTTTGTTGAAATTTATGTTCCAGGTAGTAGACATATGTACAATGGCATTGCAGATAAAATTTCACTTGCAAGTGCTGGAAAAATTTATTTACTTAACCATGGAATAGATGAAAAACTTATTCATGCTGATGACTTAAACGAAAAATATAAAGGAAATGAAGGCGTTTACAATTCTGCTGACGAATGTTTTGTTTCAAGCTCATATTTTAAAGACGGAAACTTTAATAAACTTATAAGTGTTTTATCCCCTGTTCAAATTATGAGAAAATCTTTACTATACATGGAATTTGGCGTTATTCCTCTCAGTTATTCTGTTCCACTTGATGAAACTTACCACAACTACATTGTTGAAGCCACTTTTCAAATCCCCTATGTTTTGTATGAAGACCATAGTTGGCAAGGGAAAGATAGTGTTTTAGGTCAGAAAACTAGACAAGAGCGTATACCAAAAGATGATAAATAAAAACCTTTTGCAAAATTTTTAACACATAAATTAAAAGAATAGTAAATCATATAATTTATTATTCTTTTTTGTTGTCTTTAAAATTTAACTTTTATTTTATTTTTTCTATTAAATCACAATTTTTTTCAGCATCTTCAAAAATTTGTGAAGCTTCTTCATTGGAAATATTTTTTAAATTATTTTTTTTAGGTTTTCCCCAAACTCCTAAATATCTTGGCCCTATCCACTCATTATAATTTAAATTTTCAAACAATCCCTTAATAACACAAAGGCTAGATTTTTTTGGAGAATTAAAAATTAATTTCATAGGAAGTTTTATTAAAGCTTTTATAAATTTAGGAAAGTGTCTTGTGATATTCGTAGGCGTAACGCCGGGTTGAACTATGCTAAGCCTAACCTTTTTTTCGTTTTTGAATAGCTCAAACATAGAATAAATCAAACATCGTTTAGAATTCCCATATATTTTATTTGGCTTTTTACAAGTTAAATATTCTGGGTCACAAGCACTAAATTTTGCATACTTATATGCAATACTTCCAACCACCACAACGCGTGCAAAATCAGATTTTTTAAGCTTAGGCAAAAGACATTTTGTTATGTAATATGGCATAATGTAATTTACTTTGTTAATTGTGTAATAATTCTGTTCATCATTTACAGGCAAATTGTAAACTCCCGCATTGTGAATTATTGCATCAATACAATCAAATTTTTTAGCTTCTATTATAAAATTTACAACACTATCCAAATCTTGTAAATCCAATTTTATTTGATAAATTTTGATATCTTTATATTTTTTTAATAGCTCTTCTTTTAATTTCGAACTTTTTTCTAAATCTCTATCTGCCAAAATTATGTTGGCATTTAATCCACCCAAAAAATTGGCTATTTCGTTACCCAATCCGCCCGTTGAGCCTGTTAAGATTATAACCTTATTTTTTAAATTTTGTGTATTTATATTTAGCCATTTTTTATAGTTCATAAAAATATATTAACATCTTTTTAAGATAAAACAAAATATTTAAAATAGGTATTAAAAAAATCGCCAATTTAGGCGATTTTTTTAATATAACTTGATTATTTAATTAATGAAGCTAAATAATCTTCATAACTTTTATAATTATCAAAGTTTGGATATTGAATTTCTCCATCATATTTTTCTATAGAGATCATTCCATGCTCTTCTCCACCAACCTCTATTTTTACACCAACTAAGGCATTATCTTCAAACATTATGTAGTAAGTGCTTGCTGGCATATATCCTGTAGCTTCCATTTCAATTTTGAAATTAACTTTATTATTTTTTTCAGCTTTAGATACTGTTGCATTTAAACCTGTAAGGCTGTTAATTATATTTTCTACATCCGCCATTTCAGCATAAGAGAAAATATATTCTGGTGAAATTCCTGAAATAGATTCAGAACCATTTATATCAAAACTATATTGTCCTTTTATATTCATTTCAGCCATTTCGCCTCTATATGCCAAATTTACATCAGCATAGTAAGTATCCTCTCCTGGATAATACAAAGAGAAATTAACATTTCCACCATTTTCTCCTGGCATTGAAGCAGTTATTTTTGAAGCAATTTCAACATTTCCTTCTTTATCAGCTTTAACAATAGCTGTAGCTACTTGACTAGCTTCACTTGACTTCATTTCCATATAAAGCTTAAAAGAAAATAGATCTGTGCTAACAGCTGTTTCATCAGTGCTATCAGCTTGCACATAGGTAGTTAGCTCTTCTTGAGATGAAGCTGAATAAGCTCCCGCATTATTTACATTTAAGCTAGACTTAAAATCAAGTTGACCACCACATGCTGAAAGCAAACTTAATGGAAGAGCAAGTGCTCCCAACGCAAAAACCTTTAAACCCTTTTTCATAAAAAATCCTCCCTTTATTGTTATGCTTCTTTACATAACATTGTTAAATACAAGGTAACAAAAAAATATATTTTTGTCAAATAAAAAATGCTGATTTTATTTATAAAATTAAATTTATTTTTTATAATACTTAAACAATTATTGTCACTAAAATATGCCAGCCTTTACAAAAAAAAGAAAGCATATCGTTTGATATGCTTTAGTTTGCTGAACTAATTTCTATCCATAAGAATAATTGTTCTTCAAAGTAGTTTACAAAACCAGCAGTAAATAACTCTTGTGAGCAACTTAGATAAATATTAAGATAATTTTTGTTTAAATTATTATTATTTAAAAAATAAACATTATAAACATAACTTATCAAGTCGCCTGTATTTTCCTCGTTAATTTCTTTTGTATAAAATCCCAAAGAATTGTTTGCAGGATATTTTATTAAATGTTTAGCACCCTCATCATTTAAGCTTGCTTCCCCCATGAATGTTGAGAGTGTTTTTGCATAAATTCCAGATTCCCAACCATTATTCCCATAAGATGTAGATATATAATTATTTGTATTCCCACCTATATTTTCAGAGCCTTCATAGTTTGTTGGCACAGTTAAAGTAAAGCCAAAATTAGAAAATATTTCTTCTGTTGACCATGTAGTTTTATTAATGTATGCTTCTATGCTTGAATCATAATCAGAAATAAAATCTGGCTGTGTGAATGTTATTGAACTGATAATTGCATTATATTTTTCTATATTTTGTTGATAATATTCATCTTGTATTGATGTGGAAATTTTAAAATAAAGAAATGAGTTTTGAGCTTTTCCAAAGTAATAAATATTATAGTAATCCCAGTTTCCAGTAGGATTGCTATTTTCATCTACAACATACATTTTTAACTCAATGCTTTTTGTTGTGTTTCCAAGTGTTTCGTTAATTTGTGTTGTTGTTGAAGAGGCTAAATTCAAATTTTCAATTGTTTTAATATCTTCAATATATTGTTCTAATGACAAATTTGAAATATTGTAATATTGATTGCCACAATCGTATTGACAAGTGATTGTGCTTTCATCAAAGTTTATTTCAAGATCGCCATTGCTGGTTAAGATAATGCCACTTGATATCGAATCAGCCATAGAAAAGTCTTTGGTTGTTTGTATTTCAAATCCGTTTGCACTATACGATTTTGAAAGATTAATCGAATATTTATTTTCTTTACATGCAGTCAAGATTAAAGAAAAACAACAAATGCAAATTAAACTAAATACTATAAATAATTTTTTATACATTCTTTACCCCTCCATATTTCCAACATAACACTATACTATTGTAGGAGTAGATGTCAAGATGTTTGTTAAAATTTCTTATAATTTTTCATTATTTGTCCTAAACTATATTGAATTTTAATAAAATAATATATGCAAATTTTTACAATAAAAAAGAAAACAATTATATTTATTTTATGTATTTTAATTTGTTTAATTAGTGTATTATCTTTTTCTGTAGTAACAACATTTTCTATTCCTAAAACCCAACTCTGCGTTGTAATAGATGCAGGACATGGAGGTATAGATGGCGGAAGCGTAGGTAAAACAACAGGTAAAGACGAAAACTTTTTAAATTTAGAGTATGGCAAAACTCTTAAAAACATACTTGAAAAATATAATGTTAAAGTTGTAATGACTAGGTCGGATTTAAACGGGCTTTACGATTTAACTAGTAAAAATAAAAAGAAATCAGATATGGAAAAACGCAAAGAAATTATTTTAAACAGCAAAGCTAATCTTGTCATTTCTATTCACATGAATAGTTTTCCACTTAAAAGCTCGCGTGGTGCCCAAGTTTTTTATAAAAAAGGCGATGTATCTTCTGAGAGCTTAGCAAACAGCATTCAAGAAATTTTTGTTCAAACTCTTCCAAAAGCAAAAAGTGCACCTAATGTTGGAGATTATTATATTTTAAACTGCTCTAATATTCCAAGTGTTATTGTAGAATGTGGATTTTTATCTAATGCAGATGAAGAACGCCTTTTAGTAACAGATGCTTACAAAGAAAGTGTATGTTATTCAATTTTTGTAGGCATTTTAAATTTTTTAACAAAAAATTAATCAAAATAACAAAGTGCGTCCATAAAGAATAAACTTGCCTCAAATTTTTTATCTTTATATAGTTTTAAAACTTCTTCCTTGCTCGCCCACATAACATCATTAACTTCTTCTTTCTGAATTTTTATGTCTTTTAACTCTATGTTGCTATTAAAAATATAAACTTCTAAAATATCTGGACAACCGTCAAAATATCTAAGTGCAGTGCCAATTTTTTTTGCACTATTTTTATCTATGGAAAAACCTAGTTCTTCCTTTATTTCTCTAACACAAGCCTCTAAACCGCTTTCGCCAGCCAATGCAGAACCACCTGTGCATTCCCACATCAATGGAAAACTTTTGTTTAAAGACCTTTGCGTGATTAAAAATTGTTTTTTGTCATTAACAATCCATGCATTAACAACCAAATGAAATTCATTGTCTTTAAGTTTATCTCCGCGAAAAACTTGTTTTCCTATCTTTTGCCTTTTGCTATTATAAATATCCCATTTTTCCATAATACCCCCTATTTTTATTATATTATAATAAAATTAAGGTTTAAAAACAAACTTTTTACACAAAAATTTATTCAAGCCCTTGAATTTACTTGTAAAATAGTGTTATAATTATTATTTGTGAGGATAAAATTATGATTAACGAAAAGATAAGAAACATAGCAATAATAGCCCATGTAGACCACGGCAAGACTAGCATAGTAAACGAGATGTTAAAACAGGGTAATGTTTTTAGAGAAAATCAAGTTGTAGAAGATAGAGTTATGGATAGCAACGCTCTTGAAAGAGAGCGTGGTATAACCATACTTTCAAAGAATGCAAGCTGTAATTTTAATGGTATAAAAATTAATTTAGTAGACACACCAGGACACGCCGACTTTGGCGGAGAAGTTGAACGCGTTTTAAAAATGGTAGATGGAGTACTTCTTGTTGTAGACGCTTATGAAGGTCCTATGCCTCAAACAAGATTTGTTTTAGAAAAAGCGTTAGAATTAAATTTAAAAGTTATAGTTGTAATAAATAAAATTGACCGTCCTGATGCCAGAATTAGTGAAGTTCAAGACGAAGTTTTAGAACTTTTAATGGATTTAAACGCTTCTGACGACCAGCTTGACGCCCCTTTTGTTTACTGCTCTGCTCGTGAAGGAATTGCTAGTCTTGACGCAAATCAAAAAGGCAACAGTTTTAACCCACTTTTTGAAACAATAGTAAAGTATATCCCAGCTCCACAGGGAGATCCAACTGCCCCACTTCAAATGCTAGTATCTTCTGCAGAACACAACGATTATGTTGGAAAGCTTGGTGTTGGAAAAATTGAAGCTGGCGAAATGAAAGTAAATGACCAAATTATCGTATGCAACTATCATGACCAAAACAAACTTGTAAAAAGTAAAATAGTAACATTATTCACATACGAAGGTTTAAAGCGAGTACCTGTTGAAAAAGCTACTATTGGCGATATTGTTTGTGTTGCTGGCGTGGAAGATATTATGATAGGTGACACAATTTGCTCTGTAAACTCACCTAAACCACTTGAATTTGTAAAGATTGCAGAACCAAGCGTTGAAATGACCTTCTTAGTAAACAATAGTCCGTTTGCTGGCAAAGAAGGAAAGTATGTTACAAGCCGTCATATTCGTGATAGATTATATAAAGAAGCAGTTAAAGATTTGTCACTTAGAGTAGCTGACACTTCTTCAACAGAAGCTTTCACAGTTTGTGGCCGTGGCGAAATGCATTTATCAATTCTTATAGAAAATATGCGTCGTGATGGCTATGAATTCCAAGTAAGTCAACCAAGAGTTCGTTTTAAAGAAATAGACGGCAAAAAGTGTGAACCTATCGACAGACTTACAATAGATGTTCCAGAAGAATTTGTGGGTACAATCATGAATAAGATTGGAACAAGAAAAGGCGAACTTATTTCAATGAGTCCAAAAGGAAGCAGAATTAAAATGGAATTTTATATTCCAGAAAGAGCCTTGTTTGGATTTAAATCTGTACTTTTAACAGAAACCAAGGGTGAAGGAATAATGAGTTCAGTATTTCACGATTACGAGCCATATAAAGGTGAAATTACAAGGCGTGAATATGGCTCCTTAATTGCTCATGAAACAGGTGAAGCAGTTACTTATGGCTTATTCTATGCACAAGAGCGTGGCGACTTATTTATTGGAGCTGGAACACCAGTATATGCAGGCATGGTAGTAGGAAGAAATCCTAAGGGTGACGATATTGTAGTAAATGTTTGCAAGAAAAAGCATTTAACGAACTGTAGAGCTTCTGGAAGTGATGACGCCCTTCGTTTAATTCCCCCAATACAAATGAGTCTAGAAGACTGTTTAGATTTTTTAGGCGACGATGAATATCTAGAAGTCACCCCAAAGAGCATACGAATAAGAAAAATCCAGTTAGACCACAACTTGCGTCTTCGTGAGCGTGGCAAAATGCTCGCCGAGCAAGGAAAGTTATAAAAAAATAAGTATTGAATAATACTTATTTTTTTAATTATCAAAATAAAATTTAATGATTTATTTATACGTTTAAATTGTACATTTAAAAATAAATAAGTTTGTTTGTTAGAAAAATATAAATAAAAATTATTTGTCCGCCCCTATTGCCTTTCTTACCCTGCTTATTGTCTGCCTTGCTATAATTCTTGCTCGCTCCGCTCCTTGCTTTAAAATTTTATCTATTTGAGCTTTATCAGCAAAAATTTGATTATATCTTTCTCTTAATGGAGTTAAGCTTTGGTTAGCTTTTTCATATACAAGTCTTTTTACTTCTCCCCAGCCAATGCCTTCTCTAAATTTTCTCTCCATCTCAAGAACTTCTTCTTTATTTGCAAAAAGTTTATAAAGTTCAAACAACATGTGGTCAGTAGGTTTAGAATCTGTTGGCAAACTACTATCTGTAACAACACTAAAAATTTTCTTTTTAAGCATTTCATGAGTTGCAAACATTTCAATAGCATTGCCATAGCTCTTACTCATTTTTCTGCCATCTAAACCACATATAGTTTTTACATCTTCTCTTATAACTTCTTTTGGTATTGTTAAAGTTTCCCCATATTTGTTATTAAAATATCTAGCTATTTCTTTTGCAATTTCAACATGTTGTTTTTGGTCTTGCCCAACAGGAACAAAGTTTGTATTAAATAACAAAATATCTGCAGCCATTAAAATTGGGTAATTATAAAGCCCCATATTTACGCCCGCATCAATATCTTGCCCCTCTTCTTCATTTTTTTGAACCATTGCTTTATAAGCGTGTGCCCTATTCATAAGCCCTTTTGGCGTAACATTACAAAGTATCCACATAAGTTCAAAGACCTCTGGTATATCACTTTGCCTATAAAACACAACCTTATCCGGATTTAAACCACATGCAAGCCAAGTTGCTGCAACCTCGTAGGTGTGATTGCGTAATTCTTCCGCAGTTTTTATAGTGTTTAAAGCATGATAGTCGGCTATAAAATAAAAGCTATTTTCATATTTTTCTGCCATTTCAAGTGCAGGAGCAATAGCTCCGAAATAATTTGCAATATGTGGCGTACCCGTTGGTTTAATGCCAGTAAGAGAAATTTCTTTCATAAAATCGTCCTTTTGTAAGAGCATTTTATCACAAAAATGAAAAAATAGCAAAAATATTAGCCAAGAAAAATAAATTGTTTTATCAATTTAGAAAAATTTTGATAAAAACCTTGACATAAAGTTAAAATTAGTATAAAATCATAGAGCATTTGGCGGTGTAGCTCAGTTGGTTAGAGCGTACGGTTCATACCCGTAAGGTCAGTGGTTCGAATCTACTCACCGCTACCATTCTTTGCAATAGCAAAGAAACAATACTAAAAGGGCAAATGAGCCCGTTAGGTCGACAAAAAAACATCAGTTACTCTTCGTAGAATCTTCTTCGCACGAGAGTAGCGACCAAGTTCCCAAGCTTTGCTGGAACTTGCGTTTGGTCGCTAAGAAATTTTTGCGACCGCTAAGCGAAATTTGACCGAAGGGCAAATGAGCCCGTTAGGTCGACAAAAAAAACATCAGTTACTCTTCGTAGAATCTTCTTC
>CALVOB010000038.1 GCA_944350095.1 uncultured Clostridia bacterium
CATGTATTGGCGTTCATCCAGAAAATTGTAAAATTTTTGACAATTCAATAGAAAATTTTTTAATTGAAAATGGTGAGCGTGAAAAAGTTGTTGCTATTGGTGAAATTGGTCTTGATTATCATTATGAGGGATATGATAAAGAATTTCAAAAAAAAGTTTTTATAAGGCAACTTGAAATAGCTAATGAGTTAAACTTACCTGTAGTAATTCACAGTCGCGATGCAACAGGCGATATGTTAGAAATTTTAAAATCCAATAAAGAATTATTAAAGAATGGCGGTTTGATGCACTGTTTTAATGGAAGTTTAGAGACACTAAATGAGGTTTTAAAACTTGGTTTAAAAGTATCTTTTGGCGGTGCAATAACTTTTAAAAATTCAAGAAATGCACCTGAACTTATAGCCAATATGCCATTAGATGCTTTTACACTTGAAACGGATTGTCCTTATCTTTCACCAGAGCCCTTTAGAGGAAAAATTAATGAACCTAAAAATATTCCAATAATTGCTCAAAAAATAGCAGATATATTAAACAAAAATATATCTGAAATTCAAAAAATTTCTACGGAAAATGCAAAAAATATATTTAAAAAATTAAAATAATATGGAAAAAATTAATTTTAAAAAGAAATTTGGTCAAAATTTTTTATCGGATACGAATTTGTTGCGTGCCATTGTGTCTGATAGTTTAATCACGCCCAATGATGAAGTTTTAGAAATAGGCGCGGGAGCAGGCGCATTAACTTATGAGCTTGCAAAGATTTGTAAAAAATTAATTTCATTTGAAATTGATAAAAGTTTAGAAAATATTTTATATGAAAAATTAAATTCTTTTAATAATGTAAAATTAATTTTTTCTGATATTATGAAGATAAAAACTATTGATATAGATAATTATTTTGAAAAAAATTATAAAATAGTTGCTAATTTGCCATATTATATCACTTCACCTATTATTTTTAAGTTCTTAGAAGAGTCTAAAAAACTAAATTCTATGACAATAATGGTACAAAAAGAAGTGGGTGAAAAAATGCTTTCTAAGCCTAGAAGTTCAAATTATGGCGTTTTAACTGTTATGGTAAATCATTATGCAGATGTTAAAATTACAAGGATAGTTAAAAGGCAAATGTTTACTCCTGCACCAAAAGTGGATTCTTGTATTGTTTATTTAAAATTAAAACATATTGCATTTGATAGCGGTTTTAAAGATTTTGTTCAAACGGCTTTTTCTATGAGAAGAAAAACGCTTGCAAACAATTTATCTAAACTTTATGATAGGCAAAAAATAGAAAAAATTTTTAACGCATTAAATATTCCATTAAATGCTAGGGCAGAAGAACTAGAAGTGAAAGAATTTGAAAATTTGTATAGTGCTTTTCGACAAGATTAGCCTATCTTCGCCTGTTTTTTAATACTAATTAATAACACGAATGTACTCTGTTTTCGTATAATATTTAAGTAGAAAGAGGAGTACATATATATGTTTACAAAGAGAACAATTATTTTAAATTCTGTTGAAAATAATTTAAATAAAGCTGTTGTAAGTTTAGAAAAATTTGGTGAACAAATTAAAGGGGCAGTTAGACTTTATAATTTTAAAAATGAACCAAATGGAGTTTTAACACTTGGCATTTTATCAAATGGTGAAGTATATAAGGCTGGGCTTACCAAAGTAGCGCTAAATCAATATGAATTTTCATCTTTTATAAATAAACCTATGGAAGAGTTTACTTGTGCTCTTGTTAATTCTTTTAATGGAGAAATAAAGCCTCTTCTTATTGGTTCTTCTAATGGTGCAAGTTCTCAAAGTGCAGAAGTAAGATTGGCTTCTTCATTAGGCGTTTTGCAAAAAAAGAGTATGGATGCAGTAAAAAAAATTTTAGATGAAAATCAAATAAATTTAGAAGATGATGCAGAAGAAGTTATAGATGAAGAGATGAAAAAATGTGATGAAAATTGTTTTTTGTGTCCTTACAAAAAAGCATTCTATAATGAAGATGAAAATAAAGAAAACTCTAAATTAGACCAAAATATAAACAAAATTGAAGAAAATTTAAATGAAATTGATAAAAATAATGAAAAAACTCAGGTTACTAGTAAAAAAACTTTTGATGTGATTGATAAAAGTGGAGAACAAGAGAATAAATATGGAGAACCTATTAAGGATGATAAAAAATTATCTTTTTATGATGAAATAAAAGAGCAACTTGGTTTACTTTTTAGCAAATATGAAGATGCTAAGGAATTAGAAGATATAATTCCAAATTCGAAATTTGTTAGAATAGATTATGATGAAAATGGTCAATTTTATGTTGTTGGCTTAATTTATGAAGATGGAGAAATAAAATATATATGTTATGGGGTCCCTGGGGTTTGGTCTGAAAATTGTCCTGATGAACTTAATGGGTTATCGCAATGGCTTCCTTTAAATGAAAATGAGCCTAAGGGGAAAGGATATTGGCTATCTTATCAAGATGCAGGAAATGGTGAGAACATAAAAATAGAAGTTGTTTAAAAAAATATTAAAAAATATTGTACTTATTTAAAATAAGTGGTAAAATATATACATGAGTTTTTTAGGTTTAAGCGTTATTGAAATAATATGTTTGTCTGTTGTAGCAGTTTTACTGTTCTTGTTTTTGTTATTAATTTGTCTTGGTGAAATTTTATTAAATTTAAGCTTAAAACGAGATTCTTTTATTGGTAAAATTGTAAGTAAAGAAACTAAAAAGACTTATTCAAATTATAAGATAGATTTAAAGTGGTGGAAAGATTATAATTTGGAAGAAGTTTGCGTTACAAGTTACGATGGTAAAAAATTGTATCCTATGATTTTAATGGCTAAGGAAAAAACGGACAAGGTAGCTATTGTAATTCATGGCTATAATGCAAAATATCAAGAAATGAATAAATATGCTGAACTATTCTACAAGCTTGGCTATAATGTAGTTTTAACACAAAATAGAGCACATGGCAAAAGCGAAGGAAGATTTATAGGCATGGGCTGGCTTGATAGGCTTGATATGCTTGAAGTAATTGATATGTGTGTTAAAAAATTTGGCAAAGAATGTAAAATAGATATTTTTGGCCTTTCTATGGGTGCAGCTACTGTGTGTATGTTTTCAGGTGAAAAACTTCCTGAAAATGTAAAGCATTTAATTTCAGATTGTGCGTATGCTAGTGTTTATGAGCAATTCAAATATGTTTATGAATCTAATACCAATTTGCCTGCTGGTGGGCTAACCAATTTACTTAACATCTATGCAAAGATTCGTTGCGGTTATTCTATAAAGAATGCAGATGCTAGAACAAAGCTTCCAAATTGTAAAGTACCTATATTGTTTAAAAAAAAAAAAAA
>CALVOB010000039.1 GCA_944350095.1 uncultured Clostridia bacterium
GACCTTCGTTCTCAAACACAAGGAAGAGGAACTTTCGTTATGGAACCTCTTAAATATCAAGAAGTTCCAAGAAGTATTGCAGAAAAAGTTGCCGGAGAAAGGGCAAAAAATAATTAATCTTGCAAAATCATTGAAAAATGCTTGATTAAAATATTAAAATGTGATAAAATCTCACTCGTCAAAAGTGAATTTTAACAATAAAAAATAAAGGAGATTATAAAAATGGCAAAAGCAAAATTTGACAGATCTCTTACACACGTTAACGTTGGAACTATCGGCCACGTTGACCATGGTAAGACAACTCTTACAGCGGCAATCTGCCGTTACTGCAGCATGCTCGGAAAGGCTGATGCAATGAAATACGATGAAATTGATAAGGCTCCAGAAGAGAAAGCTAGAGGAATTACAATTAACACAGCTCACGTAGAATACAGCACAAACAAGCGTCACTACGCTCACGTTGACTGTCCAGGACACGCTGACTATGTTAAAAACATGATTACAGGTGCAGCACAAATGGACGGAGCAATCCTTGTTGTTTCCGCAGCTGATGGTCCAATGCCTCAGACTCGTGAACACATTCTTCTTGCTCGTCAGGTTGGTGTTCCATACATTGTAGTATTCATGAACAAGGTAGACCAAGTAGACGATCCAGAACTTCTTGATCTTGTAGAAATGGAAGTTAGAGATCTTCTTACAGAATATGGTTTCCCAGGAGATAAAACTCCAATAATCAAAGGTTCAGCTTTAAAAGCTAATGAAGCTTGCGATGCTAACGACCTTAACAGTGAATGGTTAAAACCAATTCAAGAACTTCTTGATACACTTGACACTTATATCCCAGACCCAGCTCGTGAAACAGATAAGCCATTCTTAATGCCAGTAGAAGATGTATTCACAATCACAGGTCGTGGTACAGTTGCTACAGGTAGAGTAGAGAGAGGAACAGTAAAAGTTAACGATACTGTAGAAATTGTTGGAATGGGCTCTCAAAAACAAACAGTTGTTACAGGTGTTGAAATGTTCAGAAAGCTTCTTGATGAAGCACAAGCAGGAGATAACGTAGGACTTCTTCTTCGTGGTATCCAAAGAAATGAAATCGAGCGTGGTCAAGTTCTTTGCAAACCAGGTTCAATTCATCCACATACAGACTTCACAGCAGAAGTTTATGTTCTTAAGAAAGAAGAAGGCGGACGTCATACACCATTCTTCAATGGCTATCGTCCACAATTCTATTTCAGAACAACAGACGTTACAGGAACAATCGAGCTTCCACAAGGCGTTGAAATGGTTATGCCAGGCGACAATGTTAGCATGACAATCCGTCTTATCACACCTATTGCTATCGAGCAAGGCTTACGCTTTGCTATTCGTGAAGGCGGAAGAACAGTTGGTTCAGGCGTAGTATCTTCAATCATTAAGTAATTTAAATAAAACATTTAAAATTAACCCACTTTAAATGTAAAAAATTTAAAGACTAACCCACTTTAAATTTTAATAATTTTAAAATCTAACCCAATTTTAAAATATATGAAAAAAATGAGCATTTTTCTTTGCTCATTTTTTTTATAATAAATATTAAATTCTTTTTTCTTTTTTATTTGGAATGTCAATATTGCAACTATAATTATTACAACTTCCATAAAGTCTAATAATGCAGTAGTATAAACTTTAAAAATTAATGCATAAATAGTAATTAAAATATTTGGTATTAATAAAGCATATCTAAGTTTTTGCATATCTTTTATCCACATTGCACAGGTGAGACAAAGCATAAAAAATGTTAGCTATTATTTGAATAAATAAAAATTTCACTTTATTTTTAAAAAAATAGCCAATTGCGACTAAAATTAATGCTATGCCTCCCATAATTTGAGAAAGTACAAAGTTCATAATTTATATATAACAGATTTGTAAGTTAAAGTTAATATTAAAGCAAATCTTATTTTTTAATCTTTAATTTTTTTAAGCTCCAAACTATTATGGGAATTATTAAGCATTAAATATTTTTAATAAAATATATCTTTTAAATTAATTTAAATTACAGTTGCCAATGTTTTTATTTGTAATAACAAATCTCCTGCCATTTTAATAAGCTCATTAGAATTAGCTTCGTCGTAAGATGAAAGTGTCCAAATGTCTTTAATTAATTCAGTAAGTAAAATTATAGATGTTTTAGGTATATCTTGTGGACGAATACGAATAGGAATTAAGTTGGAAAATTTTGCATTAGGATATAATTTTTTATAATTATCAATTATTACACTTGTATTCTGGGCAAGCTGAGCGTATAAAAGTTTGTTTTTAGTAAAGCTTCGTGAAAGGGAAGCTTCAAGATAAATTTTCCATAATTTATTTAAATTGTCAGCAATTTTGTTTATAAGTTCTTCTTTATCCGATAGTGAGCTATCCAATCTTACAAAAACAAAACCTTTTTCTGCCAATGCATTTGTGTAGGCTCTTGCCATATTTTCATAATTTTCTAATATTTGACAATCATTATATTCCATACTTCCTCACTTTGTGTATTTATATGAGAAAAAAAATAAAAATGTCAACAAACATTAAAAATCCACAGGAGGGGTATACCTGTGGATTTAATATTGTAGAAAGTCGGCAATTATTCTAGTTGGCTCTAAGCTTTCTTTACTTGGGTAAAAAACAAAGCCTTCTGCCATTCCTTCATATTCAAGCCATTTTATATTTTTATTAATATTGTTTTTGCAAAATATCTTTATATAACCTCGCAGTTTTTCTTGGGTTCCATTTATTATTAAACTTTCTACATTGTCATCTAGTTCTGTGAGGAAAGGACTTTCTAGTCCTACAAGTTCATTTTTAGCTTTGGTATTTAAAAAGGGGTTATTAAGATGCATCCAGGGTGAGATGCTTACTATTTTTTGAATATTTTTAAATTTTTTATAAAGAGAAAAGGTTATGCCTCCTCCAATTCCTTGACAGATTATGCTTGGAGAAGAAAAGGAATTTACAAAACTTACAATTTTTTCTGGGCTCGGAGAATCATAAAAGGGTATATATATTTTTGAATTTGTAAGGGTTGCTATTTTTTTAATAAAATTTATTTGATAATTTAAGGGGTTTTTAGAGTATGTTCCACTATGTAAATAAATTAGTGGATTTTTTCCGTTTTCGTTTATTAAAAAATAATTAGATTTTATATTTTGCTCAAATTTTATTTTTTTTAAAAGACTTTTTTGAACTCTTGTTCTTGATGAGCATTTTAATACTTTATTTAAAAAATCATATTTAAAAGTATGTTTTAAGTAATCTACTTTAATTATTTCCATAAATTATAAACGGAAGTTATAAAAATTTGTTTATTAAATCTGATTTTAATTTTAAAAATTCTTCCTCCGAGATTTCTCCTTTCTTTTTAGATTTTTCAAGTTTTTCAATTTCTTTAGATAAAAACTCAGCCTTATCTTCAATGGTAGCTTCAACATCTATTATATCTTTATTTAAAGGAACCTTTTCTTTATATAGCATTTTATATTTTAAAAAGTTTGATAGTGCAAAATAGGAGTAAAAAGTAATAATCCAAGTAATAAAATTGCCAAAAATTGCTATGAAAGTAAATGTTAAAAAAATTTTTTGTTGTTTTGCAAGTTTTTCAAAATCAAACTTAGATATAACTATCATATATATTCCTACTACAAATGAAATAGTTATGCTAATTATATCATAAATCAAAATTATCCATGAAAAATTTGTGATTAAATCTAAATAAACTATGGCTATGCTCAATACTGCCAAAATAAGACTAATTATTCCTGAAATTAAAATTGTTTTTCTAGGGTCTTTCATAAATTCCTTTTAAATTATTTTACACCAAAGCTAACAACATTTTTTATATAAAAATGTTAAAATATTTGTTATTTTCGCTGGCGCCTCCTTTTAGGGCAAAGAATTAAGCCCTTCTCGATTTTATCAAGTATTCTAATCAGCTCTTTTTGCTCGGTAGCTTCTAAGTTGTTAGAAACTGCCTTATTAAGAGATGCATCAGTTGTTAGGTCGCCAATTCGATAGAATTTTAATAAAATCAAGTCCTCGTTTGTCATATTTCCTCCTTGGATATATAGAAGATATCAGTTAAAAGTAAACTGTTTGTTAAATTTTGGTAAAC
>CALVOB010000040.1 GCA_944350095.1 uncultured Clostridia bacterium
AATTTTAGAAAGGAGATTTATGGCAAGTAAAGTAGAGTCGCTTTGCGAAGAAAACATAGTTCCTATTATAGAAAAAATGGGGTACGATGTTGTTGAAGTTGAATATGCTAAAAAGGTAGACGGAATGAACTTATCATTTGTTATTGATAAAGAGAGTGGTATAACTCTTGATGATTGTGAAAAAGTTCATAAAATAGTTGATGAGGAGCTAGATAAATTAAATCCAACGGGTGATACCTCTTACATTTTAAACATTAGTTCCGTTGGGCTTGATAGACCTATAAAAAATTATAAAGATTTTATCAGAAATAAAGGAAAACAAGTTGAAGTTAAACTTTTTACGCCTTTAAATGGGAATAAAGTTTTTAAAGGTGAACTTATAAATTTTACCGAAGAAGAAGTTATAATTTCAGAAAGCGGACAAGAAAAAGTTTTTAAAAAAGATTTGGTTGCACAGGTGATTCCTGTTGTTGAATTTTAAAGGAGTAAAAAAAATGATAAATAAAGATTTTTTCCAAGCATTAGATGATTTGGAGGCAGAAAAGAAAATTAATAAAGAACAATTTATAGAAACACTTGAAACAGCTTTAACATCAGCATATAAAAAGATGTATGGCGAAGCAAAATCAGCACTTGTAAAATTGTTGCCAGAAAAGAACACAATTAAAATTTATTCTTATAAAACAGTTGTTGAAAATGTTGAAGATGAAGATAAAGAGATAAGTCTTGAAGATGCTAGAAAAATTAAAAAGTCTTATAATCTTGGAGATACAGTTGTAAACGAAGAATCTACAAAGGAATTTGGAAGAATTGCAGCACAAACAGCAAAACAAGTTGTAATGCAAAAATTAAGAGAAATTGAAAGATCTATTGCAGTTTCTGAATTGTCTGAAAAAGAAGATGAACTTTTAACAACAATTGTTAAGAGAATTGATAATGGAACTGTTTATGTTAGTATTGCTGGCTCGCATACAGAAGGTGTAATGTTAGAATCAGACCAAATACCAGGCGAAAAATTTCGTGTAGGTGATAGAGTAAAAGTTTATGTGAAAAAAATAAGAGAAAGTTTTAAAGGCCCACAAATTCAAGTTTCAAGAAGTAATGCAGAATTTGTGAAAAAACTTTTTGAACTTGAAGTTCCTGAGATAGCATCAGGAGATGTGGTTATTAAAGACATCGCAAGAGATGCTGGAAATAGAACTAAAATTTCTGTTTATTCAACAAAACCAAATGTTGATGCTTTAGGTGCTTGTGTAGGAAATCGTGGAGTTAGGATTAATCAAATAGTTTCTGAAATTAATGGTGAAAAAATTGATTTAGTTTTATACTCTGATGATCCACTTGAATATATTGCAAGAGCATTAAGTCCAGCTAAAGTTTTAAGTGTAGAAACAAATGAAAGTTTAAAAGTTTCAAGGGTTATAGTTCCAAAAGATAAACTTTCACTTGCTATTGGAAAAAATGGACAAAATGTTAGACTTGCAGCAAGATTGACAGGTTGGAAAATTGATGTAAAACCTGAAAATGAAGTTGAAGAAGAAACATCTGATACAAATTATGAACTTTCAGACATATCAGATGAGGAATCTTCAAAGGATTTAGATGATATTTTTGCTGGTCTTGAAGATTTAGGAGAATAAAATGTATAAGCCTTGTAGAATGTGTATGGTTTGTCGTGAGCGTAAATCAAAAGATGAACTTGTTAGAATTGTGAGAAGCAAATCAGGAGATATAAATTTAGATGAAACAGGAAAAGCTGATGGCAGGGGTGCATATATTTGCAAGAGTAAAGAATGCATAGAAAAATTATTTAAATCTAAAGGATTAAATAAATCTTTTAAAACAAATATTTCACAAGAAGTATATGATAAAATTTTGGATAAACTTAAATAAAAGGGGATTTAACTTTTGGCTAATCAAAATCAAATTTTAAACAATTTAAAAACTATTCACACACTTCAATCTAGTGGGTCTATTTTATCATTCCTTAGAGATATTAGAGCTTCAAGGGTTCAAACTGAAAGTTTGCAAGCTAAGATTGCTTCTAAATTAAAAGAAAAACAGGCTGAGGCTGTTAAAATTAAGGAACAAAAAGTAGAAGAACCTCAAACTGCAAAAACTGAAATAAAGCCAGAAGTAGAGGTAAAAGAAGAAGCTAAAACTATAATTCAAAATGTAAACATCAAGAATGATGAAAAAAAATCCCCTAATAATAATCAAAAACAAAATTATAATAATAGATTTGACAGAAATAATAAAAATCAAAATAACAACCGTAATCAAAATTTTAATCAAAATTATAAAAATCAACCTAGGAATGATAACCAAAATTATAATCAAAACTTTAAAAATCGTATAGATGGTCAAAAGTCTAATTTTGATTACAAAAATAAATTTGGTGGAAATAAATCATCTTTTGCTTCAACAAAGGTTAATAATTTTAGAAGCTTTGTACCAACTGAAAGTAGTGCAGTTTTAGCTACGCCAGAAAGGCAAGTTGGAAATAAAAACAAAACTCCATCAAGACAATTAGAAGAAAAAAGACAAGTAAATAAAAAACTTTTACAAAAGAGGAACCAATATTTAGATGACTACGAAGAAGATAGAATGGGTTCTAGGAAATTAATAAAGACAAAGAAAAAAGAAGAAAAAGTTTTTGTTGCTCCTGCAATTGAAAACGCTGTAATTACTACTGAAAATGTTTCAGTTAAAGTTTTATCAGAAAAAACAGGTAAACCTGTAACAGAAATAATTAAACAATTAATGCTTTTAGGAATAATGGCTACAATTAATAGCACAATAGATTTTACAACTGCTGAACTTGTTGCTGGTGAACTTGGAGTTAAACTTGAACAAAAATTAGATAAAACCATGGAAGAAAAATTACAAGATGCTACAAATATTGAAATTGATAACGAGGGTGCAGTTCCAAGACCACCTGTTGTTACAGTTATGGGGCATGTTGACCATGGTAAAACATCTCTTTTAGATGCATTTAGAAAAACAAAAGTTGCCCTTGGTGAAGCGGGAGGAATAACTCAAAAAATTGGTGCCTATGTTACACAATATAATGGGCAAAAAATTACTTTTATTGATACTCCTGGTCACGCTGCGTTCACTGCAATGAGAGCAAGAGGAGCAAAAGTTACAGATATAGCTATACTTGTTGTTGCTGCTGATGATGGAATTATGCCACAGACAATAGAAGCTATTAATCATATTAAAGCTGCTGGAGTTCCAATGATTGTTGCAATAAACAAAATGGATGTGCAGGGGGCAAATCCAGAAAGAGTTAAACAACAACTTGCTGAAAATGGTGTAATGCCAGAAGAATGGGGCGGTGACGCAATAATAGTTCCTTGTTCCGCAAAAACAGGAGTAGGGCTTGACGAACTTTTAAATATGGTTTTATTAGTTGCAGAAATGCAAGATTTGAAAGCTAATCCTGACAAAATGGCAACGGGTGTTGTTATCGAAGCAGAATTAGATAAGAATAGAGGACCTGTTGCTACTGTGCTTGTTCAAAATGGTACATTAAGAGTTGGAGCTTCTTTTGTTTCTGGATTAACTTTTGGTAAAGTAAGGGCAATGTTTGATGAAAATGGAAATAAGATGAAAGAAGCTGGACCGTCAATGCCTGTTTCAGTGTTAGGCTTTTATGAAGTACCAGAATCTGGAAGTCAAGTTTATGTTGTTTCTGAAAAATTCTCTAAAGATTTAATTGAAGAAAGAAAGAATAAAATTAAGGAAGAGCGTACTCATTCTACATCAGGCGTAAGCTTAGACGATTTCATGACAAAAGTAAATGAAGGCAAGCTTAAAAATTTAAATATTATAATAAAGGCTGATGTTCAAGGGTCTGTTGAGGCTTTAAAACAAACACTTACTGCTATAAAAAATGATGAAGTAAAAGTTGTTTGCATTCATAGTGGTGCGGGAGCTGTTACTGAATCTGATTTAGTTTTAGCAAAAGCTTCTGATGCAATTATAATTAATTTTAATTTAAAAACAGCTGGTAAAATTACTCAAATGGCTGAAAGTATGGGTGTTGAAATTAAAAATTACAATGTAATTTACACTGTTGTTGATGATATAACTGCCGCTATTAAAGGTTTAATGACTGTTAAATATAATGAGGAGATAATAGGGCATGCAGAAGTTAGAGCTGTATTTAAACTTTCTTCTGTTGGATTGGTAGCTGGTTCATATATAACTGATGGTAAAGTTCAACGCGGTGCTGGGGCTAGATTGATAAGAAATGGAGAAGTTATAGAAACTACTGAAATTTCTGCACTTAAAATTCAAAAAGATGACAAAGCTGAAGTTAATTATGGTTATGAATGCGGTATTAAGCTTCGTGATGTTAAAGAGTTGAAAGAGGGCGATATTATTGAAG
>CALVOB010000041.1 GCA_944350095.1 uncultured Clostridia bacterium
AATGGAGGGTCTAAAATAATTAAATCAAAAGGGCTTTTAAAACTATTTAAAATTGTTTTATAATCGCCTTGAATAACTTTAAAGTTATTCTCTTTTATAAAATTCAAATTATCCTTTATCAATTTTATGCTTTGATAATTTTTATCACAAAAAGTAACAAACTTTGCACCACGGCTAAGTGCTTCTATTCCAAGCGCTCCACTTCCCGCAAATAAATCCAAAACATTAGCATCTTCCACAAAAAATTGTAGTCGTGTAAAAATTGCTTGTTTTACCATATCAAGAGTAGGTCTTATTTCATGACTTGGACTTATTAACTTTTTTCCTCTATACTTTCCAGATATAACTCTCATGTTTTTATATTAACAAAAAAATTATAAAAATTAAACTAAATTGATATGTTAATTAATAAATTATTGAAGTTTTAAATCTTCTATGGTTAATTGATGTTAATATTTCATAATTTATTGTTTCACATTTATTAGCCCATGTTTCTAAATAAATTTCAACCTTATCACCCTTTTTAACACTTTCATCTACACAAACAAAAAACATATCCATACAAACATTTCCTATTATTTTAAATCTTTTATTATTTATTTTAACAAATTCTCCACTTACTTTTCTATTGATTCCATCTGCATAACCTAGTGGAACAACAGCAATATACTCATTTTTTAAAGCTTTAAATTTATTTTCATATCCCACATATTCACCCGATTTTATTTTTGAAACCTTTATTATCTCACTTTCTAAGTGTAAAATATAGTTAGGATTAGTGTATAAATCAATGCCTACACGCAAGGACACTTTATCGAATTTATTTACAACATTTTTTCCAATTCCTCCCCCTATATGAATTATAGGGTCTATTAAACTAGGAATTATTTTTAAAAAATTATTAAATTTAATTACTTGTTTATCAATAATTTTTTTAGAAGCAAAATGAGTAAAAACACCTTGTAATTTAATTAAATTTGTTAAATTTGACTTAAAATAATTATCTAAAAGGTTTTTAAATTCTTTTATTGTTTTTAAACCCAATCTATTCATACCAGAATTAATTTTTATATGAATATTTGCAATTTTATTATTATTTTCAAGATAATTTTTATTTTTTTTAACAATTTTTAATAAATTATAAAAATCCTGTAAACTTTCTATAGTAAAAGAAATATTGTTTTTAATTGCCATAAGCATACTTTCACAAATTCCAACAATTAAAATGTTAGAAGTTTTATCAAATGCTCTAATTTCTAAAGCCTCGTCTAAACATGCCACACCAAAAAAATCAACTTTATTTTTTAAAGCCAAACAAATATCTTTTACGCCATGCCCATAGGCATTAGCTTTTACCATAGCAAAAATATTTGGACAATATTTTTTAATATCTTCCAAATTTTGAAATAGTTTTTTTCTATCCACTACACAGGTAGAATAACTCACATATATTTTTATGAATTTAATTTGGCTTTGGTGTAAAACTATTATTATGAGATACTTTAATTATCATGCAAAAATTAAACGTTTAATTAATGCTGGACAACTTATTAGATACGAATTTGTCAAAAATTACAATGGTATATCTCCTGCCCTTGTATTATATTTTAAAGACTTCCGTCCTATGCCAATTAGAGAATATAGGTGGCAAGAATATTTTGATATTTTAAACATTAAAACATTTTCTAAAAATTTTTAATTATGTTATAATAAACTATGAGGTGTTTATGGTCAAAAAAACATTTAAAATAATAGCCATAGTTCTTGCATGTTTAATAGGCTTAATTGTCCTCACACTTGGTGGCTATGTAATTTATTTAAGTGCTACATATTATAGAATTGAAGATAACATAAATCTTGAAATAAATAATAACAATAATAATCTTGTAAAGTTAGATACAGAATATAGCATATCAACTTACAATATTGGTTTTGGTGCTTATAATCAGGATTTTACATTTTTCATGGATACAGGAACAATGAAAGATGGAAGAGTTATAACTGGCAAAGAAAGTAGAGCTAAAAGCAAAGATACTGTTTTAGAAAGCACAAACGGAGTTATTTCTACAATGCAAGGTCTAAATACAGATTTTATGTTTTTTCAAGAAGTTGATACAAGTTCACATAGAAGTTATTTTGTAAATCAATTTGAAATGATAACAAATAGTTTTAATGATTATACAAATATTTTTGCTTCAAATTTTCATAGTGGATATTTATTTTATCCAATAACCAAACCTCATGGAACAGTTAATTCAGGAATATCTATATACTCAAAATATAAAGTAGATAGTGCCGTAAGAAAATCTTTTCCTGTAGATAATAGTTTTATAAATAAATTTTTTGACCTAGATAGATGCTTTATAGTATCACGCTTAAAAATTGAAAATTCAGATAAGGAGCTAGTTTTAATAAATCTTCATATGAGCGCCTATGATGAAGGTGGAGTAATAAGAGCAAAACAACTTGCACTTTTAAATGAAGTAGTTACAGAAGAATATAACAAAGGAAATTATGTTATAGCTGGTGGAGATTGGAATCATGATATAGCAGATAGTTTAAACACTTTTCCAACAGAGCAAGAAGTTCCAGAGTGGG
>CALVOB010000042.1 GCA_944350095.1 uncultured Clostridia bacterium
AACCGGTTCTAATTCGGCTACATCAGCCTTCTTTATTTGTGGCGCACTTTCTTTGTAATCTGCTCCACCTTCGGAATTCTTAGTGCTTAAAAACTCTACTTCGTCTGCTATAACTTCAGTTATATACCTTTTTGTGCCATCTTGGGCGTCGTAGCTTCTTGTTTGAAGTGTTCCTACAACCCCACATTTACTGCCTTTTTTAAGGTATTTATGACAGTTTTCAGCTTGTCCTCTCCACACAACAACATTTATAAAATCTGTTTCTCTTTCGCCGTCAGCATTTTGATATCTCCTGCCAACAGCAAGTGTAAATCTGCATACAGAAACTCCGCTGTTTGTTGTGGCAAGTTCTGGGTCTTTTGTAAGATTTCCTACTAAAATTACTTTGTTCATATAATCTCCTATTTAGCTACAAACATTTGACGAACAATATTGTCCGTTATGTTCATAAGTTTGTTCATCTCGTTTACAACATCTGGTTCTGCTGAAAAATTCATGAGAACATAAAATCCTTCATTTTTGAAGTTGATAGGATAAGCAAATTTTTTCATTCCCCATCTATCAATGCCTTCAACAACACCCTTTTTGTTTTCAACATAAGCCTTAAATTTTTCAATCAAAGCTTCTCTAGCTTCTTCGCTAGCATCTGCTGAAATGATGTATAAGAGTTCGTACTTATTCATATTTTCCTCCTTTTGGTCTAATTTCGGTTTTCTTTCGAAAACAAGAAGTACTTTAATTTTTTATTAAAGACGGGCATATTTTATCACACTGCGAACTCTTTTGCAAGCGTATTTTTCAAATTTATTTGTTTTATTACAAACTTTTTCCTTTACATTTCTATTTAAGTATATTATAATATATATAGTAAATTTAGGGCTTAGGCCTTTATATTTTTTAAAAGGAATTTTATATGGACGAATTAGACCTTACAAAAAGTAAAAAGTATGACGAAACAGATATCCAGGTGCTTGAAGGCTTAGAGCCTGTTAGAAAGCGTCCTGGTATGTATATTGGCTCAACAGATGAACGCGGGCTTATGCATTGCGTTGTTGAAGTAGTAGATAACAGTATAGATGAGGCGCTAGCTGGGTATTGTACTCAAATAGATGTAATTCTCAATGCAGATGGTTCTTGTACTGTTGCAGATAACGGAAGGGGTATACCTACAGGTATTATAGCTTCTGAGGGTAAAAGTGCAGTAGAAGTGGTTTTAACAAAGCTTCATGCAGGCGGAAAGTTTGGTGGCGAAGGCTACAAAATTTCTGGTGGGTTACATGGCGTTGGTGTATCCTGCGTAAATGCACTATCTAAATGGTTAAAGGTTGATGTCTATCAGAATGACTATCATCATTTTATAGAATTTAGAAGGGGTATAGCATTAGAACCTTTAAAAAGGCTTGAAAAGGTGGATAGAAGAGGAACCACTGTAACCTTTTTACCTGATGACGAGATATTTGAAACTGTTGAATTTGATTACGATTTAATGCGAAATCGTTTTCGTGAGATTGCATTTTTAAATAAAGGGCTTGTAATAACTCTTGAAGATAGACGCAGTGAACCTGTTAAAAGTGAAAAATTTGAGTTTAAAGGCGGGATTATAGAGTTTGTAGATTATTTAAATAAAAATAGAGAAACGCTTTTCCCTAACCCTATATATTTTAATAAATTTAATGAAACAAACGAGGTAGAAGTTGCCTTTCAATATAATGATGGTTATACAGAGGTAATTCATTCTTATGCTAACAACATAAACACGGAAGAGGGTGGAACGCACCTTATAGGCTTTAAAAATGCTCTTACTAAGGCGATAAACGATTATGCTCAAAAGAATAAAATAATTAAAGAGAGCGAAAAATTGTCTGGTGATGATTGCCGTGAGGGTATAACAGCTATTATATCTGTTAAACTTATGAACCCGCAGTTTGAAGGTCAAACTAAAACAAAACTTGGCAATAGCGAGATGAGGGCGATAGTTGAAAAAGCTGTGCTTGAAGGCTTTGGTGACTTTTTGGAAGAACACCCAAAAGAAGCAAGAGATTTAGTTTTGAAATGTATCACAGCACAGCGTGCGCGTGATGCGGCAAGAAATGCCCGTGATTTGACAAGAAGAAAAGGTGTGCTAGAAAGTACAACACTTCCTGGAAAACTTGCAGATTGTTCTGAAAAAGACCCTACTCATTGTGAAATATATCTAGTTGAGGGAGATTCCGCCGGTGGTACAGCAAAGCAAGGCAGAGATAGGCGTTTCCAAGCTATTTTGCCACTTCGTGGTAAAATTTTAAATGTAGAAAAAGCAAGACTTAATAAAATACTTGAAAATGCAGAAATAAAAGCCATGATAACAGCTTTTGGCGCAGGTATTCATGATGATTTTAATGAGGAGAAACTTCGTTATAACAAAATAATTTGTATGACTGATGCCGATGTTGACGGCTCCCACATAAGAATTTTGCTTTTAACATTCTTTTTTAGATTTATGCGTCCACTTATTGAAAAAGGGCATGTATATGCTGCTCAGCCACCGCTATATAAACTTACGCGTGGTAAAGATGAACTTTATTTTTATTCTGATGAAGAGCTTGAAGCCAACTTAAATGAATTTGGTAGAAAGGGAATAACTCTTCAAAGATATAAAGGTCTTGGAGAGATGACAGCTCAACAACTTTGGGATACTACAATGAACCCAGAAAATAGAGTTCTTTTACAAGTTACTATGAAAGATGCAATAGAGGCTGATGCTGTATTTAATCAACTTATGGGGGAAGACCCAGAACTTAGAAGACAATTTATTCAAGAAAATGCAACCTTGGTAGATGAACTTGATGTTTAAGGATTGCTTATGAAAGAAGAATTTAGAGAAGCTTATAACAAATTTTTAAAGGCTTGGGGCGAAGATGCACAAATCATGATGGCAATAGAAGAAATGAGCGAACTTACAAAGGAACTTTGCAAATATCTTCGCTATAAAGGCTTTAAAGAAAAGGATGCAAGTAGCGTTATAGAAAACATAAATGAAGAGACGGCAGATGTGCTAAATTGCGTAGAACAGTTGGAAATTATATTCAATGAAAAGAAAATTGATGAAATTAGAAAAGAGAAAATAGAAAGAACTTTAAAAAAGGTGTAATATGGAAAAAGACAAGAAGAGCTTAGAAGAGTTATTTGAAAATACCACAGTAAAGAAGATAGAAGTAGAGGACGAATTAAAAAAATCCTTTATTTCTTATGCTATGGCGGTGAATGTATCGCGTGCGATACCTGATGTTCGTGACGGATTAAAGCCTGTTCATAGAAGAATTTTATATTCTATGGGAGAGTTAAACAATTTTGCGGATAAGCCATATAAAAAGTGTGCAAGAATTGTTGGTGAAGTTATGGGTAAATATCACCCTCATGGTGATAGTTCTGTATATGATGCACTCGTTCGTTTGGCACAAGATTTTTCCATTCGTGAACCGCTTGTAGACGGCCACGGAAACTTTGGCTCTGTTGATGGTGATAGCCCTGCTGCTCAGCGTTATACAGAGGCAAGGCTTTCACCAATTGCAGCAGAAATGTTAAAAGATATAGATAAGGATACAGTAGATTTTTATCCTAACTTTGATGAAACATTAATGCAACCAAGAGTTCTTCCAGCAAAGTTTCCAAACCTTCTTGTAAATGGTGCAGATGGTATAGCTGTTGGTATGGCTACAAACATACCGCCTCATAACCTAGTAGAAGTTATAAACGGCGTTCAAGCTTTAATAGATAATCCTGACATTGATATTGACGACTTAATTAAAATAATACCAGCTCCTGATTATCCTACGGGTGGTATTGTTATGGGAAGAACTGCTGTTAAACACGCATATAGAACAGGTAAGGGCGGAATTGTAGTTCGTGGTAGAGCAGAAATTGTTGAAGAGGGAAATAGACAAAGAATTATAATAACTGAACTACCATATCAAGTTAACAAAGCACGCTTTATAATGCAAATGGCAGACCTTGTAAAGAATAAAAGGTTGGAAGGAATATCCGACATCAAAGAAGAATCAGACCGTGATGGTATGAGAGTAGTAGTTGATGTAAAGAAAGATGCCAATGCACAAGTTGTTTTGAATATGCTATATAAGCACACAATGCTTCAACAAAGCAGTGGAATAATATTCTTGGCACTTGTAGGAAGAGAACCTAGAATATTAAATTTAAAAGAAATGCTCTATTATTATCTTGAACACCAAAAAGATGTTTTAATAAGAAAAACGAAATTCGATTTAGCAAAAGCGGAAGAAAGAGCACATATTGTTAAAGGCTTAGTAATAGCACTTGCAAATATTGATGAAGTTATTAAAATAATTAAAAATTCTATTGATAAAACTGATGCTATGCAAAAGCTCATGGAGAATTTTGAGCTCTCTGAAAAACAAGCGAATGCGATTCTTGAAATGAAACTTTCAAGACTCACGAGCTTAGAAGTTGAAAAATTGAATGAAGAATTAAGAGAACTCGAAGCTACTATCGCAGAACTTAAAAGCATATTAGAAAGTCCAGCAAAAGTGCTTAGTATAATTAGAAATGACCTTGAAGAAGTTAAGCAAAAATATGGTTCTCCAAGGCGTACAGAAATTAGTTTAGATATGGGTGGAATAGATATAGCCGACCTTATTGAAAAGGAAGAAGTTGTTATATCTATGACACATCAAGGTTATATTAAAAGAATGAGCGCAAGTGAATATAAAGCTCAGCGCAGAGGTGGAGTAGGAGTTACTGCACATAAAACAAAAGATGAAGATTTTGTTGAAAAGGTGTATGCTACAAACTCACATTCAGATTTACTATTGTTCTCCAACCAAGGAAAAGTTTACAGCATAAAAGCCTATGAAGTTCCTGAGGCTTCTCGTCAAGCAAAGGGTAGGGCAATGATTAACCTTGTTCAACTTTCTCAAAATGAAAAGATATCAGAAATTGTCCCTATACCAGAAGAAAGAGAAACTGAAGGCTGTTTAATTATGGCTACTAAAAATGGACTAATAAAAAAGACAAAAGTTTCAGAATATGAAAATATTAGAAAATCTGGAAAGATTGCAATTAAACTTAATGAGGGTGACGAGCTAATTGGCGTTAGTTATGTTAAAGAAAATGCGGAAATTTTAGTGGCATCTTCAAGCGGCAAATGTGCAAGATTTAATGAAAAAGATGTTCGTCAAGTAGGTCGTGATAGTATGGGCGTTAAGAGTATGACCTTAGAAGACGGAGAAAGTGTTGTGAGCATGGCAGTAGTAAAACCAGAAAGTATAATACTTACAATTTCTGAAAATGGTTATGGTAAGCGTACTCCAGCAAGTGAGTTCAGATTAACTTCTCGTGGAACAAAAGGAGTAAAAGCTGGCATATTTAACGAAAAGACGGGCGGACTTGTAGGGCTTGTAGAGGTAGAAGAAGACAATGATTTAATGTTAATAGCAGATACAGGCATTAGTTTAAGAACGCCAATTAAATATATACGAATGATTGGCAGAGTAAGTCAAGGTGTTATAATTATGAAGCTTCGCGATGGTGCAAAATTAGTTGCTTTTGCCGTAACAGAGCATGAAGAAGTTCCACAAGAAGATGATATAGAAAATAAAAAGCATGACACTATAATAGAATTGATAAAAGAAGATATTGATTCAGAAGAATAATAATGTAAAATAAATTAAAATAATTTGTTCATTTTCTTGACAAAAATGCGGGGGGGGGTAAAATACACTTGTAAAAAATATACAAGTGTATTTTTTATAATTATTTTTAATTTTTTATAGTTTAGTTTGTTTTTTTAATTTAATTGTTTTGAAATTAATTTACAAAGTATTATAGTATAGGAAGTAGTTAATGTTTGAATAAATTATATAAAAAAACAAAAACTAAACAAAAAACAAAAGGAGAAAGAAATGAAGAAAAAAACAAAACTAATAGGAACAATATTTGCTTTATGTACAAGCTTATGTATGTTATGTTTTGGTGTTATGGCAGCAAGCAGTGTAAGTTTAAACGTTAGCAGTACAGTAAGCTTTTCTGCCCAAGGTGTTTATCTAAAAGCACAAGG
>CALVOB010000043.1 GCA_944350095.1 uncultured Clostridia bacterium
GAAAATAAGGACGAAGCGTCCTTGCGTAAACTAAAAAAATTGCCGTTTGAGTTCAAACGACAATTGTTTGGCGGAGAGTTAGGGATTCGAACCCCAGGAAGCTTTCACTTCAACGGTTTTCAAGACCGCCGCTTTCGACCGCTCAGCCAACTCTCCATTATTTAATTTTTTTTAAACATTTGTACTTTGAAAAAAGCTTTTTAAACTTCTCTTATTTTGCTTTTTAAAAATAAGAGTGAATATAAACATTCAAGTTTATAATGTTTTTAGTTGTTTATTACATGAATGTTATATATTAACTTAATAGTTTTAAAAAATTTAATAATATTTTTACTAAATTTAATCTGCACTATTAAAGCCTTTTTATTCTATCAAAAAGTATTTTCTTTGTCAATAATTTTAATAAAAAATTTTAGTTTATTATTCTATAATTAAAAATTTTTATCTGATTTAATTAAATTATAAAATAATTGGTCTGAGTGAGAAGATTTGAACTTCCGACCTCTTGAACCCCATTCAAGCGCGCTACCAAACTGCGCCACACCCAGTTATTTTTTAATTAGTATATTATATTATAAATTTTTTGTCAATCTTCGCTTCTGTGAATTGTATTTAAAAACCATATAAAAAATTTTGTTATTTCATTTGATTTTAATTATATAAAATATTATACTCTTATCATTAACAAATTTTAAGGAGAAACTTATGCTTATTATTTTATCTGGTTGTTCGGGGTCTGGAAAAAGCACATTAATTAGGGGATTATTACAAAAAAATTCTAATCTTAAATTTATGAAAACTTGTACAACAAGAAAGAAAAGAGAAGGCGAAACAGATGAAAGCTATGTTTTTGTGAGCAAAGACGAGTTTGACAAAATGTTAAAAAATAATGAAATATACGAATATGAGGAAATACACAAAAATTTTTATGGAACTTTGAATTCTTCACTTGAAAAGGTTATTGAAGGAAAGTGCAACTATATTAAAGATGTGGGAGTTTTAGGGGAAATTAGTTTAAAAAGAGCATTAAAGAATAAGGCGAAAGTGATTTCAATTTTTTTAACAGTTCCAAAAGATGAGCTTATTAAAAGGCTTAAAGATAGACATGAACCTGATATTGATTTAAGATTGTCAAGAATGGAATTTGAACTTAGTTATATTAAAAATTATGATTATGTTATTAATAATACAAATTATGAAAAGACGCTTTCAAAAATTGAAAAAATAATTGCAAAAGAAGAAAATAAAGAAAAAAATAAAAAATAAAATGACAAACTTTTGTTTGCCATTTTATTTTTACTATGTTAATTATTCTGAAACTTCTGGAATTTCTTCTTCAACAGGTATGTTTTTTAGTGTTGGATATATGTCTTCAAAAGAATCAAAGTTCCAAATTGCAGATGAGAATTTATTATCTATAAATGCTTTATATCCGCTTGTTCCTTTGCAGTCAGTATCTTGACAATCAATCCAGCCCTTGTATTTACCACCTGTAAATAATCCTGGAATAAAGTTGATTATATCTCCTATAACAGTGTCTGATGTTGCTTGTCTTTTACTTGTTCCATAATTAACAATTATACAATTGCTTACATTTCCGCTTTTTACATCTAACATTCCGCCGAAGAATTTTGCTGCACCTGTAAGTCTGAAAGGTGAGGTTGTTTCTGCCCAAAGGTCGCCTTTACCAGAAATTGTTGCTGAACTGAAACAATATTCAATGCTTCCTGCATCTACTTTATATGCTAAACCTGCAACATCTCCTTCTGAATATTGACCTGTAAGAGAAGCAACAGTATAGCAGTTGTTTATATTTCCGCTTGTTATACTTGCAAGACCGCCAATAAATTTACCATTTATAGAGCCTGAAGAGTAACATTCTGTAATTGTTCCTGCGTTTGTTCCTGCAAGACCGCCAATGTAAGTACCTGTCATTGAAACATTTTCTATAAAGCTTGTTCTTACTTCTGCACCGTTTTCGTTAGCTCCAACAATACCGCCTACATAAGAAGATGAATTATCTTTTAAGTTCATATTTACATAAAGTGAAGACAATGAAATTTTACCACGGTTTGTTCCAACCACACCGCCAGCGTAAATTGTGCCAGCTGAATTTTCTGTTATGATTAATGCTTCATTGTATAAATTTGAAGCTGTTGCATTGTTTTCTGCAATTATACCGCCAATTGTTATAGGTGAGGTTGTGTCAATATATGCTTCAATAGAAGAAGGATTGATTATTATATCAAGGTTATCTACTGTTGCATTGTTGTTAATTCCAATCACGCCACCAATTTTGCCTTGAACCTTTTTAGTATAATTTATTTTATTTGCATAAGCTTCTGTAGAAGAACTTTGAATTGTTATATTGGTTACTGTTCCATTTCCAACATATCCAATTGCTCCACCAATTACATTTCCTGTTGTAATATCTAAGCCTTTTACAGTACAATCTGAAACTATTGCTGATAAGCCATAGGCTATTATTGTTCCTGTGTAATCGCTTGTAAAATTATCTGAATTTGTAATTTTAAAGTCTTCAAAATTTACTCCGCGAACTTCAGCATTTCCATCGGTGTATCCAAAGAAGCCAGCATATTTTTGATCTTCAATAACAAAACCTTTAAATGTTAAAGTATGATCTCCTGTTACTATGAATTTCCCTTTAAATGGTTTGCTTTCTGTTCCTATTGGAGTCCATGTCGTCATGCCTTCGCTAAAATCATTCATTGTATAAACTGTGTCTTGACTAAGTTCTATTTCAAATGTTGTATCACTTGTTGGATTATTGATTAATATTTCAAGAGCATTTGTAAGAGCTTCAACACTTGTAATTTTGTTGCCTGGGTCATAAATTGAAGTTCCTGCGTATGTGTTTGAAAAATCTATTGTTGCGAGTGAAGTGTTTTCTTGTATTGTCCAAACATTATTGAAATCCCAGTTAGTATAAGATGATTGATTATAAAGTTGTTCAATAGTTCTTATTTCAACTAAACCTGTTTGGTCTTGTTTGCCAGCAAAGCCTGTAATGTTAGAACCTGCATAGAAGTTGTTTTGATATATATTAGATAAATTAAAGTCGTTTGTTTGGTCTTGATCTTCACCTAGGATTGCTCCTACTGTTGCTGGAAGATTTTCTTGGCTTATAATTGAATAACAATTTTTAAGCATTGAATGACGATATTTTTCTGCGTCTTTATAAGAAGAGTTGCTTCCTACAATTCCGCCAGCCACTGAATTTGTGTTTAATGTTAAATTATTTAATGTAACTTTAATATCTGTTGTTATAGCTCCTATGGCTTTTCCAACAGCTCCACCAGCTATATTTGATACAGTAAGATTTAAGTTTTCTACTGTGCTCATGTAAACTTCTGCACGCGCTGATTTGTATTCACTTTGACCTACAATTCCGCCTGTTATTCCTGTTGTTAAAGTATTTTGAATATTTGCATTTGTAACGCTTACAAGACCTACCTTGCCATAATTTAATCCTGCAACTGTACCTAAATAATCAAAAGAGCCTTTTATAGTTGCATCAATTAAATTGATGTTTTCAACTCTGCCTGATTCTCCAACTATTGAGAAAAGTCCAGCATAAGTACCATCTTGTGTTATGTTTAAATTATATATTTCATAATTCCCGCCGTTAAATGATCCAGTAAAAGAAACACCTGCACCAATAGGGGACCATTCTTTTGTAGTAGGAGTGTTAAGGTCGATACTATTTACTATTTCGTAACTATTTGCAAGTGTCCAATCTCCTGTTCCTATGCTTGCAAGTTGTGTTGCAGTTTTAATAAAGTAAGGATTATTAGGAGTACCATCACCTACATGAACAGAGAAAGTAAAGCGGTCGTAGTTTGGATTTGATGTTGTTACTGTAACTTTTGCAAGTCCGCCTGCTTTTGCTAAAAAGGTTTTTGTGTCGGCTGTATAAGATAAAACATCTGTGTTATCTGATGCCACTTCCACAGTTGTACCTTTGTCGGGTTGAGTGTGTATAAGAATATCATCAAGAGTAAAGGTTTCACCAATATTATATTGAAGCATTGAATCTGCCCCATATTTTAAATAGATGTTTTCTTTGTTCTGTACAAAATAATAGGTGGTGAAGCCGATAAAAAGCACACCTATAAGTACAATCACATAGACTAAAAATTTTTTCATAATATCTCCTATATTTATTGTTATCTATATTTTAACCTTATAACTAAGTTTTGTCAATATGCTTTTGAATTTTTTATTGTCTAGTAAGAGTGAAAAAACAATTTTTTATTGCAAATTATATAAATAAAAGGGAAAACTAAAATAGTTTTCCTTTAAAATGTTATTTTTCTTGTCCTTATAATTTTTAGATTCAGGATATAATAATTTGTTAACATTTTTTAATTTTTTTTGAAAAAGCTTTTCTAGCTCTAAAATTTCTGGCTTACTCAAATAATAAAGATTATAATATTTTAATCCATTATATAAAATGTTTGCTTCGCTACCACCATTATTAAAAATGTTATATAAACAATCTGATGGATAACAATGAAATGCATATCTTTCAGAAGATGATTGTATAGGTCTATTAGGGGTGAGCATTATGCTTCTAATATCATTTGCATGATAATTTGTATTTTTAGAAAAAACATATAAAAGGTTTGTTTTTTCATCGTAAAGTCCAATTCTTGCTTTATTTTCGTCAGGCAATTTAATTAAATGTAAATTTTCTGCGGGATATTTTTCTTCCATATTTAACCTCACAATAATTTTTGCATAAAAAACTTGCAAAGTCAATACTATAATTATTTATAATTTTAAAGTTATTGCAAAACTTGAAGTTTTTCGACAAATTTTTAGTGTACACACCATTTTAATAAATTGTAAAATCGTTATATGAATAAATTAAAATCAGTTTTAAAATACCTTTGTTTTTTTGTTACTTTATACATACTCGCTGGGGCAGGGATTAATAATGCTATTTTTCCTTTTGCAACGGGCTTATATTTAAGTCTTGTTTGGTGTGGGCTTAAAGGCTATATTTTAGCCCCACTTTATATTTTAGCTACTTTAGCACATGGATTTAACATTCCTTCGTTGATTTCATGTTGTGCTTGCGCTCTTATAATTCTTTTAATAACAGGTTTGCATTATAAGTTGAAAAAACCGGTTAAGCTTTCATTATATTTAGTGTATGCTCTTATTAGTCAAATAGGTTTTGTTTTTAGTGAAGTTTATTTTAATGGAGCAATTGTTACTGCTTTTATTAGTGTTGTATCTAGTATACTTTTTATGCAATGTTGCAATCAAATTTTTAGTGCACTACTCATTAGAGGCTTTGCCTATAAACTTTCAAGTTTAGAAATAATATCTGCTTGTGTTCTTTTAGGTGCAATAAGTTGTGGATTAACAGCCTATAATTTTTGGGGCTTCGAACTAATAAAACTTTTTGCTATATTTGCTATTTTATTTTCAGCCTATACATTTAATGTGTCTAGTACACTTATAATTGGAATAACTATGGGGTTAGGTAGTTTGCTTTATGCTAATAATCCTGAATTTCTTGCACCATTTTCTTTATTTGCCTTGACGGCGGTGGCATTTAAAAGCAAATATAAGTTTATTCCATGTATTGCAATCATTGCGGTAGATTTATGCATTGGTTATTTTGTTGGAGTTTATTATTCATACACATACATCAGTGCTTTGCCTAGCTTAGTTTCTTCAATAGTATTTTTAATTATCCCTAATAGAATACTTGAAAATGTAAGCGGAGTTGTTTCTTCTAATTCTAATAGCATAGCTATGCGAAATGTTGTTAACAGAAGTAGAGAGGGGTTAACAAGACGCTTATTTGACCTTTCTGAAGTTTTTGGTGAAATGGATTATGTTTTTCGTTCAATGATTAAAGGTGGAATGAGTAAAGAAGAAGTAAAAGAAATATTATTAAGTGAAGTAAAAAATAAAGTTTGCGAGGATTGCAAAGAAAAAAATTATTGTCATAGACTTTGTCAGGCTGAAACGGAAAAGGTTTTAAATGAGCTTGTAAATGTGGCATTAGAGCGAGGCAGAACAACGCTTTTAGATGTGCCAAGTTATTTAACCTCAAAATGTTCAAGAGTAAGCAATTTAGTAAGCGTAATAAACAATCTTACAGCACAATATAAACAATACGCAAGTTTTATAAATAATTTAGATGCTAGTAGAGTGTTAATTGCTGAACAGCTTTCTGGTGTTTCTAAAATAATGAAAAATCTTGCTGGAGAAGTAAATAAAAATGTTACTTTTGACGCAGGTAGAGAAAACACTCTTATAGATGAACTCACATTTAATAATATTGTTTGTTCAGATGCGGTTATTTACCAACAAAACACAGATGTTACCAGTGCTACACTTGTGGTTAGAAATGAAGATGCGGAAAAAATAAAAATTCCTTCAATTGTAAGCAAGGTTTGTGGCAATAGAATGGTTGTTGCTTCAAATGATGCATCTCCAAAATCTGGATATAGAGTGCTAACTTTAAAAACAGCACCAAAATATGATGTAATTTTTGGCTCTTCTGCTTGTACAAAAGAGGGCTCAGCTACTAGTGGAGATACATTCTCGCTTATTAGAATTGAAAACGACAAGTTTATGTTTGCACTTTGTGATGGAATGGGAAGCGGAGAAAAAGCTGAGAAAGCTAGCAGTCTTGCAATTGGACTTATTGAAAATTTTTACAAGGCAGGATTTGATAATGATATAATTTTGTCTAGTGTAAATAAGCTTTTAAGTTTAAATAGAGATGAAGTATTTTCTGCACTTGATATTTGTGTAATGGATTTAAAACAAGGTATTGCAGATTTTATAAAGATGGGTGCCCCTAATAGCTATATAAAACATGACAATGAAATAAGTACAGTAGAAAGCGGGGCTCTTCCTCTTGGAATAGTACAAGATGCCCCGCCAGCAGTAAATAAAACAGTGTTATCTACGGGTGACTTTGTATTCTTATGTACCGATGGTATTACGGATAGTTTTGAAAGCAATGAAAAACTTATGGAATTTATTAACAATTTAAAACCTACAAATCCTCAAACGCTTGCTGAAATGTTGGTAGATAAAGCTGTCGAAAACAGCGGAGGCTCTGCGGCAGATGATATGACGGTTCTTGTGGCAAAGATTTTTAAGTCTGCGTAAGAGTAAACGCTCGGAAGTAAATTTTGCCTTTGGCAAAATTTAAAATCGCCAAAGGCGATTTATCTCGGGCTTTGCCCGAGTGCTTCCGAGCGTTTTTATATAAACATAAATTTAAGTGTTTTTATATAAAATCATTTATATTAATTTGAAAAAAAATCATTTCAAAGTGGAAACTACTACAAAATGCATAATTAATAAAAAAAAGATATTCACAAACTTAAATAAAGATGTTACAATAGAAAAAAGGAGAGGCTTATGGTAAAGGTAGCTTTTATGTACGATTTTGATGACACATTAATTGATGGGACATCAGAAATGGCAATAACAAAAAATATATTAGGAATGCCTACACCAAGCGATTGGTGGGCTAAGGTTAACGAATTTGGTGCTAAACATAACATGGATCCAATTTTAGCAACATTATATTGTTTTAAAACGGAACTTGAAAAGAAAGGTATAAAAGTAACACGAGAATTTTTTAATAGTTATGGTAAAACGGTGAAATTTTTTCAAGGCGTAACAACATGGTTTAATAGAATAAATGCTTATGCGAAAACATTAAATATAGAGATAGATCATTATGTTATATCAAGTGGACTTCGCGAGATAATGGAAGCAACAGAAATAGCACCATATTTAAAAAAGATATTTGGTTGTTGTTATGTTTACGATGAAAAGGGTAATGCAATATGGCCAGCACATTCTGTAAACTATACAAACAAAACACAATTTATGTATAGAATAAGAAAAGGCTTCACAGAAAATTTATCAGATTTTGGAGATGTAAACGAATATATAAAAGATAAAAGTAAAGTAATTCCTTATGAAAGAATGGTATATTTTGGTGATGGAATAACAGATGTGCCATGTATGAAGATACTTACAATGTACAATGGAAATTCTGTATGTGTATACAAAGAAGGAAATGAAAATTCAAAGCATGAAGCACGAAAGTTATATTTAGATAGAAGGGTAAATAGTTATGCTCCCGCCGATTATCGTGATGGCTCACAGTTAGATCATATTGCAAAGCACATATTAAGAAAGATAGCCTCATATATTCCAGAAATGGGTGAATAAATTTTCAAAATTGTACAATAAAAAACTAGTAGCGAAAAGGCTGCTAGTTTTTTGTAATAAGTATAAAAATTATAAAAATAAAAAATATGTAAAGTGTCCCGTTTTTAAATTGTAAAATTGGAGCACTTTATTTATAATGAATTTTTATTATAAATTTATAAAAAATCAAAGTATTTGCTTTGATTTTTTTATTATTTGTGTAATAATTTAAAAAACAATTAATTTATTAACAAAGTTTTTTTGTTTTTATTATAATGTTTCTTTGTTAAAAAGGAGAAAGTATGAGCTTTTTTGATTTATTTAAAGAAAAAATAACTGAACCAACTGCACATGAGGCGGAAGATAATCTTCTTCTTAGTGAAGGGGCTCATGTGCTTGTAGATTGTAAAAATGTGACGCTTACAGGTAGTGCCATTGTTTTAGAAAGCACAAATTCCGATTATATTGAAGTTGTTGGGCGCTCTAAAATTCAAATTATGAATAGTGGTTCTGTAAGAACTCTTGGTGGCAAGGCAAAAATAGGGCTTATTAAAACAGGTTCAATTTACATGGTAAAGGATAAAACAAATATTACAACAATAAACGATGCACATATAGATTATATTCAAGGTAAAGCAAAAATTGGAACATTTAACAAGGGAAGCATTAAGTTTATAGATGATAAAGCAGAAGTTTCTACTATTAATAATGCAGAAATAATGTTTATTAGAAATGATGCTAAAATTGGAACTATGATAAATGGTAGTATTATAGGAATGTTAGACAGAACATCTATTGCAACACTTATGAATGGCAAAATAGGTTATATGTTAAATAAGTCTAGTGTTGGAACAATGAATATGGGGGAAGTTGGCGAGCTTTGTGACGGTGCAGAAATTAACACTCAAAATGATGGTAATGTAAACTTTATGATGGGCAGTGCTATTGTTTATCAACAAATTGGCGGAAAAATTAAGTCTAAAAGTGGTAACTCTATTGTAATATACACACAAAAGAAAGAAAGGTTATCTTTAATAGCTAAGGAAAGTGTAGAAAAAGATTTTAAGGAAGAATTAGATGTTGAAAAACCTAAAAAAACTAAAAAGAAGAAAGAAGAAACAGTAACGAATTCATCTGAAATTGAAGAGGAACACAAAGAAAATAATGACGAAAGTGAAGCTGAGGTTATAGATATAGAAGTTGAAGAACCAAAAGAAGATTAATTAAAAATATCACCTTAAACAAGGTGATATTTTTTAGTATTGAAATTTAAGAATATATGTGTTAAACTATCTATGTAAAGGGTGAACTTATGATTAAATTTAAGGTTGATGGTGTTGAAGTATTTAATCCATTAAAAGGCAAACTTAATGCTTTAATAGAGTATTTTGTTAAATTTTATGGTGAAGAATATCGAGAAAGAATAACCAACCGTTTAACTAATACCGCTTATATCTTTACAGGAGAGGTGGGAGCTATAAATTCTCACTCTACTTGTGATGATTTAGAAGAATACTATGATAAAAAAATTGAAAGATTAACAGAATCTTTTTTTAAAAATTTGGATGCAAAAAATTTAAAAAATGTTAAGTACTATGATTTTAATGCATCAACCTTTTTTCAGCTGGCGAGTATTTTAAAGGATTTAAGATATAATAAGTTCAATTTGAAGGAATTTAGTGAAGATAAAGTTATTAATTTTTTAGTTTTATGTGAAGCTTTTAATATTATTGATTCCGAACAAGAAGATATAAATGAAAGTGTAAAAAAAATATGTAATTTTGTAAAGGATAAATCAAATTATGTTAAATTGGCAAATTTAATTATAAAAGCCAATAGATTATGGATTGTAAGATATAAAAAAGCTTTTCAAAATATTGAAGAAGTAAAAAATTTTAAATTAACTATTTTAAGAAATATAGAAGAAAAATCTAAAAAAATAAGTGAATTTTATGCAAATCAAATAAACGAGCTGTTTATAGATGTATTTGCTAATCTTAAAAACATAGATAAAAAGGATTTACTAGAAAACGATGAAGTTTATGATTATATAGACATTTTTATAGATATTTTAGAAAAAGATGAAAAGTTTGTAACAAAATTTGACAAAAATGAAAGAGTAAAACTATTTAAATATTTAGGCGTTGATCATGGCGAAAATTATGAAGATTATATAAGTGATGATTTTTTGTTAAAAATTTTTAAGAGCTCTGAAATTGTTGGTAAATACATAGAAATTATGAACAATCAATTAAATGAACAGGCTCAATATTGCCCGTACTTTGAAGATGCAATAAAAAGATTGTTAAAAAGCAAAATTAATCCTCAGGATACTAACATTACATACGATTTATTTGATTTCATTATGGAAACAGACAATAATTGGGGTTGGACGGTGCCTGTAATTATAGTTGGAGATAAGCAAATTTATAATATATGTGTTTGTAAAAATTATTTAAACTTGGATACTGCTACTTTAATTCACGAACAAAATCATATTATTGAAACCGATATAATTGTTGAAGATGATAAAATTGTTGGTTTTAAATGTGGTTTTGAAATTAACAAAATAAAAAATAATAGAAGAAGTAGTATGATTTTTAACGAGGTTGTTAATGACTACTTTGCTTTAAAAATTTATAACCTTTGCAAACAAGATAATTTTGAAGTTGGTTCGTTAGAATTGCAAAGTTCTGCTTATTCAAAGTTGTTTGTTTTGATGAATGATTTTATTGAGGAAAACATGAAGCTTATTATTGATTGCAGATTGTCTTCAAATCCATATCTATTTATAGAAACAATAGGTAAAAACAATTATACAAATATAAGTAGAGCTTTAAATAGGTGTTATAAACTTAGCAAAGAAGAAATTGATGAAGCAGAGAAAGAAATTAAGGAAAAAACAAGCCATGCTTGCAATGAAGAACTTTCAGAAAATGCACAAATTTTACTTAGTGCTAAAAATAAAATTAGAATTGCTAAAAACAATATGAGAAAGAGATTAAATGATAAAATAATTAACACTTCTAGTGTAGATAAAAAAACAGAGTATGCAAAATAAATTGCAATTAGTTTTTTAAAAGTGTTAAAATATATAAAAATAGGAGGGTAATTATGCAAATTACAATAAAACTACAAAATTTAAAGGGTGAAACTAAAATCTTTTTAGATGATGAGAAAAGAATATTTACTGTAAATGGAAAAGACAAGGCTGTAGATATAGATAGATTTGCTAGCCATCTTTTAAGAATAGTATCTTCATGGGAAGAACGCTATGAAAATAATATGATAATTGATGGATTAACCTATGAAATCGAAATTCAAAAAGATGGGCAAACTTATAATTTTTATGGAAGAAATAATTATCCCAAAAATTTTTATCAATTTGATATGCTATTAAACGAGGTTTTAAATGATTGATTGCATTGTCGATGGTGTAAATATTTTTAATCCAATAGAGGGAGTTTTAGACAAAATAATAGAATATTTTGTCAAGTTTTATGGTGAAAAACATAGGGAAAGAATTAATGATAGAGTACTAAGAACTACTTTTTTGTTTTTAGGAGAAATTGATAAAGGCTCAAAAACTTCAACACTTGCTGATTTAAAAAATTATTATTCTAAAAAAGTAAAAGAAATTTGTAATGAGTATTACAAGGAAATAAGTGCACAAAATTATGTTTTAACAGAAAAATTTAACATAAAAAACATAGAAAATATTTTAAGTACATTAAATTTATTAAAACTTAAGGTTTATGATAAATTAACTGATGAACAAATTGATAATTTATTTATGTTTTTAGATATCATTGGCGTAATAAAATATGTTGAAAACGAAAAATCAGTAAATACATTATTAAATATTTTTAAAGATAATAGACAATATAAATTATTGTATGAGAAATGCTATGAATGTTATCAGATTTGGAATAGTAAATATTCCACAGAATATTATAAAACGCTAGATGAGTTTATAAAAAATCATAAAATACTTTCAAATTTAGAAGGAAATGCTAAAAAAACAAATAATTTTTATAAAAATGATATTGATAATTTATTTATAGAGTTAATTTATAACGCTACAGGAATTAGTAAAGAAAATATAAAGAATGACAAAAATTTTGATTTTTATACTGAAGTTATTATTGATATAATTGAAAAACAAGATTATTTCATTACAAATTATGACAAAAAAAATAGAATAAAATTATTTAATTATTTAGGCATAGATCATGGAGATGACTATAACGCTTATATAAATGATCCTAAGTTGGCTAATATTTTACAGTTAAACTTAATTACAAAAAAATACAAACAATTTAGAAATTTGCAACTAAAAGAAATGGCATATAATCCAGGATATTTAGAAGATGCTTATTCTATTTTAAAAGATCAAGGAATCAATATTTTTAATGATAACTTAGGTGAATCTATATTCAGAGCAATTATAGATAAAAATAACTGTTTGGCATGGGTAACTTTTTTAAATTATATTGGCTTGCCAGAAGTGGAAAATGTTTGTGTATGCAAAAATTATTTTAAATTAGATACATTAACTTTAATTCATGAAATTAATCATGTTCTTGAACAAGATTTTTTATATAGAAATGGAGAGTTTTTTGGATATAAATCAGGGTTTATATGTTCCGATAAAGAATTCAACAAATTGAATGATGTTGAAATATTTAATGAAGTTGTTAATGAATATATGGCATATAGAGTTTTTGAATTGTTTAAAAAGGACAATTTTTATATTGGATATAATAAAGAATCTGAATCAGAATATTCTAAAATGTTTTTGGTTTTAGGAGAGTTTTTAGAAGAGAACATAGAATTGTTAAAAGAATGTAGAATGTCTTCTAATCCATATTTATTTGCGCAAATCATAGGGCTAAACAACTTTGAAATGTTAAATCAAGCAATGAAGAATTGTTATACATTAAATTCGTATGAAATTATTGAAGCAAATAAGGAAATTAATGAAAAAGCAAAAAATAATTTTGTAGAGCCATTATCTAAAAATGCACAACTATTGCATAAATCCTTAAAAATAGTAGATAAAGTAACAGAAAATGTAAGAAAAAAAGTTAGCCCAGAACTTATAAAATAAAAAATAGGAGAATAATATGCTTGATTGTAGAGTTGAAGGTGTAAATATATTTAATCCAATAGAAGGAAAATTAGACAAAATAATTGATTATTTTGTTAAATTTTATGGTGAAAAATATAGAGAAAGAATAACCCAAAGGCTAACACATTCAACCTTTTTATTTTTAGGCTCGGTTTCAAAATATGGCAATGATAGCACAGAAAATAAAGTTAAAAGCTATTATGAAGAAAAAGAAAACAAGCTTTACTCGGATTTTTTTTCTAAATTAGGTTTTAAAAGTGCTTCTTCTTTAAAGTTTATAGATATAGACAAATTAATAAAAGATGTGGATAGTAAACATATAACAGGTTTAGAAGCAAAGTTTTATTTAGATATGCTAAGCCATAAAAATTTAATAGAAATACCTAAAAATTTAAGCTATGGAGATTACAATAAGTTTTTTTCAAAAATTATTGATAAAAATTTGAGTGAATTATTAAAAAAAGAGTTATATTCAATAAAAAATTTATGGGAAAATAATTATAAAAATGAATATGAACTAATTATTAATGAAAAAAATAATGCTTTAACTTTCTTCAATAAAATTGAAGAAAAAATGAAAAATTCTGTTAGTCAAATTGAAAGTAAATTAGATAATCTTATAATAGAAAACATTTTAAAATTTTTTAATAAGGATTTTAATGAATTAAGTGTTTCAGATAAGCCATATTTTATTCAAATAGTAAAAGACTTAGTTGAAAAAAAAGGAAAATTTTATACAGATTATTCTAAAAGAAATTGCCTAGAACTGTTCAATTATTTAGGAATAGAAGGTAATAGTTTTGATGAATGCATGAATAATCCTACATTGCAAAAATTTCTTAAAAATGAAAGATTTTTAAGTTGGTACAAAGAATATAATTCTCAAATACAAAAGGCAGTTGAAGAAAATTGTGGGTATTTTACTGAGGCAGTGGATTATTTAAATGGTTTACCACTTATTCCAAAAGTAGATTCATATTCCATTATTTTAAAACAGTTTATAATAGGAAACAATGCAACTTTGGGATGTGTTTTTCATCTTATGGATAAAAATGGGAATTTAAATTGTTTGTGCTTATTAAATCAATATTTAAATTTGGATATGGGCACTTTGGTTCATGAATTTAATCATATAGTTGAAAGCGACAAAATATCTGATAAGGAAAATAATTTTATTGGGTATAAATGTGGTTTTAAGGATAGCACAAAAGATGATATCGTAAATCAGTTTAATGGATATCACTTATTTGATGAAGTTGTTAATGATTATATTTCATTAAAAATATATAAATTAATGAAAGATGATGGATTTAAGCTAGGTTATGAGGAATGCAAAAAGTCTGAATATTCAAAAGCGTTCCCATTATTAAAAGATTTTTTAGAAGAAAATTTACAGGATATTATTGCTTGCAGAATGTCAGAGGACCCGAAAGCTTTTATTAAAAAAATAGGAGAAAAAAATTTCAAATTGTTAATAAATGCTTTAAATGGATATCAAATGTTAGGTGATAGAGGGGAAATAGCTAAATATTATGAGGAATTGAAAAATTATAACGGAGATTTAGATAATCCAGAAGAAAGAAAAAATTTAAGTAAAGAAGCAAATGTTTTATATGATTCAATATTTTTGGTTGATTATGTTAGAAAAGAAATCAAAAATAAAAAAATTAAAGAGGCAGGAATTGAACAATCTTCATAAAATTTAAGCACGATAAAATTTAAGCACGGAAAGTGCGGGGCATAGCCCCGCCCAAAAACATTAAGTTTTTGGAAAATTTGAAAAATTCAAATTTTACTTTCCGTGCTTTTTGTAGTTAGTTTAATTAAACAAATTTTTTTATAAATTTAACAACAAATTTTTGCATTTATTACATGCATTTCATTATTTCTAATAACATTTAAAGTTATTTCTTCGCCATCATTTAAACTATACAAAAGCTTTCTAAGTTCTATCATAGTGTTCATAGGTATACCATTAATAGACAGCAAAACATCTCCATTTTTTACACCTGCATTATAAAGACAGCTATCTTTTTGCACATCTTCAATGTAAAGACCTTCTTTTTGTGATGTTTTCTCTGCAAACCTTGCTAGTTCAACATCATAAGCAAAAATTCCAAGTTTTGGGGCGGTGTAATTTACATTTTGAATTACTTTTCCAGTAAGTGAAGTTGCAACTTCAATAGGAATTGCAAAGGCTATACCCTCGGCATCGGAAGCTTTTAAAGTATTTATGCCTACAACTCTACCAGAAGAATCAATAAGTGGGCCACCACTATTGCCAGGATTTATACTAGCATCGTGCTGAATTAAATCTTGCATAAGTGTAGTAGTGCCTCCCAAATTTGAAATTTCAAGTGTTCTATTAAGTGCACTAACAATACCTTTTGTAACAGTGTGCTTAAATTGAAGAGTTAAAGGTGTGCCAATAGCAATAACATCTTCACCAACTTTAAGCGAAGAGGATGGAGATGTATCAAGATAAGGCATATTTATATCTGCTTTTAATATGGCAAGGTCTAATGCACTATCACTATACAGAACTTTTGCATAGCTATCAACATTGTTGGCTAAATATATTTTTATGCTTTTTGCACCTTCTATTACATGGTGATTGGTTAAAATGTAACCGCCAGAAGCTATAGCCACTCCGCTTCCTACACTATATCCTCCTTCAATGGTTGCACTAATACCTACAACGGCACTTTTAACTTCTTCTACCATTTCACTAGTGGAAAGGTTATCTCCTACGGAAATAAGGCGTGGAGTCATATCTACGCTTGTATCTATGTTTGTAGTCAAATTGCAACCACTAAGTCCTAAACTTGAAAAAAGTAAAATAAAAGAAAAAATAACTGCTTTCATAAAACCTCCATAATTTATGCTAGCAGTTATATATTAAAGCTTAAATATTGCTCCGGGCAAAATGGTAGCTACATCTATTTTTATATGTGTACCTTCAATCACACCATGTTCTTCAAGTAAATGTTTTACACTTTCATAAGCAAGTGTAGGAGAGTTGTTCTCCGTACTTAAATGAGATAGTACAACTTGCCTAATTCCACTTTTTAACAGTTCGTAAATTGTTTGTGCGGATACTTCGTTTGAAAGATGCCCATTATCTCCTAATATCCTTTGTTTTAACGGAAAGGGATATCTAGGGTTATCAAGCAATGTTTGAACATCGTGATTTGCTTCAAGATATACAAGGGTACTGCCAGCAAGATTTTTTATAATCTCGTTAGTAGTATGCCCCAAATCTGTAACAATACTAATTTTTTTTTGATTTTCATAAAAAGAATATCCCGTACATCTTTTAACATCGTGTGGAACGGCAAAACTTTGAACGCCAATATTTCCAACTTCAAAGCCATTATCTTTAAACGGGATTAGTTTAATATTCTTTGTAAGCTTATTTTGTAATGGAAAAAATCCGTCTTCGTGAACATATACAGGTATATTGTATTTTGAACAAAGATTGTCAATTCCTTTTATATGGTCAGAGTGCTCGTGAGTAACTAATACTGCATCTATATCAATGGGACTTACCCCAAGTAAACATAATCTTTTAATAGTTTCTTTTGATGAAAGTCCATCATCTATTAAGATTTTTGTTTTTTCGCACTCTAAATAAGTTAAATTTCCATCACTGCCTGAACTTAGATTGCATATTCTCATGAGATAATTATAATATTTAAAGTATTAAAAGTCAATTCAGGTCGTCAATTTTGTTGACAAATTTATCAAAGTTAAATATATTTAAAATATGGAATATACAAAAGAAGATTTTATAGAATTATTTTATAATATAGAGCGAGATGGTGCTGAAAACTTATTAAATTGGCTTGAAAAAAGCGATTTCTTTCAAGCTCCAGCAAGTACAAGCTTTCATTCAAATTATAAAGGTGGACTTTGCGACCATACTATAAAGGTTTATAAAAGGTTCATAAGGTTGTTAGAAAGTGAATATGGTGAAAATTGGCAAGAAAAATTCAGCTTAGAGAGTGCAACAATTTGTGCGTTACTTCATGATGTTTGCAAGGTCAATTTTTATAAAGAAGATGTAAAGAATGTTAAAGTAGATGGCCAATGGATACAAAAGCCATATTTTACGGTTGATGATGGGTTACCTTATGGGCATGGAGAAAAATCTGTTTATATAATTAGTGGATTTATGAAATTAACTCGTGAAGAGGCTATGGTTATAAATTGGCACATGGGGGAATTTGATGCTCGTGTTAAAGGTGGATTTGCAATTAAAAATGTTTTTTATAGATATCCAACAGCATTGCTTTTTCATATGGCAGATGTTCAAGCCACATATTTAGATGAAACTGTGGATTAATAATTAAAAAATCGGCAATTCCGATTTTTTTAATATTGACTATAAAGATAAAAGATGATATATTTCTGTAAGAGGAAGTATGAAAAAATATTTTAATAAAAACAAATTAAAAGGCTCTTCTTATAGGATTGTTTCAGAAAGGGGAAAAGATTTATCCTCCAATATAGAAATAAAAGATGGAGTTATAGAACTTAAAGGAAATGAATCATTTGAGCAATTAAGTACATTTTTTTCAAAAAATGAAGTTAAATCAATTGTTTTTTCTAATTGTTTTTTAAATTCAGAGTTTTATAATTTTGTAGCAAGTATTATAAAAGGTAAAAATATCGAAATTCTTTTTTCTGTTCCCAAAGGAAGAAATGCTGATTGTATTTTTGATGAAAAGCAAACTCAAATTCTTGCAGATAATGCAAATATATTTATATCTGATGGCCATACCGTTGAACTGTACAGTAAGGCTTATGGCTATAAATATCCTTTACAAAAAGTATTAGAAGCAAATAGAAAATTAGAAGAATGGACAAATTTAATTAAAAATGCAAAAGTTGATGGTAGAGAGCTTTCACCTCTTGAAAAATATCTTTATGCATATATTACTGTTTCAAATTTTTATGATTACAAAAAAGAAAGGACAAATGAAAGTCCGATAGAATCTAGAGCTCTTGTAAATGTTTTAACAGGAGACAAAATAGTTTGTGTTGGTTATGCTGAAATGTTAATAACATTATTAAATAGATTAGGCATTCCAGCAATTCATAATGGTGTTAAGTTTGAAAATAATAGCATTAATCATGCTACTTGTTTAGTTTATTTAAAAGATGATATATATAATTTTAATAGTATTTTTTATTCAGATCCTACATCTAGTGACATATTTTTTTCTATGTTGGCGCTAAAAGATTTCAAAGAATGTATAAAAAATATTACATTTATTAAAAATAGCTTTGGTAGCGATGGAAAAATTTCTTCTATAAAAGACTTTTTAAAGGCTATTAAAGATTTACCAAAAGAAGATTATGAAATTATGCATGAGTTATTGATTAAAAGTATGAATTCTTCTAAGGGGATTTTAGTGGAGGATTTGTTTATAGATGACGCTTATGAAACTTTTTATGAGGCAACTACTAATGCTCTTTTAGGTAAAGAATTTTCAGATATTGAAAAAGATATAATAATAAGTTTAAATTATCAAACTTTTGATGATTTTAGAAATGAAGTTTTAAAATATTACGAAGAATTTAAAGAATCTGATAATTTTGTTGAAAAAATAATGAAAAAAGTTTTAAAAGATGAAAAAAGAACTTTATTTATGAGTGGGAAGCAAATTGAGAAGAAAATTTTAGAATTAAATAGTGAACCAAAATTTAACATAAAAGCACTTGAAAATGTATTTAAAGCAATGGGGAAAAGCGAAGATGAGGCAAAAAGTTATACAAGTGCAATAATAGCACATAGTATAGAAGTGCTGTTTAAAATTTCACAAAGCCAAAAATTATACGGTTTAGATTTAACAGCTCCTACTAATAATGAAATACTAAATATGTTTATAAATGAGCTTAATGAAAATCCCGATTTTGTAGATTGTGATGAGGCTGAACGAAGGTATCAAGAAGCTAGGTACGCTAATAAGGCAGGCAAAGTTTCAAATGATGAATTGAAAAATTTAGAAGAAATAGCTGATTTTAAACTTGATTTAGATTGTCAGTATACAAAAATTATAAAATATATAAAAGCTAAAATTCAAAGTGAAGTGATGGATAAATCAAATAAAAAACCGCCAGAGAAGGAATAAAAAAACTGCTTAGGCAGTTTTTTTATTTAAAATATTTCTCTTCCGCTACAATTAGTAAATATTGGGCAAGGGTAGAGAGAACCACCGCAACATCTGTTGCAACAATTATAATTACTACACCCTTGGTAACATCTAAAAGAATCAAATCTTAAATAACTAAGGTCATTCAAACTTGATATAACAAATTCGTTCATAAGATATCTCCTTTTATTTTAATAAAACTTGTTAAATATTTTTTTAATTTATATTATTATTATAACAAGGTTCAATAACATACTATGTTATTTTACAATTATTGTTAATATTGATATTGACAAATTGACGATTTTTTGATATCATTATAATGTAAATAAAGGAGTTTAAAATCACTATGATTAAATTTAATGGTTATAAAAAAGAATATTTTCTTAATGGATTAACAACATTACAAGAAAATGATAGAGATGAATTGTTAAATTATGCTCAATTTATAGACTATAAAAATGAAACATCGCCTTCAACTTATGATTTCGATATTGAAAGTGAAATGTCCTTTGCTACAGGTGACAATTCAGAATTTAAGCTTTATACTTACAATGGCTTCCCTTATAAATTTAAAGCAGTTCTTTATGGTCAAACTTTTGAATCTAATGAAAGTTATAGCAGAAAGTTGGATTGCACATATTTAAGAGAAGTTGTAATGTTATTAGACTATTGTGCTACTACTCTTACAAAAGTTTCTGAACTAGAAGGTTATGACAAAGCACAAAATAGTGATTTAAAAAAACTAATGGGTGACCTAAAAAATTATTTGTATGAAGCTGTAAGAGGAAAAGAACCAAAGAGATTGGATATAGATTTTAAAAAAGTAATTGGTGAAAGAAATTATACAAATTTACAAAACAAATGTAAATTAAAAGGGCTTAAAGCTTATTGTATAGGTGAGGGGTTAATTCCACCAGAATCAGACGAAATAAAATATCCAGACAATTACGATAAATTTTGCAAGTTGCTTCCCGAAATTGAAGCTGCATATACAGGTATAGATAAACAGGATAAAGCAATAAATTGGAATAAAAATATTCAACCATTCACTGTTGCAGATTTGCAAAAAAAATTATATGAAGAAAGAAGAAGTTTAAGAGGATTAAGAAAAAAAGTTAGAAGCCATGAATCTTATGAAGGCAAAAGTGAAGAAGAGAAACAATTGGTTAAAGCTGAATTAAAAACCGCAATATTAAAATCTAAAGCTGTTGTTTCAAAAACAAGATATGATTTGGCAATGGTTTCAAAAGAGATAAAGTTAAGTGAGCGTAAGTTTAAAGTTGATAGAACAGTTGCAATGAGTAAAATAAAAGCAATTTTAGCCAAAAATACTTGGATAGATTTTCAAAAATAATTTATAATGTTTTAAATTTTATAAAAATACAAAGAGGGCATTTAATAATGCTCTTTTTTATTTAATTATTTTTGGTATATGTTTTAAAACTTTACACAAAATATAATTGGAGGTAAATATGGAAGAAAAAAATAAAGGTGTGTGCTGTGATGTTTGCGATTGTGAGCATAATAGAAGAGGTTGCGATTGTTCTTTAAGTGAAATTAAAGTTAGTAAAGGTGAAGTTGAAAACGGACATCATTTTTGTCAAAGCTATAAATGTAAAGAATAATTTTATTCTTTTAATTAAAATTTTTAAATATAGATTATATTACTAACAATAAAAAGAATGATGTAATTTAAAGCACCATTCTTTTTTCTATTTTAAATTTGCAGATATTATCTTTTATGTTTCATCAACTTCTGCATGTTTTTTAGTAAATTGACTATTATATAATTCTGCATAAAAACCGTTTTTAGCAAGTAACTCTTCATGCTTTCCTGTTTCTATAACATTTCCATCTTTCATAACTAAAATTAAATCTGCATTTTTGATTGTTGATAGTCTGTGGGCTATAACAAAACTAGTTCTGCCTTTAATTAGTTTATCCATTGCTTCTTGAATAAGTTCTTCCGTTCTTGTATCAACAGAACTTGTGGCTTCATCTAAAATAAGCATTGGGGCATTTTCAACCATGGCACGAGCTATTGTCATTAACTGTTTTTGTCCTTGGCTTAAATTTGCATCTTCATCTAATACCATATTGTAAGAACCTGGCTGAGTTCTTATAAAGTGGTCTATATTTGCAGCTTCGCATGCCTTGTGTATTTCTTCATCTGTAGCATTTGGTTTGCCATAAGCAATATTTTCTTTTATAGTTCCTTCAAATAACCATGTGTCTTGTAAAACCATTCCAAATAAAGAACGCACATAACTTCGTTTCATATCTTGTATTGGAACCCCGTCTATAAGAATTTCGCCAGAATTTACTTCGTAGAAACGCATAAGTAAATTTACTAATGTAGTTTTTCCTGCTCCTGTTGGTCCAACAATTGCAACTTTCTGACCTGGCAAAGCAACTTCACTAAAATTGTGAATTATTTCTTTATCTGGAGTATAGCCAAAGCATACATTCTTAAATTCTACCTTGCCTTTAAAGTTTTTTATAACAGCATTTTTGTCATCTTCATTTGCAAGTTCTTCTTCGCCTAAAAATTCAAAAACTCTTTCAGCAGCGGCAGTAGTGGATTGCAGTGTACCTGCAATAGAAGCGACTTGTTGTATAGGTTGATTGAATTGCCTAATGTATTGAATAAATGCAACAATTGAAGCGATAAAAGTTATATCATTTAATGCAATTGAACCACCAATTATACACACAACAACATAACTTATATTTCCAACAAAGTTCATCATAGGCATCATAAGTCCAGAAAAGAACTGTGCTTTGTAACCGCTTTTATATAGAGTTTCATTAATAGCATCAAATTTTTCTTCAGCTTTTTCTTCTCCGCTAAAAACTTTAATAACATTATGAGCTGAATAGCTTTCTTCTATATGTCCATTCATTTCTCCCAAGGAGTTTTGTTGATTTCTAAAATGTTTTTGTGAAATTTTAACAAATATCATTACAAGAATAGTACTAATTGGAACAGAAACTAAGGCTACTAAAGTAAGCTTCCAGCTAATAGTAAACATCATTACCACAATTCCTATAAGCATTGTAATAGAAGTTATCATTTGGCTTAAACTTTGGCTGAGGGTTTGACTTATAGTATCAACATCGTTTGTAACACGAGAAAGAATATCTCCATAGCTTTGACGGTCAAAATATTTAAGTGGAAGTTTGTTTATTTTTTTAGAAATGTCTTGGCGTAACCCTTTAGATATTTTTGCTGTGACATTTGACATTATAAAGTTTTGGGTAAAACTGAATATTGCACTAACGCAATATAGAACTACAAGCCATAAACCTATAGTTGTTATTTTAACAAAATTAATAGAAGCCCCTGGCAATATACCAAGTATAATCTCTTCTGTTATTTTAGATAAAATTTTTGGACCTAATATTGAAAAAACTGTTCCAGCACAAGCAAATATAAGTGCAATAATTATAGGAAGCCAATAAGGTTTTAAGTGAATTAAAAGTTGTTTTATAGACTTTTTAAAGTTTTTTGCTTTTTCGCCTGTTCCGCCTCTTCCTGCTGGCCCATGCATTTTAGGAGTACTTTGTTGTTCGTTTTTCATGCTAGTTCCTCCTTTGAAAGTTGAGAATACGCTATTTCTTGGTAAATTTTACAGTTTTCCATGAGTTCTTTATGTGTTCCCATTCCAACCATTTCACCTTTGTCTAAAACAATTATTTTGTTTGCATCCATAATTGTTCCTATTCTTTGTGCAACAATTAAACAAGTGCTTCCAGAAATCTCTTTTTTTAATGCTTTTCTAAGTGCTTTGTCCGTTTTGTAGTCTAGGGCAGAGAAGCTATCATCAAATACAAATATTTCTGGCGTTCTTACTATTGCTCTAGCTATTGCAAGCCTTTGTCTTTGTCCACCAGACACATTTTTGCCTCCCTGTGAAATGTGATAGTTTAAGCCACCTTCAAGTTTTTCAACAAAAGATGCTTGTGCGGTTTTAAGTGCAAGTTTAACTTGTTCATCACTTGCATTTTCATCGCCATATTTTATATTTTCTTCTACTGTTCCGCTAAAAAGAAAACTTTTTTGAGGAACATAACCTAGCTTTTTATATAGAGATTTTAAATCGTATTCTTTTACATTTATACCGTCTACTAGCACTTCTCCTTCAGATACATCATAAAAGCGAGGGACTAAGTTAATTAAGGTACTTTTTCCACTTCCGGTAGAACCTATAAAAGCCACAGTTTCGCCTTTATTTACTGTAAAGCTTATGTTTTTTAAAACATAATCGTCGCTATCGGGATATTTGAAACTTACATTTTTAAATTCTATTGTGCCTTTTTCTTGTGAAGAAGTAATTGTTCCATTTGAAATTTTATTTTTTGTTTTTAACACTTCATAAATTCTGTTTCCAGAAACAAAAGCTCTTGGAACCATAATAAATAGTACGGAAAGCATTAGGAAACTTATAAGAACTTGCATGGCGTATTGTGTGAAAATTGTTAAATTTGGAAGATCTAAATTTCCTCCAGCAATCAAATATGCTCCAACCCATATAATTGCTAATGAAAGTCCACTCATTATCAGTTGCATTCCAGGCATCATAATAGAGAACATTCTATTTATGAATAAATCTGTATTTGTTAATTCTGTGTTTACTTTATCAAATTTATCTTCTTGAATTTTTTCTGCATTATATGCTCTTACAACCTTAATTCCTGTTAAATTTTCCCTTGTAACCCCATTTATTTTATCTGTTAATTTTTGCATTTTGTTAAACTTTGGAGAAACAAATGAAAATATAGTAATTAGCATTGCAAGCAATAATACAATTGCAATAGCTGTAATCCAACTAAGAGTACCGCTTTTTCCTACAATTTTTAATATAGCACCAACTGCCATTATTGGAGCAGAAAGAGCCAACCTTAAAAACATGGTAGTAACTTGTTGAATTTGAGTTATATCATTAGTTGTTCTAGTCATCAAACTTGCAGTAGAAAATTTTTCCATTTCTTCCATAGAAAATGAATTTACTTTTGTAAATAATGCTCGTCTAACCCTTTTTGCAAAGCCTGCTGCAACTCTTGCTGATAAATAGCTAACTATAATAGTAGAAATAACTGAGCCTGCAACAATACCTAGCATTTTCAGACCTTCAATTAAAATTTCATTAAGTGTGCCTTGATTTTGAATTAAGGCAACAATATTCCCCATATAATCTGGGAGCTCTAAATCTAGCATAATTTGGCATACAACAAAACCAAGTATAAAAATAATAGTTATCCAATCTCTAACTCTAAGATATTTCAATAGTTTTAGCATAATTTTATCCTTTCTTAGTAGTATATTTACAAATTTTTATTTTGATTATTATTTTCCAAATTTTTGTAAGGAAATTTGGTGCAAATAAAGTAGGTAAGTAAGCTAAAAGCAGTGCTCATAAGCTTTGCAATATAAGATGCTCCAAGTTGTCCTAAAAAGTTTTCCTTAAATCCAGAAATTACAGCCATTAAACCCAAATATATTAAAGAAGCAATAATACTTGCTATTAATATGTTGAATAATAAGTTCAAATAATCATTAAGATTATTATTTTTAAAAATCTTAAAAAGTTTAAATACACAAATCATGGAAACAAATATAGAAAGTATACTAATTAAATAAGAAGCAAAATCTAAAAGAATATCTTTATTAAATCCAATAGAAGCACATGAAGCAATAAATTGTAAAACTGCGGTAAGTAAAATTGAACCCATTGCACTAAATAATAGAGCCCATGTGCTTTTTTCCCCATAGTTTATAAAGCAAAATAATAATATAAAAACAAATACTGTATATACAATAGAATCTATTCCAAAAATTACGTTTCCTATTTGTATGCCATAATCTTCAATGTTATAGACGCTTGCTCCGATTGCAGAACCTATTCCTATAACAAACAATGCATCTTTTCCCCAAAAATGATTTGCTAAAATAAGTGCACCAAAAATTACAAATACTGTTAAAACAAGATATAAAAAGTCCATTGTAAAATTGTACAACTAAGTAAAAAATAAAGCAAGAAAAAACGGAAAACTTTTTAAAATTTTCCGTTTAAGAGTAAATACAAATACAATTTTATGATTTATGTAAAATAAATAAGTTTTTAAAGGGTTTAATTTAGTTTTCTACAACTTGAAATGGGAAATTTAAAAAATAACCGTTTTTAATTCAAAATTTTTAATCATAACTATTTGAAGCATTGCTAGCCCAAAATATTTTTTTAAGATATGGCAAACTATCATTTAATAAACTATTATATCCCCAATAAGAGGAGCCAAGCGTGTTTGCAAAAGATGACACTTTCATATCAGTTTCCGCTTTAACCGTAAAGTTTTGAGTGCGCGTAATATTTTGCTCAATTGTATTAAAGGAACGCGAAAGAGAAGTTGCATCATCTTTTCCTTCTTTATAGATTAATGTATAGGAAAAATTTAGTTTTACCTTATCGTTTGCTGTTGATACTTCAATTTTTCTATTATTGGCATCCAAAAAGCCAGCATAGCTGAAGTCTCCTATATCGTGAGAAAATGCATTATAAGCAGAATTAGAAATATTTGCCCAATTGGTGGTCTCATAGATATCTTTTATGGTTTGACTCTCATAATCTATTTCATAGGTTTCATCAATTTTATAGCTAAAATTATCTTCTTTATTTGTTGTTGGTGAATAACAGTTTATTGTGCTTTTGGTTACATCTCCATTAATACCGGAAAAATATATAATTTCATCATAATAAAGTGTTGTTGTATAAGTATCAATTTTTGTCGACGCTGGAACTGTTCCAGCCCCCATCGCACTTGTTGCAGCTACATTAAAATAAAATACAAATTGGTTATTTGCAGTTGTTCTTATTTTCCCACCAGAAATTTCTCCGGTATTATAGCAATTTGAAACTGTTGCATTGGAAGAACCTACTATTCCTCCACTGTATGCTGTTGTAATTTGCTTGCTTAAAGAATAGTTGTTAGAATATATATTTATATTAGGTTTTCCACTTGTAGAGGATAATGTTTTTTGATCGCTAACAGAAAGATTTATAGTGTTATTAGTAGTGCTAGTTTTAGCTTTAGCAGTAATATTGCCTGTATTAAAACAATTGGAAATTGTTCCGTTTTGGCCAATTATTCCACCAGCATAAGATTGAGTCGATTTTGTTGTTCCAGCTGTAATATTTCCTTTATTAAAACATTCTCTAATTGTAGTAGTCCCTTCATTTTGTATGCCCATAATTCCACCAGACCTAGCTAAGATAGAATTATTTGTAATTGTTGCATAGTTAGCACAGTATCTTATGGTTGTATTACCGCCAGCAGCTCCAACTATTCCGCCCAATTGTGCAGCGCCCATATTGTTGTTTGAAGCATTAATGTTGCATCCTGAGTTAAAACAATTTTCAATTAAAGAGCCAGAATAAGTTGAGCCTGCAATTGCACCAGCACTTTTACCATTTACACTTAAATTTATGGTGCCACTTAAAATAATTAAATTTTTAACGGTACCTTGAAGATATCCAAAAAGACCTAAATCGCCGTTGTTGTTAGAACTATTGGACCTATTTAAATTTTTTATACTTTTACCATTTCCATCAAAAATACCTTTAAAATAGTATGTAGTATTGTTTTTCAATGTACCTATAACAGGCACGCCTGATGCGTCAATGTTTTCTGTAAGTTCAAAATATTGACCTGAGCACTGATTTCCTGAATTTACCCAGTTTGCAAGATTAGTAAGATCTGCTGTAGAAGTAATTTTATACGGATTAGATTCTGTACCAGAGCCAGATAAATTTAGTGCAGCTTGAATTGGAGTATGAGAAACATTTTCAAAAAAACTTGGCATAATTAACATGACGGATAGTATTACCGCCAAAAGATAATTCCACCAACTATTTTTTTTGATTTTCATATTCATATTATGTGCAAAAAATATTAAAAAGTCAATCATTAAAAGCTTTATAATAAAATATTATAAAATTTTTATAAAAACTGTTGACAAACGAGTTTTACTTATGTAAAATAGCAAGGTATTTAAAATATAACCTTTTCCA
>CALVOB010000044.1 GCA_944350095.1 uncultured Clostridia bacterium
AGGTAACTTTAACCGCTTGGTCTGGCTGACGATACCTAAACTTTGCAAAGGCGTTAAAAGTGCTACTCTTTGGCTTTTCTGGTATCCAGTTAAATTCAGTTGCAATTAGTGCTTTAGAAAATAACGCGTCATCTTCGCCTTGGGATACTATTAAGGTGTTCGTTTTTAAATCTTTATCTAAAACAAACCAGCGCTCGCCCGTTCCACCACTTTTACCACCAATGTTTAGCCCTCTCCTTTGACCAAGAGTGTAATACATAAGTCCGTCATGCTCACCCACAACTTCGCCATCTAAAGTTTTAATTGGGCCTTTTTGAGCTGGCAAATAGGTCTGCAAAAATTTTTTAAAGTTGCGTTCGCCAATAAAACATATACCTGTAGAATCTTTTTTCTTAGCGTTTGATAGTTCAAGTTCTTCCGCTATTTTTCTAACTTCTGGTTTTTCTATATCTGCAAGAGGAAAAATTACATTTTTTAACTGTTCTTGTGAAAGTTGATTTAAAAAATAAGTTTGGTCTTTGTTTAAATCCTTAGATTTTTTTAAATAAAATTTACCATCTTTTTCTTCAAGTTTTGCATAGTGTCCTGTTGCGATATAATCTGCCCCCAACTTTTTAGCTTGTTCTAAAAATGGTCCAAATTTTATTTCTCTATTGCAAAGCACATCAGGATTAGGCGTTCTTCCTTTCTTATACTCTTCTAAAAAATGTTTAAATACATTTTCATAGTATTCTTTTGAATAGTTTACAGTAAAATACGGAATTCCTATTTTGTTGCATACACGCTTTACATCTTCATAATCTTCTTCTGCTGTACATTCGCCGTCCTTTTCTTCCCAATTTACCATAAAAAGACCAATAACTCTATAACCTTGTTGCTTTAACAAATAAGCTGATACGGAAGAATCAACTCCGCCACTTATACCTACTACTACTGTTTTCACTGTTTTTTATCTCCATTTTTTATATTTTGTATATTTATAACATTATTTTCTTCAATTTTATTTTGTATTTCACTTTTTTCAGTAATAATATTATCATTATTTATTTTGTTTTTTAAATTTTTCTTTTTAGGCGTTTCCGGATAAAGATAATCTAATGCAACAGGAATTTTGTATTTATTTATTCCAATTAAAATAAAATCAATCCACCACATAAAAAACATTATTCCTGTTGGCAAGAAAAAGAAATTTGAATAAAAAGCTGAATAATCTATAACATTTTCAAGCATAATGCACACGCATGCTACAAGTGTTACTATCAAAGAAAAAAAACCTTTTAAATATCTACCAAGATAAAAATTGTGTGCTCCAACCATACCTAAAAAGCCACATAGTAAAAGAGCTTTACTCTTTTTTACATCTTGTGGCCACTTTGTAACTTTTAAAATATTTTCTTTTTCGCGTCTAACAACTGCTATTTTACCCGCCCTATTTGTTACATGGTTTAAACGCTCAAAAATTAGCCCACATTCTAAACATTTTTTTTGAGTTTTAAAACATTCTTCACCACATCTAGGGCACTTTATTATAAGCGAATCATCTACTCTTTTCATTTAGATAAAATTTTAATTAATTTTTTATTTTTTGTCAAGTAAAATAAAAATTGCGTAAAATGAAAATGGGAGGCTAATTATGAATTACGATTTTTACAACCCTTTTACATCTCCAAGAAGACACTGCTGTTCTAAGCCAAACTATAATCCGCCATGTGCACCGTGGCAAAATGTACCACCAAATACAGGATGTGACTTTTGTGACACACCTTGGCGACAACCTTGCAATAACCCTTGGCAAGAAAATTGCAATAATTGGCAAAATTTTCCTATAAAAAATTGTTCAAATAGAAATCTTATGTGGCTTTTAAGTGGAGTAATGATAGGTAAATTGTTAGACGATTGCTAAATGGAGATAAAAACCATAGGCTAATTAATAAGTCTATGGTTTTTGTATAAATAAAATAAACTATTCATTTTTTTAATTTATTTTTATAACTATGTTATTGTTCATATTTTTTAGAATATGGATATCCTTCGTATTCTTTTGTTTGACCAAAAGTTTTTCTTAATGCAGGATCTTTAAAAGTTCCATTTTTATCACATTCGGAATAAGTATTTGGTTCGTTATTAGGATACCAATCAAGACCATTAGCTCCATTGTTTTCCCATTCCCAAATTTGTCCTTCTAAACTTCTTTCAGGATTAAATGGCATCATGATTACACCACCTTGCATCAATGTACCTTCATATCCTCCCCAATTTGGTGGCAAAATTGTTATTCCTTCTTCTGGGACAAAACCTGCAGGCATTTCAATAACTATAGCCACTGAACCTTTGTCGTATGGATCCTTTACATAATGACCATTGATTTGTTTTGGATATGTCTTTTGAAATTTAGACTTTTTCATATCATATACATTCAAATGTCCTGCACTATCAATAACTGGATTGCCATTTTCATCAAGAGTAGTTAAAAGCATCATGTCTTCTGTTAAAACAACCTCTTTTTCTACTTTGCCATGGCTCCAAACTGTAAATTTAGTACCAACTTCTTCTGGTTTAACTTCCCTAGCATCTACGCAAACACTCTTTGCACAAACTTTTGGCACTAACTTACCTTGTTTTACATTATCTATTATAAAAGCAAATAATTTTTGTGTGTTTTCTTGTTTATTCATTATCCCTCCCCAAACTACAATTATTGTTACAACAAAATATTATAATTCAATATAAATTAATCTTTTCTATCAAATACATTAGACATCATCAATGCTTGTATTTCTGGTGGCAAGTTTCTTATTTGCTCACTAAGACTATCCCCAGCTATTATTGAATGAGATAATGATGGAAAATGCCTAAAAGCCTCTAACTCATCTTCTTCATCATCTTCATTTTCTTCTCTATCCCATGATGGAATATATTTACCATCTTTTTTCACTATTGTAGATTCAACTTCTGTTTCCTCAGGTTGCCCTAACTCTTCTACTTCAACAGGCTGTTCGACGCCTTTTTCTTCTTCTATGTCTTTAACTTCTGGTCTAAATTCTGGTTTTTCAGTGCCTATAATTAAACCATCTTTCTTCTTTTCTGGTTTAGTTTTTTCTTTCACCACTTTCACTTTTGGCTTGGAATTTTTTTTAAGCTTTATAACGCCATTAACAACATATCCAACTAAAAGCAAAGCAAGCAAAGCTAAAATTATATAAAGAAGAATTATCATTCGTCAAAAAGTCCCCCTGTAGGTTTTTTATTTTTACCATCTTTGCCTGCTATTGAATTTCTCATAGCTGTGTCAGAATTAAGATTTTGAAGTTTGTAATAATCCATTACACCAAACTTGCCTTCTTTTATTGCACTAGCCATAGCTTTTGGAACTTCGGCTTCGGCAGAAAGCACAAGAGCTTTCATTTCTTGTGTTTTTGCTCTCATTTCCATTTCATTAGCTGCTGCCATAGCTCTACGCTCTTCCGCCTTGGCTTGAGCAACGATTTTATCAGCTTCAGCTTGGTCAGACATAAGTTGAGCACCAATATTTTTTCCAATATCAATATCAGCAATATCTATTGAAAGAATTTCATAGGCTGTTCCAGAATCTAGCCCTTTAGAAAGAACTGTTTTTGAAATAAGGTCAGGGTTTTCAAGAACTACATAATGTGTTTCTGCAGAACCTACTGTTGTTACAATACCTTCACCTACGCGGGCAATTATTGTTTCTTCACCTGCACCACCTACAAGTCTTTGAATATTCGCTCTAACAGTTATACGAGTTTTAACTTTAAGTTCAATACCATTTTTAGCAATTGCAGATATCCAATCTGTTTCTATAACCTTAGGAGTAACGCTTTGTTTAACTGCAACTCCAACATCACGACCTGCAAGGTCTATTGCTTTTGCAGCTTCAATATCAAGTACAATCTTAGCACTATGTGCAGAAATTAATGCATTTATAACTTTTTGAACATCACCGCCAGCCATTTGATGTGTTTCTAGGTCTACAATTTCTATTTTTATTCCAGCTTTTCTAGCTTGAATATAAGCATCTACAATTTCATGTACTTTAAGCCTTCTAACTTTCATACCAATAAGCCTAAGCATAGATACATGTGCCCCAGAAACAAGTGCTACAAACCAAGTTTTAATAGGAAGTAAACAAACAATAACCACAATTAAAACTGCAAACACACCAATTAAAACATACCATACAACAGGGCTTACAAACAATAAATTTAACATATTATTTTTCTCCTTCAAATTTTTCTATATAAAGAATATTATCTTTTATTTTTACAACTCTAACAACACTATCTTTTTCAATAATATTGCCTGTAGAAAGGGCTTCCATAATGCGACCTTCAATTTTTATTTTCCCAACAGGTCTACATTCATCAACAACAACACCTCTTTTCCCTATAAGTTTAATAAAGTTTTTATCAACTCCATAATCATAAGGAACAGCAGGTTTATTTTCTACTAGCGGAGTAGAACCTAAAATGCCGTGCTTAGCTGAAAAAACAAATATTAAAAACAATGCAACTGTGGCTATCACCATAATTAAAATTAAAAAGAACACTTGCCATGGAGAAGCAGAAAAAACAGCGTGCAATACAATACCAGCTATTTCACATATAATTCCCATAATGCCAAAGATTCCAAAACCAGGAACTATTCCCTCAATTATGCAGAAAATTATACCTGCTACTAATAAAACTATAACTATCCAACTCATTTCGGTGAAGATTTTTGTAAATTCTTCCCAAACCATAAAATTCCCCCTTTCGTCAAGAGTAGTATAACATATTACTTTTAAAAAGAAAAGACTATTTTTAAAAAAAAGAGCCAAGAAGTTTTAATTCTTCTCCGCTCTTAGAATATCGCCCTCTTTTAAATTTAAACTAGTTTTTAACATAAGCACTTCTTGTACTTTCTTTGCATCAAACACTTCTTCACCTTTTAAATTTCTAAGCTCTTCTACTATTATTTTTTTATTAAAATTATTATCAGGCGATAAAACTTCTAAACTATCTCCAACTTTAAACCTATTTCTTTGCTCTATTTTAACCCAACCATCTTTTTGGTCTTGCAAAACAAGTGCCATAAATTCATGTGTTTGCACAGGCATAGAACTTTGAAAACACTCCTTATCTTTTTCACCAAAATAGAACCCTGTTGTAAAAAGCCTATGACTAGATTTTTCAAGTTCACTAACATCTATTTTTTCGCCATTAAGAGCTCGCCTATAAGCATTTACTGTGCATGCAACATAATATTCCGATTTCATTCTGCCCTCTATTTTAAACGAGCAAACACCAGCTTCTTCAAGCTCTTTTAAGTGATTAATCATACAAAGGTCTTTGGAATTTAAAATGTAAGTGCCCCTCTCATCTTCTTCAATAGGAAACTGCTGACCTTGTCTAGATTTTTCAGTAATTGTATACTCCCATCTACACGCCTGTACACAAGTCCCACGATTGCTATCTCTACCCGTAAAATAATTTGAAAGTAAACATCTACCAGAATATGAAATACACATAGCACCATGAACAAAAGCCTCAAGTTCTATTTCTGGAACAGCTGTATGAATTTTTTTAATTTCTTCAATGCTAAGCTCTCTGGCAAGCACTATTCTTTTTACGCCCAAACTTGCAAAGAACTTTGCTGAATAACTATTGGTTACATTAGCTTGTGTACTAACATGTATATCTAAATTAGGAGCAATGTCACGAATTAATTTTATTATACCAATATCTGCGACAATTACAGCATCAACACCAATTTTATCTAAATATAATATATAATCCTTTAAGCCATCAAAATCTGCTTCATGAGCTAATATGTTTACAGTAATATAAACTTTTTTATTTATACTATGAGCATATTTTACAGCATCTTCTATTTCATTATCTTCAAAATTGCCTGCAAAAGCACGAAGACCAAATTTTTTTCCAGCAAAATAAACGGCATCAGCTCCAAACTTGAATGCCGTTTTTAATTTTAAAAATGTGCCCGCTGGGGCTAAAAGTTCTATCAT
>CALVOB010000045.1 GCA_944350095.1 uncultured Clostridia bacterium
ATTGCTTGTCATGATAATAATAGTATTTTAACAAATTATATTAAGCAAAGCAAACGTTTAAGCATTTTTTTCGCTTTCAAAAGTAAGTTTTCCATTTTCGCAATCTATTATAATATTGCCTTCTTTATCAAGTTCTCCTAATAGCATCTTTTCAGCTATTCTATCTTCTATTTCTTGTTGAATATATCTTTTTAAAGGTCTGGCACCATATTCTGCGTTCGCACAACCCTTTGCAACTATTAAATCAAGGGCTTCCTCTGTGATTTTTAATTCAATGTTTTGCTTTTTTAATCTTTCATTTATGTTGTTAATCAATATCTTAGCAATCTTAGTCAAGTCTTCACGAGATAATGGATGGAACACACAAATTACATCAATTCTATTTATGAATTCAGGTTTAAACTTGTGTTTTAATGCATCTAAATAAATCTTTTTTATTTCTTCAATATCTCGTTCTTCCTCATTCTCGTTAAAACCTAAATGTTTAGCTCTTACTTCTGCAGAGCCTAAATTGCTTGTCATGATAATAATTGTATTTCTAAAGCTTACAAGTCTTCCTTGACCATCTGTAAGTCTACCATCATCTAGTATTTGAAGTAAAGCATTAAAAATATCTGGGTGAGCTTTTTCAATTTCATCAAATAATACAACACTATAAGGTCTGCGTCTAACCTGTTCTGTTAGTTGTCCGCCCTCATCATATCCAACATATCCTGGAGGAGCTCCAATTAATTTTGCTACAGAGTGACTTTCCATATATTCACTCATATCAAGTCTAATAATATTATTTTCATTATCAAACATAGCTTCTGCAATAGCTTTGCTAAGCTCTGTTTTACCAACGCCTGTTTGCCCCATAAATAAGAATGAACCAATAGGCCTTTTATTATCTTGAAGCCCTACTCTAGAACGCCTTATAGCCCTTGCAACTGCTTCAACTGCTTCATCTTGTCCAACAACACGCTTATGCAAAATTTCTTCTAAATGAATAAGCCTATCTTTTTCAGACTCTGTTATTTTTGTTACAGGAATTCCAGTCCACTTAGAAACTACTTCTGCAATTTCATTTGCACCAATAGAACCAGAAGAACGCTTAACTGTTTTATTGAATTCAGCATTTAAAGTTTCAAGTTCATTTTCAAGCTTTATTATTTCAGATTGTAATTTTGCAGCCTTTTCATAATTCCTTTGAATTGAAGCTTCGTCACGATTAGCTGATAGTTGTTTGATTTTTTCTTCTTTTTCACGAATTGAACTTGGCTTTAAATTGAAATTAACCTTTGCCTTACTACTAGCTTCATCTATAAGGTCTATTGCCTTATCTGGCAAGCTTCTATCCATAATATATCTATCAGAAAGTGTAGCCGCCGCCTCTATTGCTTCAGGGGTTATAGTTATTTTATGGAATGCCTCGTATGAATCTTTAAGTCCTTTTAATATTTCAATGGTCTCTTCCACACTTGGAGGATTTACTATTATAGGTTGAAATCTTCTTTCAAGAGCCTTATCTTTTTCAATGAATTTTCTATATTCATCTGTTGTGGTTGCTCCTATTGTTTGAAGTTCACCACGAGCAAGGTATGGCTTTAACATATCAGCAGGACTTGTTTCACCTTTTTCAGAGCCCGCTTGTGCAAGTGTGTGAATTTCATCAATAAACACAATAATGTTTTTACTTTCAATTATTGTTTCAATAATATCTTTTAATCTTTCTTCCATGCTACCACGATATTTTGTGCCAGCCATTAATCCGCCTATTTCTAATGAATAAATAATTTTATCCTTTAAAAGTTCAGGCACATTACCTTCAACAATAGCCTGTGCTAAACCTTCTACAACCGCCGTCTTACCAACACCTGCTTCACCAATAAGAACAGGGTTATTCTTTGTTTTTCTACAAAGAATTTCTATAACTCTTTCAATCTCTTTTTCTCTACCAATGATTGGATCTATTTTGCCCTCACGAGCCTTTAAAGTAATATCTGTTCCCATTGAAAGTAATTTTTCTGGAAGCGAACTTTTCATTCCTGTACTTTTTGCATCTATTTCACTAGATTGTCCAGAGCTGTTTTCACCTTGCAATTGAGTTAAAACTTTACTTTTTAATTCGTTTATATTAACTCTAAAGTATGCAAATAATAGTCTATAAGCAAAACTTCCACTGCTTGAAAGCAAAGCATATAATAGATGTTCTGTACCTATAAAGTTGTGCCCTAACTGCATAGCTATATTTTGAGCAAGTCTAAATAAATCTTTAACCCTTGGAGTAAATTCGATATCAGTTCCAAAAATTTGAATGCTATCAGCATTTTCTTCAAGGACTGTTTCCATACTTTCTTCTGTAATGCCGTATTCTGCTAATAGCTTACAAGAAGAACACTCTTTAACGCATGTAATTCCATATAGAATATGTTCTGTTCCAACTTCATTTGAGCCTAGTTCTCTGGCTATTTTGCCAGCATTTTTAATAACTTTTTCAGCACTATCTGAAAATGAATTTAAGTTTGCCATTTTATCACCTCTCTTTTGTCACATATTATAGACCTATTTATTTTTTTTAGCAACAAATTACAAAATTCTTTTTGTTATTTTTTGACATTTTTCATAAATTTTTTCTATATCTTCACCAATATTAAATACCCCATCATTATACAAAATTTTTCCATTTACCATAGTAAAATAAACATCTGAACTTTTAGCAGAATAAACAATGTTCGAAATTATATTATTCAACGGCTGATGATGAGGAAGATTTAAATTTATTAAGATTAAGTCTGCTAAATTACCCTCCACTATATCACCACAATTTTCAAATCCTAGTGCTCTTGCCCCATTTTTTGTTGCCATATCTAAAACTTCATTTGCTGAAATTATGGAAGCGTCATAAAGAGTACCCTTATTTAAAGTTGCTACTAAAAACATCTCTTTAAACATATCTAAACTATTATTACTTGCAGTTCCATCTGTACCAATACAAATATTAATTTCTTGTTCTTTCATAGAGTATATTGGTGCTATTCCAGAACCTAGTTTCAAATTACTAGATGGACAAGTGACCACATTTGCATCATAGTCAGCAAGTATTTTTATATCGTCCTTGTCCAAATGTACACAATGATATAGCGTTGACGGTCTATCTAAAAAGCCTAATTTTTCTAAGTATTCTGGTGGAGTACATTCATTTTTAACAGTGCAATCACCAACTTCCTTTAAAGTTTCAGCTAAATGCATGCTCATAGGAAGCTTATGTTTTGCACTAAAATCTACAAGAGTTG
>CALVOB010000046.1 GCA_944350095.1 uncultured Clostridia bacterium
TCAATGGGTACTCCTGCTGGAACTACTCCTAAGACTGGGATTCGTATTCCCTTAGATTGCTCTGGTTGTCCGTTGTATAGAGAAGATGGGGTTATATTAATAGCCTTGCAAATGTTTTCTAATGTAACAGACGATACATTCTTTTCATTATTAATTATTTTGTATATGTGTTGTCTTGAAATGCCAGAGCGTTCAGCTATTCTAGAAATTGGTATTTTACTTTCAGCAATGGCTTTTGCTAATGCTTTATTTATGCTCATTTTTATCTCCTGTCAATTAGAGTTTACATAAACAGCAAAACTTTTTCAAGAAAATTTTTAAAAAAATGTAAACTTTAGTTGACAACGTTAATAAAATAATGTAATCTATATGCGACAATAACAAAAGGAGGTGAGTAAAATTTGGTTGTCAACAAAAGTGATATTGCAAGAAAATCTGGTATTTCTAGACAACAAGTAATTAAAATTTTAAGCAAAAAGGTTAAAAACCCTAAAATTTTAACATTACAAAAAATAGCCCAGTTGTAAAATTTTATTGACAAATTGAATAATATATTATATATTATAGTTAACCTTTTAGGTTAATTTATAAAAAAGGACATAGCTTATGGACTTTGAATATGGGTCGTCCAAAGTAGAATATTATTTTAGTAATCTTGATAAATTGATACAAAAATGTGGTAAAGATATTGCAAAAATGATTTTACAAAGGCTTCTTGAAATACGGGCGTATCCAAGCATGAGAGATTTGATGAGTGGAATAGGAAAACCACATAGACTTAGAGCGAACTTATCTAATTGTATAGCTTTTCATTTAGACAAAAGATTTAGATTAATTGTTGAACTGCCACAACATAATGAAAATGAGTTTTTTAATATTAAAAAGGTAGTAATTAAAGGAGTTAGTGATTATCATGATGGAAAAGATAAGTGGGTTATCTCTTGACATTATTCCAAAACCAGGAGAAACATTAAAAGAATTATTAGTAGAAAAAAATATGACACAGAAAGAATTGGCTATACGATTAGGGATAACAGAAAAAACAATAACTGGGATAATACATGGGTTAGAGCCTATAAGTGAAGCGACGGCAATAAAGTTAGAAGTAATTTTTGGAATATCAGCTTCATTTTGGAATAATTTACAAGCTAATTATAATATTTTAATTGAACGACAAAAAAATTTAAATAGTGTTACTGAAGAAGAAAAAAACTTAATAAATGATAAAACCTACAAAAAATTAGTAGATTTTAAAATAATTGAAAATAAAAAAGATAAGACTACAAAAGTATTGTCTTTAAGAAAATTATTAGGCATTAGTAACTTGTGTGATGCAAAATGCCTGCTTGAAATTCAGGGTTGTTTTAGAAAATCAAATCAACAAAATATTGATTATTTAGGGTTATTAATTTGGCTTAAATTATGTGAGAAATTTACTGAAAAAAATCAAGTTGATGAAATTAATTTAGAAAAATTAAAAGAACAATTAAATTATATCAAATCTTTAAGCAAAGAGCCTCCTAAGTATTTTATGCCTAAACTAAAAAAAGTTTTTTCTGAATGTGGTATTGATTTTCATGTTATACCAGATTTTCCAAATGTTCCAATACATGGCTATATAGAAAAAAAATCTGAAAAAATAATTTTATGTTTAACTATTAGATATAAATTTGCAGATATTTTTTGGTTTTCTTTGTTTCATGAATTAGGTCATATTTTTAATGGGGATATAAAACAAAAATTTTATGATTTTAATTTAAATGACAATGAAAAAGCTGCAGATAAGTTTGCACAAGAAACTTTAATTTCTCCAATAACATATGAAGACTTAATAATGAGGTCAAATATAGATTTAACAGAAATTAAAAAATGTGCAGCTAAAAATCATATTGATACTGGAATTATAGTTGGAAGACTATATCATGATAAAGTTATTAAATTTGGAAAATTTGCAAATGAGAGGAAAAGATATTATTTAGATAATTAAATCACGAAGATTTTCGTGATTTTTTTATGCAATAAGGAGGCGCGTATGGTTTAAAAAGATTTTAAAATAATTAACTTAAGGAGGTAAAATGATTACAGAAAAAGATAAAATAAAGGTGGTGTTAACTACCTATGGGGCATTGAACTTGGTTTCAATGCCTTTAACTTTAAATAAGGATAGTTACAATATTGTAAATGTTGAATGTCTAGTTCCAAAACAGGGCACAAATGTTTCTAACACTTCATTAAAAATATATGCAACTGCTTATGATGTTTCTGGAATTAAAGTCTGGACAAGTCAAGCATATTCACTTGCGTATATGAAAGATGTAAGATTAAGTGGATTAGATTATGAAATTTATTCTACAGCTTTGCCACAAGAATTCTGCACCAGAAACGGAGACATTACGGTAACTTTTGCTTATACAAAAACTAATGATGATGGCGAGGCTGAAAATATTCTTCCGAGTGCTGATTTGAATTTATTTATAAGCGGTCAAGGATATAATCCAAATGGCATTAAAATTTCAAATTTTGATATTGTAGCAAGCATAGTAAATAATCACTCTAAAGGCTTGATAGAAAGCCAGGCATTAAAGATTTATAACTCTGATTTTAATTATAGCAATATGGTGCTTGCTTATGGAGAAGTAAACGACGAGATGGCACTTTACAAGTCGCTAAAAGACAATAAAAGGGTAATCCTTTAACAGATGAAACTAGTTGGGAAAAGGTTGGAATAAGCGGAACAAAGGGAGATAGTTGTTTTGTTCGCTATTCTAAATATTCAGATGGAACAGGTTTTATAAGTGAGTGGCAAACAGGATACGATTACATAGGCTTTTATACTGGTAGAATAGCTTCAAGCAATAAAGAAGATTACACTTGGGCGCTTTTTAAGGGGGCTCAGGGGCCTACTGGTGCACAAGGGCCACAAGGAGAACAGGGACCACAAGGTATACAAGGAATTCAAGGCGAAACTGGCCCACAAGGGGCACAAGGCATTCAAGGCCCTCAAGGAGAACAGGGTATAAAAGGCGATACTGGAATTTCTGTGACAGGGTTAAGTGTTACATTAAATTCTTCTACAACAGATGGAAACCTGTATGATGTAACAATGAACTAAGCGATGGTGAAACTGTATCGGCAGGGCAATTTGTTGCACCTAAAGGGCCACAAGGTTCTGAGGGGCCGCAAGGTTTACCTGGATCTACTGGAGAAAGTGGTATTATTGATCAGATAGATATTGATTTTAGCGGAGATATAGATATAACTTTAGAGGCAAATAAATTCTATAATTTTACTAGTGATAATATTACAAGTTTAAATATAACTTTAGGGACTCCTGAAAATGGTAAAATAAACGAATTTCAATTTCAATTTTTAGCCACAGCTAATGGTCCTGGGTTAACATTACCTGAAGGTGTTTCGTGGCTTAATGATATTAATCCTTTTTGGCAAAATAATAGGTTTTATCCAGGTTATAATTATCAAATTTCAATAATGAACAATAAAGCTATAGTGGGGATTTTTAAATGAGTTTAACAAGAAGAAGATTATTAACACAAAATATGAATGATATGGACGAATTTATTTTAGAAGCTACTCCAGATAGTGATTTAACTTATAATTTTGTTATTAATATTGAAAGAAATGCCAATTTACCAATAGTATCTGTTCAATATGATAATATAAATAATCGATACGTAGCATTTGAAGAGAATACTCCTAATACTCAAGATGTTGAAATACAGGGAGTAAAAGGAGATGCAAAAAAACTTTTAGATTTTGTGGGGCTTTTACAAATGTGAGACCTTTAGCTACTTTGATTGCAGGAGGGACAACAAAAGTTAAGATATTAAAATGGTATGGATTAAGCAATAAATTATTTGAAGGTCTATTTTGCGGACAAAGCATAGACTATGAAATTACAATTCCAGACCATATTGTAAATATTGATGGTCTTGCTTTCCAAGAAAAAGATATATTATTTACTAATATTAACTTTTCTAGCGGTGCAAAATTAAATCTTCCCCAACATATAGAATCTATTTCTTCATTTGGACAATTTACTACTACTTTTTTTGATAATGCAACTAA
>CALVOB010000047.1 GCA_944350095.1 uncultured Clostridia bacterium
TTTTGCAAGATTAATTATTTTTTGCCCTTTCTCCGGCAACTTTTTCTGCAATACTTCTTGGAACTTCTTGATATTTAAGAGGTTCCATAACGAAAGTTCCTCTTCCTTGTGTTTGAGAACGAAGGTCTGTAGCATATCCAAACATTTCAGCTAATGGAACTTCTGCATTGATTCTTTGATATCCTGGAACAGAATCGTTACCAAGTAAAATTCCACGGCGTGAAGTAAGATTGCCCATAACAGTTCCTAAATATTCATCTGGAACTTCAACCATAACTTTCATGATAGGTTCAAGTAATACTGGATGAGCCTTTGAAGCACCCTCTTTAAACGCAAGAGAACCTGCAATTTTGAATGCCATTTCTGATGAATCGACATCGTGATAAGAACCATCGTAAACTGTAGCTTTAAAGTCTACTGTTTCATATCCAGCCACAACACCATTCATTCTAGCTTCATTTATACCATTGCATACAGGTTGAATGAATTCTTTTGGAATAGAGCCACCAACTGTTTTATCTTCAAACACAAATCCTGAACCTGGTTCTAATGGCTCAAATTTAACCCAGCAGTGACCATATTGACCTTTACCACCAGACTGACGAACATATTTTCCTTCTGCGTTAACTGTATCACGAATAGTTTCACGATAGCTAACCTGTGGTTGACCTACATTAGCTTCCACCTTAAATTCACGAAGAAGTCTATCAACAATAATTTCAAGGTGAAGTTCTCCCATACCTGCAATAAGAGTTTGACCTGTTTCTTGGTTTGTACTAACTCTAAATGATGGGTCTTCACGAGAAAGTTTTCCAAGAGCTAAACTCATTTTTTCTTGCATATCCTTAGATTTAGGTTCAATAGCAAGTTGAATAACTGGTTCTGGGAATTTCATAGATTCAAGTTGAATTGGATGTTTTTCATCACAAAGTGTGTGACCTGTAATTGTATCCTTTAATCCAACGATAGCAGCAATATCACCAGCTGAAACTTCTTGAATTTCAGTTCTGTTGTTTGCGTGCATACGAATAAGTCTTCCTACCCTTTCTGTTTTTCCATTATTTGCATTGTAAACATAAGAACCTGCTTTTAATGTTCCAGAGTATACACGGAAGAATGTGAGAGTTCCAACAAATGGATCTGTTGCAATTTTAAAAGCAAGACCAGCAAGAGGGCCGTTTGGATCTGCATGGCGCTCTTCTTCCTCTCCTGTTTCAGGATTGATGCCTTTGATGGATTCAATATCAAGAGGTGATGGAAGATAATCAACCATAGCGTCAAGTAAGTTTTGAACACCTTTGTTTTTATATGATGAACCGCAAAGCATTGGTGTTACTTGTTTAGAAATTGTTGCTTTTCTTATAGCCTGTTTTAATTCTTGTAAAGAAATCTCTTCACCGCCGAAGTACTTTTCAAGAAGCTTATCATCTAATTCCACAATGCTTTCTATAAGAGCATCATGACGCTTTTTAGCTTCATCAGCAAACTCTGCAGGTATTTCTACTTCGTCTATAATTTTTCCCATATCATCTTCTGGAATATATGCTTTCATTGTTAAAAGGTCTATAACACCTTTAAATGTATCAGCCATTCCCATAGGCATTTGAAGAGGAAGTGGCTTTGTGCGAAGCCTGTCACGAACAGAGTCTACGCACTTATCAAAGTATGCATCATCTCTATCCATTTTGTTAACATAGATGATTACAGGAACTTTACATTCATTTGCTTGACGCCAAACTGTTTCCGTTTGAGGTTGAACCTTATCACGAGCAGAAAGCACAAGCACAGCACCATCGAGCACTTTAAGAGAACGAAGAACTTCAATAGTGAAGTCAACGTGACCTGGTGTATCTATGATGTTAATTTTATGACCATTCCAATGGCATGTGGTACAAGCAGATGTGATTGTAATTCCACGCTCTTGTTCTTGAGCCATCCAGTCCATTGTAGCTTGACCATCATGCACTTCACCAATCTTGTGGTTAACGCCGGTGTAATACAAAATTCTTTCAGTAGTAGTTGTTTTACCAGCATCAATGTGAGCCATGATACCAACGTTCCTGGTCATGTGTAAATCGTTTGCCATTTTATTCTCCTTTTATATTTTCTAATATTTTTTTTAAAGTTTTTTTATTTTTTAATAAATTTTCCCTATAATTCTCTTTAAATCTCTTTAACATATATTTATAAAAAATTAGTCTGGAAATTTTAAATTGTTTTATTTCTTGATTTGACATATCTATTTTTAAATAGTTTTTATTACTTTCAATTGGCGGATAATCCTTCGCAATTAAATTTTCAGTTTTTTTATGAAGCTTTTTTCTTAAATAAACATTGTAAAAATTTATATTATAATCTGATAATCTTACATAACCAAAGATATTTGCATTGTAAGAAATTTTTACATACTTTACATCTTTTTCTTTAGAGTAATTTATACTTTCAAACTTAGGAAATAAATACTCTACTGCATTTCCGTACCTGTCAGTTACAGCAGGATTAGTTATACAAACCTCTTTGTTTCTAACTTTCTTTATTTCTTCATCTAAAATTTCATATTTTAGCATATTTCTATATTCTATAGGATAATGCAAGCTCGTTGCCATTTCAACAATATACAACATTTCATTATCAGATAATTGTTCTATAAACATAGATATTTTACATTTTATTTTAATAAATTATCCTCATATTGTTTTCTAAGAAAATCATTGCAAGCAGTTTTGTATTCCGCACCAAATTTTTCACCTAAAAATTCACGCCAATATTTTTGTACATTAAGTTCATTTTTTTGAGATATAGGATTATTTATTCCCTTGCACACAAAATCTTGTAAAACGAATTCTGGTGAAGGGCCAAAATTATCTAACAATATTCTTATATAAACCCCGCCGTCTACATTTTTTATATCGGCAAGATCTAAATTTAGTTTAGTTGTAGAAAAATTCTTAAAATCTTCTTTGCACAATTTTTCTATAAACATAAACCCTCCTAATTTTACCAACGATAGTGAGCAAATGCCTTATTAGCTTCTGCCATTCTGTGCATTTCTTCTTTCTTCTTAATAGCATTACCAGTGTTGTTGTAAGCATCAAGAAGTTCGCCAGCAAGTTTTTCTTTCATAGTTCTTTCACCACTTCTTTTTCTAGCAAAAGTAACTATCCAACGAATACCAAGAGTTTGGCGTCTTTCAGGACGGATTTCCATAGGAACTTGATAAGTAGCACCACCTACACGACGACCTTTTGTTTCTAAAACAGGCTTAACATTTTCAAGAGCTTCTGTAAATATAGTTAATGGTTCAGCTCCTGTTTTTTCTTTAATTATGTCAAACGCGCCATAAACAATTTCTTCGGCTACGCTCTTTTTTCCGTCTAACATAACTTGATTTATAAGCTTTGTTAAAAGTTTGCTTCCGTAAATTGGATCTGGAAGAACATCTCTTTTAACTGCACTATTTCTTCTAGCCATTTTTATTCTCCTTTTATAGATTTTTTATCCAATAAATGAATAAAATTTTTGTAATTTTTTAAGGTATTTACCTTTTAAATGTGTTCTTTTAAAAATTTTGAAATTTTCAAAAGTACAAACTTTCAAAATATATACTTATATAAATTCATATAACACTTTGAAAGTACTGTGTAATTTTTTAAAAAGTGCATTTTCTACAAGGCTCGGCAAGGTGCGGACAAGCAGGAGTGAACCTACGTTTTAAGACTAGTTTGTTCGCACTTGACAGAAACGCAGTAGAAAGCACAAACAATATATTTCAAATTACACTTATAAGAATGTGTTTTTTCTTTCAAAATAGATGTTTTGCTAGGCTCGGCAAATGGTGTCAGGCAGGAGTGTACAAGGGTACATGACTGTCTGGCATCGTTTGATAGTTAACGACGCAAAACGATGATTTTATACTTTACTTTGAAAGGAATGTGTAATTTTCTCAAAAAGTGCGGTTTCTACAAGGCTCGGCAAACTGCGGACAAGCAGGAGTGAACCTATGTTCATGACTGTTGGTTCGCGCTTGACAGAAACGCAGTAGAAAGCCAATTTTTAAAAAAATTACTTTTTAGGCTTTTTAGCACCATACTTAGACCTACTCTGATTACGTTTCGCAACACCAGCAGCATCTAGTGTACCACGAACAATGTGATATCTTACACCAGGGAGGTCCCTTACTCTACCACCACGAACAAGAACAACGCTGTGCTCTTGAAGGTTGTGACCTATACCAGGAATATAGCAAGTACCTTCTGTTCCGTTTGAAAGACGCACACGGGCAATCTTACGAAGGGCTGAGTTAGGTTTTTTAGGTGAAGTTGTTTTAACTGAAAGACAAACACCACGTTTTTGTGGGCAATTTTCAAGAAGTGGAGATTTGCTCTTTTTGTCAAAAGTTTTTCTACCCTTGTTTACTAACTGATTAATGGTTGGCATAACTTTCTCCTTTTATTAAAATTTTTAGCTTTTTAGTTTTCCTAAAAAGAAAGAGTTGGGAAAATTCCCACCTCCGCAAAGTTAAACATTTTATAAGTAACCTAACGTGCACGAACTTAAATTCCTTTAAGCCGAAGATATTTACATCTTCTCGGTGAACTCACCTGCCGTTTTGGTTTCAAAAAGTTTTAACTTTTTGGCGTGGAAACAATTCCAGCACGGGTGAATTCTACCAAATATAAATACACTTGTCAAGGTTTTAATAAAATTTTTATAAACTTTTTAATTAGTATTTAAAAATTTGTACTATAAATTATTTATAAAACAAAAATTTATTTTAATTTTTAAAAATGTTCAGAAAAATATGTAATAATTTTTAAAATCTTCTTTTAATTTGTCGAATTTTGATTTATTATTACTTTGTGAAAAAGTTTTATATCATTTGCGGAGTGTTTTGTTTTTGCTTTTTATGTTTAGGGCTATATTTTCTTATTAGTCCAAGCCTTTCTAATACCAATGCAGAAACATCGCAAGGCGGGAATGAGACAGAAAACAGTTCGACCGAAGATGAAGATGATGAAATCATTTATTATCTAGGTGTAAATTACTCAGAAATAATTTTAACATTAGATGATACAGCAGAAATAAAATATACAATTTTGCCTACCACAGCAATTCCAACAGTTACAATTGAGGATACAAGCATAATAGATATAGAAAACTTTAAAATTTTTCCTAAAAAGATAGGCACAACCAAAGTTACATTATCTCATCAAAACTTTACAAAAGAAATTTTAGTTACTGTATATGAAAAAGAATTAAATCTCACATTTTCAAGCCAAACTTTTATTAGTGGCAAAATAGAAAATAATTATAATGAGTATACAGCATACATAGATTATAACTTTGATTACACAAACATACAAGTCAAACTTTCTGATAACATTTCCATAATAGATGAAATAAAGAATGAATATCAAATTATTTTAACTTTTAATATTTTAAGCGGAACAAATTTTACATTTGATATAACCTTAGATGGCATTAATATACAAAAAGAAATATCTTGCGAAGAATATGTTTTACCCGAAGAGCCAGATGACGACAACACTGAGCCGACCACACCAGATGAACCAACCGAACCCAATGAACCAACCGAGCCCGATGAACCAACCGAGCCCGATTTTCCAGAAGACCCAGAAGACAACGAACCAGCAGAAAAGGCAATCTACAAAATTTATTATAATGGAATTCAAGTAAACGAAACAATAAATTACAAATTTAAAGAAAACGAACAAAACATAATCATTTTAGAATATGCATTATTTGATAATGTTGGAACAGAGTTAGAATTCACAAGTAAAGTATCAATTATAGACTTAAGCAACATAACAAAAGGTCAATTAGATACCAGCTATAAAAGCATAATAATTCCGATATTTTCAACTGGTGAAATAGAAATAACTTTAACTTCACTAACAACAGACATTGTAAAAAGTTTTAAGATTGTGGTTAAATAAATTTACATTCAATTAATTTCAAATAAATAATAAAGAAAATCTATCTAATCAGATAGATTTTTTAATAATTAATATCTTTATTTATTATTAATACCAATAAAATTATCTATTGGCATGGAAAAGCTTATTCCGCTAACATTTTCATCTTTAAACTCTTTTTTTATTGCTTTTATTATTTTATTTGCTTTACTATTTTCTACAACATTTAATATTATTTCTTTTTCACTGTTTATGTCCATTCCCAAAAATGTAGAAAAATTTGTACCCGTTCCGCGCGCATCAAATATTGTTCCACCACTTGCACCATTTTCACGCGCAATCTTCATTACCGTTGATGCATATCCATAATCTACAACTGTAATTACAACACTCTTTTCTGTTTTTACCATATTTCTACCTCCTATTATTAAACTAAACATAATTCCGGAATTTTGTTTTGCAAATAGCTCTTTTTCTTTAATTATTTTTCTTAGCTCTTTTGCTTGATTGGGAATTGAATTTAAAAAATATATTGCTTTATCTTCCCTTCCTAAATTTAAAAACTCTAAAAATCCATGTTTAGACATTCCCCTAGCATTATGTCGTACTACACCCGATATTTGCAAATAGTTCAGTATTTCATGCACTTTTTGTTCTAGCTTTTCATTTACTATCATCACTATCAGTTCTCTTTTCATTTTGCCTCCTATTTTTCTTATTCATCACCATATAAATTAAGCCTAAAATTTCAATCGTTAATATCGGCACACTTGCAACAATTCCCGCCAAGCCAAATGCCTCAGTAAGTACATTCCCACTATTTATAACTCCCGACAAGCCCGTGCAAATAGGCAAAATAAATGCAACTGTCATTGTGCCGGATGCAATGCCCCCAGAATCAAATGCTATACCTGTAAAAATGGGTGGTATAACAAAACTTAAAAGCACAGTAACACTTATAACAGGCAAGAAAATAAACCAAAGATTTACATTATAAACAACATGCACAAGTCCAAGCACAACAGAAATAGCAATACCAATTCCAAGTGCTATATAAATAACCCATTTTTTTAAAAGCTTAGATGTAACCTCTTCCACCTCGCCAGCGAGTACAAGAATAGAGGGCTCTGTAAACACAATAAGAAATCCAAGTACTGCCCCCAAAAGCAACACAACCATAGTGTTAATTTTAGCCAAATTTTCACCCACAAAATTTCCCATAGGACTAAACCCATAAAACACACCAGTTAAAAAGCAAATTAAACCAACATAAGAAATTATAAATCCCACAAGAGCCTTTATAGCCTGACGAATTGGCAATTTTAAAATGAATATTTGAAGCAAAATAAAAATAACTAGTAACGGAGAAAGTGCAATGCTAACATCTTTAATATTTTCAACAAGCACTTCAATAAATGTAGTTGCTCCACTAGCTTCATTAGCTATTCCTGTCATAGGGCCTGCCATGATTCCCAAAATAAGCACAGCAATAATAGGCCCCGTAGACACAATCGCCACAGAACCAAAATTATCATCTTTTGTAGCACCGCTTCTAACAGAGCATATACCAATTACAAGCGATAGTAAAAAAGGTGCTGTAATAGTTCCTGTAGCAACACTTCCTGCATCGAAAGAAAAACCTAAATACTCGCTTGGAGCAAAAACGGCTAATAAAAATATAATAGCATATAAAACGGTTAAACAATATTTTAATGGAATTTTTTTAAGAACTCTAAATAATGCAAAAGAAACAAACAATCCTGCACCAATTCCGAATAAAGACAAAATCACCCATGTTGATAAGAAAGAATTAAAAGATGTTAATTGTGCCACAAGCACTTGTGCATCAGGTTCTGCGATTGTAGTTACAAAACCAAAAACAAGCCCAAACAAAAGAATTAGCCAAATTTTTTTCATGCGCATAAGTCTTGTTCCTGCACGCCTACCAACTTCTAAGATGCTTAAATCTATACCAACTAAAAATAAAGCTTGACCAAAAGCAAGCATAACTCCACCAATAATAAAAGCAATGACAATATTTTTTTCAAATGGAACTACATTAAAAGCCATAAGTAAAAACACCACTGCCATAATAGCAATAGTAGCAATTAATGATTGCCCCAATTTTTTTATAAAACTCACAAACATAGTTTATCACTTTTTAAGCAATGTAGTCAAAAAAAATAAAACTAAAGTTATTTTTATTAAAAAACAACTTTACAACATTGTATTCAAATAAAAATAAAAAGGATAAACTAAAAAACTTTAAAAAAATAATTGACAAAACAAAAAGGATATGATAATATCAATTTGCTTTAAAAGGGATTTAGGCAATTTATAAAACAATAATTAATACTATAAACTTATATTCCTAACAAAGCAAATACAACATTTATTGCCTATGGTTAAAACAACCTACAACAAAGTACTTAACCATTATTGAGCAGACAACGAGATCTAAAAAACTTGTAAAATAAGCACATAAAACTCGCTGAAAAAACCGATGGATTGTAGCTCAGCCGGTTAGAGCACCACCCTGATAAGGAAAATTTAACCGAAAAATGACAGATGTCAAAGTCACTAAAACATACCAATTTAATACGATGGCTTGTAGCTCAGTCGGTTAGAGCACCACCCTGATAAGGTG
>CALVOB010000048.1 GCA_944350095.1 uncultured Clostridia bacterium
ATGCAAATATTATTCGCATTTTATAAGCTGATTATTAAAAAGCGTTCAAGAAAACAAATCTGAACATATTTTGTCCATCAAATGATTGTGTTCTTGTATGCTTTGCCTTTTGCACAAGTCTAACCCACGGAAATATGGAATGTACACATTGCCAGGACCAACTTTGTATGAAAGCTCAAGCTTTTCTGGATTGTAACATTTTTCAATTCTTCTATAAGTCGGGTCGACCAAAACCCACTTGCCATCATAAAAACATTCGCAAAAAGAATGCCCGTAATGAATATCACATTTTTCATGATTCAACAAATTGTTCAGCCAGCCTTCTTCAGCGGTGTGCAAAAAAGTGGCAGGGATTCCAATTTGTCTTGCAAAAGTTGCAAAAAGAATGGCATAATCAGTGCAGCCCGTTGTCAGGTCACTTTCCCAAATCTCCTGTGCAGTCCTTTTGAAGCGATTTTCTTCCCTAAATTTCTCGTCAGCAAATTTAACTTTGTAATTTATCCAATTAAACAAACTTTCAAGCAAGCTGTTTTTAATTCCCTTTTTCGCCTTAGCATCAAAATCTCTCATAACATGCGAAAGAACAAAATCATCTTGTAAAAATGGCTTTGTCAAATTGCCATGCTGCAAAAATTTTGATTTGTCATTTTCTTTTAAATCTCTCATAACCACCTTTTTTGTTTAAAATGTCAAACTTTAGACAATATTATTATAACGACAAAGATTTTTACTTGCAAGTCATTTATAAAAAAATTAAAAAAAATTAATTAATTGGCACTCTTTGTTTGACAGTGCTAGCAAAGTATGCTATAATAGTGCTGCATCAAAAGGATGCAGGAGGTAAAAAATATGAAAAATAATAGATTTGATTTGGTAACAGGAGACAACAGAAACCATGATTTAGGTTTGTTTGACCCATTCTTCAGCGATTTCTTTGATTTTCCAGTGATGGACAGAAAAGAATGGCACAGAATGAACAACATCATGAAAACAGATGTCAAGGAAGGCAAAGACAACTACACTTTGGAAATCGAAATGCCTGGCATAAACAAAAAGGACATCAATCTTGACCTTAGAGATGGCTATCTCACTGTTTCAGCCAAGAGAGAACATCACGAAGAGACTGAAAACAAGAATGAAAACTACATTCGCAGAGAACGCAGTTATGGTCAATTTAGCCGTTCGTTCTATGTTGGCAATGTAGAGCAAAAAGATGTTGATGCCAGTCTCGAAAACGGAATTTTGCGCATTGTTCTTCCTAAAGAACAGAAAAAAGTTGAAAATTCAAATCGAATTGAAATCAAATAATTTTGAAAAGGAGATGGAAAACATCTCTTTTTTTATTAAAAATTGCGGCAAAATATCAAATTTTTGTAAAAAGTTGTGTTATTTTCTGAAAACTGATATAATAAGCCAGTATGATTAACATAACTTGCTTCGGAACGGCAACGATTTTGATTGTTGTTGATGGCGAAAAATTGTTGTTTGACCCATTTTTCAGAATGAATAAAAAGTTGGAGTGTCCCAAATTAGAAGAATTTTGTGATGTTGACTTTATCTTTAACACACATGCTCATTTTGACCACCTGTGTGACATGCCCGAAATTTTGGCAAACACAAAAGCAAAATTATATTCCCGCCAGCTGCTTATGAACGTTTAAATTAGACCATTTTGACGATGCGTTTCCGCCTATAACAGGCCATGTACACTAAAAATTTTGTCAAAAAGATGCAAAAACTATATCCAGAAATCGAAGTTATTGTTCCAGAATATCACAAAACCATCAAAATTAAATAATTTTTGTAAAATATTGCAATTCAAAAAAATTAAATTATAGCAGCAATTTATAAAAATATTACAAAATATAAATATTTTAGTTTGAAAAACAAAAAAAAGAATGCTTTTTAAGCACTTTTTTATTTTACAAACAAAAATTTTCTATTTAAAGTTTTTCCATAAGTTTTTATATCTGCCAAAAGCTGCCTTTTTATTTCTTCTGGCAACAAATTTTTGTCGTTAAGCTCGTTTAAATCAATCATTGTCGGATTGTATTCGCCATTATTTTGTCCTGACTGATATTCTTCAGCATTTGTGGGGTGGATTTCTCCAGACAACCACTCTAAAACATAAAATGCTTGAAGAGAATTTTTGTATTCATAACCATAGATTAAACGAACAGGTCTGACAACAATTCCGAATTCTTCCATAAGTTCTCTGACAATGCATTCTTCGCAGGTTTCATTTCTCTCAACATGTCCACCAGGAAAAGTATAATAATGTCTTCCATTCTTTTTTCTTTCCATAACAACAAGCTTATTATTTTTGATAATAATTCCCCTACAATTCGAAAAATTCATGTTTTCTCCAATTAAAGCAAAAAACCTAGTTTAAACTTTTTGCAGTTTAAACTAGGTTAATGTTGGCGGACAACCCGATATCCAATCCTAACACCAGAGTATATGTTGGGGTTGGGTGGATTAAGATGAAAATACAATTATCCAATCATTAAGCGCAGTTTGTTAATTTCATTATTTGTCAACAATATATCTTTTTCATTATTTAATGTAATTAGATTTGTGAATTTACTATCTTCATGATAGATATATTTTAAAATAAAATATACAAACTCTAATGGGTATATTATTGTGGAAACAGGAATCCTAAAATTATTTTTATCTATTCCTATATGCAAATGACATTTTGTGTGAATGATTTCTTTGTGGTCTTCAGGTTCGTAATCTATTCTTATATATTTCGAATATTGGATATTTTCCACTGCTTCATTATCTACATATGGTAAGTATGATAAACGGCTAAATATTACTTGATTTTCTTCATTAAATAAATAATCAAAATGTAAAATTGAAAAATCATTAAACAAAATGAAATACTCATCATTATTTAAAATTTGATTAAAAACATTATTGTAATTTCGCCTTTTAGTATGATTTATAGAATTTCCAATTCTATTATCGTGAATTATTTTATTATTAACACTATCAATATAAGTTGATAATCCTTTGTTGCAAAAAATCCATTCTAATTCTTTTTTGATTTTATTAAAATCGTTCATCTGTTTTATCTCCAAATAAATTTTCGATAAAACTGATAAGTCCTTCAACATCGCTTTGTCCTGTTTGTGATAATAACAGTTCTTTTATTAACTCAGGATTATCTCTTAGTTCTTTATAGTTTTCAATGATTTTTGCGAAACTTGTTGCTGTTTTGCTTTCTTTTTTAGCTATAGTTTTCAAATTATTTAATTCAGCCTTGGTTGGATATTTAAAAGATAATTTAAAATTATTTTGTTTCACTAATTCATATTCATCAATATATTTTTGAATTGCCTCATTTCCTGAAATATATACTTTAAACTTACTTCGTGTCATAGCCGTAAAAATTCTGTTTCTAGTAAATGAATAAATGTTATTTAGCTTATGTGCATTTAAAATAAAGACAATATTTGCTTCATTACCTTTTGCTCTAAAAATAGTTGTAAATGGAATACTATTAGGAATTCTAAATTTTATAGCATTATCTCTATTAACAATATTAACATTAGACAAATAGTCATTTATTTCTTCTTGAAATTCAAATAATTTATAAAATTCATTTTTAAATAAAAGATAATCATCATTTACTGAAATTGAGTTTAAGTCAATAATTAAAATGTCTTCTGGCTTAATATCTTCAGTCGTTATTAACTTATAAATTTCCTTGCAAACATTTTCATATTGCTCAATATCATTATTATAAATTGAGAATTCTATAGGATTTTCATACTGTTCAAAATTTTGTTTTTTCCTGGTTAGTGTTACATCTTTACCATAATCTAATGTCCCAGATTCTACTTCATAACCAATACTTTCCCATGTGGATAGGTCCTGTATCATATTTGCCCATTTAGTTTTACCATTTTCAATATTATATACGCCTAATCCTAGTGCGTGTGCTGTGATTAAAATTTGATTGGGAGTTCTATAACAAATTTTTAAATTAACATCATTACATGGTTCATCCCCAAATATTTCTTTTTTTGTTGGCATTGATATATCAGAGTCATTTAGAGATTGAAGTTCATCGTAAGCATAGATGATAGTTCCGGCAGGATTTAAAACACTTTTAGCAAGTTTAAAAAATTCTAAAGGGAAATCTTGTGCTTCGTCAATAAATATTTTATCATAAACTCCAGTACTATTAATCTTTTTCATTTCGTTTAGCAAATCATTGCAAACATAACCAAATTTATTATTTTGAGAAATAACATCTGCAATTGTTTTCTTTTCGATATTAAATGTTTTACATAATGATGAATAAAAACCATCTGCTTTTACACTTCCCCATGAGTGTAATATGTGAATGTTATCAAAATTAGGATAATTAACTTTATCAAAATCTCGATAAAATCTCATAAATAAGTTTTGAATAAACTGTTTTAATGAAACTGTATAGAAAACATAAGCCATTTTTAATTCTGGGTGTAAGTAGTGAAGATAAGCCATTTTTTTGACCAATAAAATAGTTTTTCCACTGCCTGCCAACCCCCTAACCCTTAAATGAGTATTAGTGTCTTCGTATACCATATTGAACTGACTTTCATCAAACATACAAAGCTTATTATTTCTTTGTTTTATTAAATTACCCAAAGAATTAGGGTTCGATATTTGTCTTTCATCTTTTTTTGTTAAACCGAAACTTTTTTGGATAATAGTATTGAGTTCTGATAGGTTTTTTTCACTAAATACACTATTTGAATTCTCAATATTATCTAATATTTGGTCAAGTTGCTCTTTTGTATAGTATATAACGATGTTATTATTTTCTTCATATAAGTCAAAAATGTCAGAAGAGTCCATAATTATCTTTGTAATAAATCTTTTAAAAGTCTTTTTTTCTTCATTTGTATCATAATATACATAAATCCCTGATTCACAAATCAATACTGATTTTAGAAAATTTTTGCTATTATCCATTTCAATAATTGGATACCCAAAATATATACAAATATCTTTATCTACATCTTTTAATTTATTTTTTAGTGTGTCGAAAAAGACATTATCAGTTTCGTTCTTTTTATAATCTCCAAAAATTTTCATAAAACACCTCATTTAAATTATAACATATAATTTTAAATTTTGTATAACTTTACACAAAAAAGAAGAAGTTTTTTCAACTTCTTCTCTTTTTGTTTTATTGATTGTTTTGCAAATGTGTATAAACTACATTTGCAGATAGGTTTAAAAAGTTGCCATTTGTTTCGGCAAAGGTTTTTAAATCATGAGCAAGAAGAAAAGATATTTTCTCTATCTGCTTTGAGTTTAAATTAACTTTACCTAATTTTAGTTCGTTTGAATTAAAATCAAAAACAGCAGTGTTTTCATCTATATCTTTACAATCAATAAAACATTGATTGTTATTCGTTTTTCTCATAATTACTTACTAAAAAGCGAATAACACCGAAAA
>CALVOB010000049.1 GCA_944350095.1 uncultured Clostridia bacterium
TAAATTTGGTAAAAAAGCACCTAAGGGGCGAAAATATTAAAATAAATTTTATAAAAACCACAATCATAAGCATATATGCTTAAAGTTGTGGTTTTTTATTTGTTATTTCCATAAAACAATTTTTAATTTTAAAAAACATATTATTTTTAACTAAAACTTTTTAAAAATTAAATAGTATAAATTAAGCTAAAAAAACAAAATTTTCAAATGTAATTTACATAAAAAATTTTTGTTTGCCTAACTGTTTTCTTGGTGCAAGTAACAGGACTTGAACCTGCATGAGTTACCCCACTAGAACCTGAATCTAGCGCGTCTGCCACGGCGTCACAAACTTCGCTTTTTAAAACTTTTAGTAAACTAAAAGTTTATCTTTCGCTCGTTTGCTCCTTTTCCCAAAAATTAAAAATTTTTGGGAGCCCTTTTGCTTTGGCGGAATTGTCAGCCGCCTATCCGTTATTTTTCTTGGTGCAAGTAACAGGACTTGAACCTGCATGAGTTACCCCACTAGAACCTGAATCTAGCGCGTCTGCCAATTCCGCCATACTTGCTTAATAGGTCATTTCATTGTTGTTCTTTTTGACTTTTTCAAAAATTTCTACAAGTGTAAAATTAAAATCTGAATCATGCGTTATGAAAGCCCCTACATTTTTAGGAGCAATTTTTACTTCACCGCTTTCAAAAAAATGGTTAATAATTTCAACTTTATTATCCCCTGTCAATAATTCTTTTTTATCCCATATTCCTATTGAACGACCAGACATTTCTATTATTGTTATTTTATTATTTGTATTTTGATTAATAAATGATAAATCTACTTTTTTCATACTTGTCCCTAACTTTAATTTAACTTATTTTAATAATTTTGTCAATATCAATTAAAAAACAAAAACAAAATAAAAAAGCGAAATGTTCGCTTTTTTTAAAGCAATGGAGCAAACATTCTAAAAAATGTTTGACCAAATTTGCTTGTAAATGGTTTTTGTTTAAAATATGTAATATCTATTGGAATTGAATTTTTTATATCCTCTTCTAAAAACTTGTAACAATTATTTAAAAAAGCATTATTATACAAAAAAGCATTAATTTCAAAATTTAGTGCAAATGAACGATTGTCCGCATTACATGTTCCAATTGATACACATGTATGGTCTACTATTAAAAGTTTTGAATGTAAAAAACCATTATACAAATATATTTTTGCGCCACACTCAACAAGTTCACGAGCAAAAGAAAGAGTAGCAAGATATACAAATTTTTTATCTGGCTTTTTAGGTAGCATAATTACAACTTCTACTCCACTTTTTACAGCTTGTTTTAATGCTGACATAAATATATCATCTGGAACGAGATAGGGTGTTTGCAAAATAATTTTTTCTTTAGCTGATGTTATCATTTTTATGTAACTATCTTTTATATAATGAACTTTGCTTTCTGGTCCACTACATACAATCTGCGTAACAACATTTCCACATTTTTCCATTTTAGGAAAATAACCAAGAGCTACTAATTCAGAAGATGATAGTTGGCGTTTTTTACAGAAAAACCAATCATTAAAAAATGCATTTTGAAGACCGTAAACTGCGTTACCCTCTATTCTTATATGGGTGTCACGCCATGGTGAAAGACTTTTCTTTAATCCCATATGGTCATCTCGGATATTTATACCTCCCACATAACCAATACGCCCATCAATCACAACAATTTTTCTGTGATTTCTATAATTCATTTTAAAATTAATAAGTCTAATACCAAATAATGGCGGGAAAAATTCTGCCAACTCTCCACCAGCCTTTTTAAGCTTTCTAAAAAAGCGTCTAGGTGCACGAATAGAACCCACACTATCAAATATAAGCTTTACTTTAATTCCTTCGCGTGCCTTTTTGCAAAGAATACTCATAATTTCTTTGCCTACACCCTCATCATCAAATATATAATATTCCATATTTATTGAGTGCCTAGCATTTAACAAATCTACTTTTAAAGCTTCTATCTTATCTCTACCAAAAGTGAAAACTTTAACATCGTTATCAAAGTATGGCAAGCTTTTTGCAGTTCTTTCATTAAAATTGGCTATTTCTTGTTCGCTTTTATATAATTCTGGTATTTTTAAAAGTTCTTCCCACACAAAATTTTCATAAGTATCTTCATATCTAATTTTACGCTTTAACATTCTTCTGGTTTTTAAGCTTAAACCACTGCCAAATATGATATAAAAAAGGAAGCCTAAAATTGGCAAAAATGTGAGAATTACAAGCCACGAGATAATAACCTCGGGCTTGCGTCTCTCTATAAACATCATTGTGCCAATTAGGACAATATTGATTATTAAAATAATTAATGTAATATAATCCATAAACTCCTAATTTTGTGTTGTTTTTTCAACTATTGTATATGTTGTAATTCCAGTGCCTAAAATAAAATTAAAATCAAAACCTACAGCTTTTAAATGTATTTCAAAACTATCTTCATTTTCTTTAAAAGGATCTATAATGGTTTCATCCTCCAATTGAATTTGATAAACCCCAGTCTCTGTTTTAGTTATTATGATTTTTTTTTGTATATCCATCTTTTTGAGTAACTTCATAAGTAGCCTCTGCTTTTGGCAATGTAATTACAGGATCAACTCCAACTAGTTCACAGTTTGAAATATCTTTTGTTAATATTATATAACCATTATTAATTTCAGCATAAGTAAAATCATAAGTAAGAACTGCCTCGTTATTATTTTTAAAGAATATATAACTGTTTGTACTTAAGCCATCTAACACAGCAAGATTAGTTGTTGTATCTACTTTGGTTATGATATATGTTTGCCCAGCTAAAATATTGCCAAATAATTCATCTAGGTCTATTATTGTATCGTTGTTTTCTATATAAATATACTTATTTGCACTGCCAGTTATTTTATAATATCCATTACTTAAAGTTATCGTTGTTCCAATTGAAACATTTGAACTAGCAGAAAGATTGCTAACATTTAATCTGTAACCATAACTATCAAAACCGCTAACATCTATTATAGATGCTATGTTAACTGTAGTTGATTGTGTGTTATTTGTTATAATGGCAAATGGTCCATCAATAGGTTCAAAACTTGATAACTTAGCTATCTTTTTTAAAGAACCATTTTGATAACCAAGTGATGAGCCATTGTAGTAAATTAGATTTAAATCTATTGAATTTCCTGTTATATACATATACTGAGTAGAAGAACCATCAGCTGTTTCAAATTCCCAAATACAACTACTATCACTTAAATTTAAAGTAGTGCCTTCTTGAATAGAACTTAAATCAGTGATAAAACTTCCTTGACAGCCTGTAAAGTAATACCACTCTAACTCAACTTCATTAATTGTCTCGCCAGTATCATCTTTATAAGATGCTTTGTGCGCTGTTAATTGTTTAAATGATATTATATCCTCATTTTCACCTATAAAAATATAACTTTCATTTTCACCAATATTAATATTTTCATCAACATCTACATCAACAGTTTGATAAATGAATGAATAAGTACCATTTTCGTCAAATAATGCAGAAGATGTTTGCTCACCTACATCATCGCTATTTTCTCCACCTGTTGGCGTAAATACTTGTAGTTCAACACTTGTTTCATTTGCTATACTTGTTTCATTTGCTGTATAAAAATAGTAATAATAACTATATGCTGTTGTCCACCATGGTTCAACAATTAAACTGTATAATTTATTTGCTTCAACATTTATAGAAATGCCTGAATATATTGTAGTATTTTTCCCAAGCTCCGTACCATTTTGAGAGATAAAATCTGTATTTGCAGTTGTTTGATATATTTTGTAATTTTTTAATTCGGTATTCTCATAAATTTCATTATCATAAACTTCTTCAATTCTTGTAAATCTTGCTTTTTTATAATCTATATACTCATCATCATTATAATTATAAGCTTCATCTAATAAATAATATGTGCCTTTATTAAAGCTCAATCCAGAACTTGCATTAACAAAATTTGTATAATCCGTTAAAACAATTTCTTGAAGATTAGTTTTACCAATTTTTTCTAAGTTGAAGTTAGAAATTAAGCCATTGTTGGTGACTATATAATTTTCCGTAGTGTTAGCATAATTTAGTTTATAATAACTATAATCTTTTTCAAATTCATAATTATTTTTTACATTTACTATATAACTTGGAGCTACTGCGTTATTTGATTCCTGCTCTCCCGTTCCACTTTCAGTTGTAATTTCCGTTTCATTTCCAGCGGAACCCGCTTCTATTTTTGTGTTTATGGTAGTGTAATCAACATTAGAAATTAAATTATAGTTGTAATTGCTATCTTCACCATTTCTATTTTTTATAAAATCTTCAATATTAACACTTGCTTTTCCGTCAGTTATTGGACTTAAAGAGTTACTAAAATTTCCAATTCCTTCAAAAACAAAGCTTTGTCTATACTTTAATTTTACATTTATTAATGAATAGTATGATGTAGAATAAGAAGTGCTATCTTTTGTTGCTTTTAAAAGCCAACTATGATTCTTACCCTCTTCAAAATTTCCAGAGTCTACACTAGTTGTTATAAAATCACTATAATCTACTTCACTTGTTAAGCCATTGTCATCAAAACCAAGGCTAGCAAAGCTATCATCAAATATAGGAAGAACTAAGCCCGTATACGAAGTTTCATATCTTTTGATTTTAACACCTGAAATTGGGTTGTTATAATATGTTTCTTCTTCAAAAGCACTTTTTAAATCTAAAACCACACCACCCGCTGTTATTGGTTTATATGAAATATAACCAATATATTTTGTGCCTAAAAGGTTATCTTCATTATTTTTTCCACCATAAGCATCAACTTTAAATACAAGTATTTGATTTGTTAATGTTTCTTCGCCATCACTTGAAATTGTGATATCGTCTAGTTGTATATTATCCCCAGCAGAAGAATAATAATTTGTAACTATTAATTTATAATCGTAATTTAAACCTGTAATAATTTGATTGTCAAATATAGTTGCTATGTCTATTGTAATATCGTATTCATATTGTGAAATATTGCCACCAACTTTATAAATCACATTTTCAGAGTTTTTAGGATTATAATCTTGAAAACCATTTATGCTATCTAAATATCCAATGTTCAAGTTATATCCATTACTATCAAATTTAAAGATTGTGTCTTTACTTTCAATAATAGTTCCTGTTGTTTTAGATACAGCTTGTATTTTAGCTTCAATTTGTTTATTTCTAAGCGTAGTTCTATCGTTTATTGTTCTTAATGCTATATCTAACTTGCTTGTATCTTGAGTATTTGCGTTTATTATTGTGCCACTCTTTAATATTTCAATTAAAGAATAATTATATCTCCAAGTTCCTTCTCTTTTAGGAAATAAATTATCTATTTGAATAACTTTATCATTTGGTGTTGCAACTGTATAGTTTATACTTTCATACAAAGTTTGAATAGGCTCACCATTCTCATCTAGCTCTGTGGATTTACGCTGTATAGTATAATTTCCAACTGATGGCGCTGTGAGAATATTCTCGGCAAGCACTATTGCAATAGTGCCTACCTCGATTGAATTCTGTTTGTCAGTTTGTCCACCATCATAGTCTATGTATGCTCTTATAGAAATTACAATTGCATTTGTGGTTATATCAAATGTTGCATCTGTTGTAATATTGCCATCTTCATCTATAGTTGCAAGACCTGCACCATAACCCTCTATACTTTCATCGGTGTTGATTTCAAAGAAAATATAATTTCTAAGAGTTGTTCCTTGTTTAAAGTAGTTTGTAAGCAAGGAGATAACATCTCCACCTCTTCCTACAACTTGATAGCCGTCAGCCCACTTATCAACAGGTATTGTATAAATAGTTGAGCCATTTTCTGTGGTTGGATTACATGAAGCTGCATCTATTTGTTTGTAACGAAGCGTTCCAGAATTACCATTTGTATCAACGCCATAAGGATTTGGTGTTACCGTATATCCAATTTGATTAGAATTATATAGATTACTCTTTGCAAATTTTGTTATGTATCCTTTAAGTATTGTAGATTTAGCTGTTTTTGTTGCTGTGTTTAATTGCTGTACTGACTTTATATCAACTTTATCCCTAGAAGCAATATTATCTGAAGTTCCAAGCTCTGTTATTTTAAAGTTCTCTATGGTGAGAGTTGAACCAGAACCATCACTGTTTTGTACAGCTTCTATACTATTTTTTCCATCATAAGGAACATAAGATATTTTAAAGTTAGCATTATCGTAAGTTACTATTATTTTATATTCAGCATTCATTTCATTTTCATTAAATTCTATTTTATTTAATATTGTTGAAAGTGGAATGTGAATATAATGCTCGTAAGTTTCTGTTACATTTAAAGTGTATGGTGTTTGAGTTATTGTTTCACCATTAGTTTCAACAGAAATTTTTAAAGGAACTCTTAAACCAGATGTGCTTACAAGTCCACTTGGAATTAAAAGTGAAATAGTATCAGTATAAATTGTTGTTGCCTTTGCCTTTAACAAATCTTCACTTGATAGTGGCATATCACTTAATTCTATATTCCAAATTTCATCATCTTCTATAGACAATGATTGTCTTAAAGATTTAACTTGTGTGCCGTCATAATCTAAATCAAATTCTATTTGTTTAATTCCACTAGCAGTACTTAAATTTAAGTTTACTTTGTATTCAGAACTAAGTTGTTCTAATTGATTATTGTAATTTGCTAATGCTTGATTGTAAGCCTCCTCTGTTTCATAATCTTCTCTAACAGGTGTATCCAACAAAGTATCCTTAACATTCATTGTGTTTAAAAGAACTTTTTTGTCTTTTAAAATTTTGTCTGATAAGTAGCTTGCGGAAACATCTAAATTTCCACCTGTACTTGATATATAAGAAACATTGAGAGTATCTGGCAAATAACCATAACTAGAATTAATTGTAATTGTTTTACCTTCAAAGAAATCTTTAGGTATAAAATTGTTTGAATTAAATTCTATTTTAAAGCATGCCTTGCTTCCTGAAATTGTTCTATAACTATAAGTAGTTTCCCCCTCTGAAGAAGAAGCTTTACCATAAACAAAAGTTACAGCTTGATTGGTTGTGGTTTTCACTTTTTCGCCACTAGCATTTTCACTTTCTTCATCTACTGGAACATTATTATCTAATGCACTTATTGAAAAACTCTTATTTGTAGGATTTAAACATATTATCTTATAGCTTGTAGAATCTTTATATGTATACATTATTATTGAGTTGCTATCATTTAATGAGCCCGTTATATTCATAGAAACTATTCTTATATAGTTGTCTTTAACACTAGGATCATATTGAGAAAAGTCTATGCTTTCAAATCCTACAAAGTCACTAAGGAATACCGCTTGATTATCACTTCCATTTAATTGAGAACTTGGCACTGATATTGAACCTGTTACAGAAGCAGTGTTCTGTCTTTTTATCTCCACCATTATTTCTAGCGAGCCATCTTCTAAATTTACATTGGATAAATCTATTGAATAATCATTTACTCCAATGCTTGCAGTACCCAAATTATTTCCAATTTTAGCATCTGAAATGCTTATGAAGTTTGATACATCAAAATCTTGATTATCTAATACATTGTTTAAATCTGATGAGCTAATTATTGTTGTATAGCGTTGTCTTAAATAGATATCAGTGTATATCAAAACATTTTCTTTACCACCATCTTCAAGTGTTACTTCAAGCGATACTTGTAATTTTAAAGGGACAGACATGGCTCCCGAATAGAAGCTTGCGTTCATAACTTTGAAATTAGCTTTATTATCACTTACCTTTTCTATTGCCTCTACGCTAGTTCCATCTGAATATGAAGTTGTAAATGTAGCAGGAGGTGGTGCGCCATCATATGTTTCATCATAGTTGCTTATCAAAATGTAATAGTCTGCACCATTTTGAGATAGGAAACTTAGCTTGTCTGTAGCTGTCTTATCTTGATAAGATTTATAATCACAAATCATAATGCTAGAGCCTTCCCAAATGGTGTTGCCCTGAACTTGATTTCCGTTAGAATCGATAATAAGTGCTATGCTCGTGCTTGCCTCATTTGCAACTAAAACTACATAATATCTTACTGTATAATTAAATTCATCTGTAATATCAATATAGCCTTCAATGTCTCCGTATGTGGCGGTTAAAGCACCTTTATTGAATTGAATTATATTATCACCAGTGCTTGCCATTGTTAAATAATTCTGTAAGCTAGGACTTAAAGTATAGGTAAACTTTGTTGCTTGGTTAGATGTGTCTGAAGATTTAGTATGCTTAAATATTACCCTACTAGAATCTCCGCTTCTTGCAATTGCAAGTGGCAATTCTACTTGACTATCAGAAGGGGTTGATGTAAGTTTTCCACCATAGTAAATATACAATGGCGTACTTTCTGAGTTTTGTGTTGAAGAAGCACCTTCACCATTTCTTAAAGTATATTCCCAATCTGGCAATATTTTAACCATTATGTATTCAGACTTTTCTTGTGTGGTGCTAGTTCCAATTTGAATGGTATATGTAACTTTATAAATTACATAGTTACCTTCGTTTTCAGCACCAGATGCAAGAATGTTGAAGTCGTAAACATAGGCATCTTTGTCATTTTCCCAAGCCTGTTGGTTAGTAATTCTTGCAGGTGGATTTACAGGGGCGGAGTCTCTACCAGCTAAATATCGTATGATATAGTTATCACCTACGCCAGAATCTGGGAAAGAATTATTTGCTAGTTGTGTGTCAAACTGAGTATAGTCATATTCTAAAGATGTAACCATAAATAAGGATATATTTATACTTCTATTTTCACTAGGTTTAAAATAATCTATAGGATAATTTTGACCATTGTATTTTGTTATACTCCAAATATTATTGTTGCTAGTAACACCTAAAATATTTAAACTAGACTCGTTGGCATACAATGTTTCCATAAAGCCTTGAGAAACGGATTTTCCGCTTCCTATTTTAAAGTCGAATACAGCTTTATAGTTATATGTAATAAAGTTTTGAATTACATTTTCAGAGCCAAGATTAAAGACTATTGAATTAGTTGTAGCTTCATTTAACCTTAATGTAATATTTCCCATATTGCCATTATTTGAAGCTAAATTCTCACTGTATTTTGAATAGTCAACAAGGTCTCCAACATAATATAAGCTTATTCTAGTTTTCGCTTCCGCCGAGCCAACTGTTGCAATATCGCTAAATAATTTATTGTTATTGATGGTAAAGTAATAATCAAAACTGTTAATTCCGCTTCCGTAAAGGTTTAATCTTTGAGTAGGTTTTTCACTTCCAACCAAATTTGAAAATCTTAAAATTAATTTTACAGTTCTTCCTCTATATTCACTGCCCAATGGTACGCTATTACTATAAGTTGCTCCGTTATCGATTGATATCTCTGCACTATTTCCGCCAAAATCTTTTGCAGTTATAGTTGTTCCATCAGCAAGGTCTGATTTTCCTTGGAACGTTAAAAGTTGATATTCTGCTGAGAATATACGATCTGTTTTATCTGTTAGAATAAATATTTCAGTTGTTTGATTATCTTGCACTTCTGTATCACCAAAATAATTTATTTCATAGGTGAATACATTTCCCATATTTTTATCTAAACGAACAGTGTATGTTTCTCTTTCAATTCCATCAACTTTAATTACAAAAGAGAGTGTTATAGAATTAAGTGTGCTTGTTT
>CALVOB010000050.1 GCA_944350095.1 uncultured Clostridia bacterium
TTAGGATACAACTTAGGATACAACTTAGGATACAACTTAGGATACAACTTAGGATACAACTTAGGATACAACTTAGGATACAACTTAGGATACAACTTAGGATACAACTTAGGATACAACTTAGAATATAAAGTTAGAATAAATAAAGTTAGAATATATAAAATTAAAATTAAAAGTAATGATAGCATTTATAAATATTTAAGAACCCAAGCCTTCCATTAACATTTTGTCGGCTACTAAGGCTATAAATTCTCCGTTTGTTGGTTTTTCATTTTGATTATATACTTTTAATCCAAATAATGAGTTTATATTTTCTATCTTTCCTCTGTTCCATGCCACTTCTATTGCATGTCTTATTGCACGCTCTACTTTACTTGCACTGGTTTCAAATTTTTCTGCTATGCTAGGGTATAATCTTTTTGTAATGGAGTTTATTATATCTGGGGTGTCTATTGCCATTTTTATAGCTTCTCTTAAAAATTGATAGCCCTTTATATGTGCAGGAATTCCTACCGTTATAAACACATTAGATATTTTTTCTTCTACTATTTTTGTGCGCATTGTTTTGTAGTCTTTTTGAAGCACCTTTTCTTGAGCTGATGGAGCTTTTAAACCTAAAACATCTTCAATTCTGCTTTCAAGGTTGTCCATTTCGTATGGTTTAATCATAAAGTAAGAAGCCCCAAGTGATAATGCTTTGTTAATAAAACCTTCATGTGATAGGCTTGATGTTACTATAATTTTTGGTGCCTTACTTCCAAATTTTTCTTTTATATTTTCCATAAGAACAAAGCCGTCTGTTCTAGCTAAAACTATATCCATAATTAAAACATCTACAGGTGTGGCCTCTAATTTTTCAAGAGCTTCTTTGCCGTCTTTACTTGAATCTACAATTTGATACTTATCACTATTTTCAAAATGTTCTATAATTTGAGAAGTAGTCTCGTCTGAGTTATCTGCAATAAAAATTTTAATTTTTTCTTTTTCGTTCATAATTCCTCCAAAAAACTTTTTAATCGCGACATAGTGATGTTAGCATAAAAATTTTTGAAAACAATATGCAAAAAATTTTGAATTTTAAAATGTTTTTTCTTAAAAATATGATTTTTGGCGAAATTTGGAAAATCTTTTTTTTAAATTAAACAAAAAATTTCAAATTGCCTTAAAAAACAAAATTTTATATTGCTATAAACTGCTAATTCTACAAATATAGAATGCTAAATAATTTTAGTATTTTAATTTAAAATTTATTAGTATAACTTCTTATTGCAAATAGCTTAAAAAATAAATAGATTGCACTTTTAAAATTTTATAATACAAATTTAAAAACTTTAAAGGATATGCACAAAAAAAATACTGAAACTCTAAGCTTCAGTATTTTTGTATTAGTTGTTTTTTAGTTTTTAACTACTTCAAAGTAGGCTTGTGGATGGTCGCAAACAGGGCATACCTTTGGAGCTTCCTTGCCTACATGAATGTGCCCGCAGTTACGGCAACGCCAAATAACTGTGTCTGTCTTTTTAAATACGCTATCATCTTTAATCATTTTAGCTAAGTTTAAAAAGCGCTCTTCATGCACTTTTTCTATTTGTGCAACACCTTTAAATTGTTCTGCAAGCCTTGTAAAACCTTCGCGTTCTGCTTCTTTTGCCATTCTTTCGTACATTTCTGTCCACTCACCGTGTTCACCAGCAGCTGCATCTAAAAGATTAGCATAAGTGTCTTTAACGCTTCCGCCTTGAAGATATTTAAACCATATTTTTGCGTGTTCTTTTTCGTTATTTGCTGTTTCTTCAAATATTGCAGCAATTTCTTCATAGCCGTCCTTTTTAGCTTTTGATGCGTAATATGTGTATTTGTTTCTTGCTTGACTTTCGCCTGCAAAAGCTTCCATCAAGTTTTTTTCTGTGTTACTTCCTTTTAATTCCATAATTGTTTCTCCTTTTACTTAGATAATATACAATTTTAAAAAATTTTTAGCAAGCAAAATTAGCACACTTTTTAATTGACTTAAATTTTTTGTTTTGATAATATTTAAATATGGACGAAAAGCAAAATGTTGTAAAAGCGGAGATGTCGTTTGATATCTTTAACGCACTTAATCTTATAAATGAAAATTTAGGAAAGGCATACGAGGAAGAGGGGTATAATCCTTTTAATGATGGCTTTTCTTTAGATGAAAATTATGTTGGCAGTTTGCTTGAAAAAATTAAAAATAGAAAAAGTTTAGATGTTGAACCTTTTTTAGAAAATGGGAACAAGGCTGTTTCGCAAAATTTTAAAGAGGCACTTGAAAATACTGAAAATTTAAAATTGGATATTTTAGCAGAGTTAGAAAATGCCGAACCAGCCATGAAAGATAAACTTAGCGAAATACTTTTATATTTAAATAACAGGGCAGAATTATTAAGTCAAGCTATAGATACACTCAAATCAGGCGAGGCAAATAGTTTAAAGCTCTATGAAGATCTGTATAACATTGATAGTGTGTATGGTGAGATTTTAAAGGATAGTTTTTTAAAGAATTTCAATAGAACGGTAGCAGTGGAAAACTTTTTAAGTACTTGTAGGCTAAGAATTAAGTTTGAAGAGTTTAAAAAAGAGCAAATTAAAGAACAGGAAAAATTGGCAAGGCAAAAAATAAATGCAATAGAAAAGAAGATAGATAGAGAACTAAAAGAAGAGGCGGAAAGAGTAAAAGCTCGTGAAGAAAAATTAAAGGCGGAGTTAAAGGAAAAACAGGAGAAAAAGAAATTTTCAAATAAATCTAAGGAAACAGAAATTGAAAAGTAGTTGGTTTATAATTAGATATTATTTGACAATTTTCGCATTGATATATTTTTATAACCTTTAATACCCAAGATTAAAAGTCTTGGGTTTTTGATTGTGGAAATGTGGATAACTTAGGCTTTTTTTACAAATTTATACCTTTATGCATACTTATTCATGAAAATTTATAAAAATTAGTGGCGATAACTATGTGGAAATGTGGATAACTTACCCCTATTTGTGCACAATAGAGGTTTTTCTCCTTTTAATATATGATGTTGCCAGAAAAATTTGAACATTTGTTTTTGTTGACAAAGGTGTGGATAAAGGGTTAAAATATCGAAAACTAGGGGAAATTTTATGCAAACAATAAAACCAAGAACTATGTCTGGATTTTTAGAACTTTTGCCAAAGGAGCAAAAGGTGTTTAACGATATGAAAGAGCGCATTGAAAATGTGCTTAGATTGCATGGGCTTGCATGCTTAGATACGCCTGTGCTTGAACTTTCTAGTGTGCTTCTTGCTAAGGCTGGTGGAGAGACTGAAAAACAAATTTTTAGACTTATTAAAGGCGATACTGATATGACAATGCGCTTTGATTTAACTGTACCGCTTGCTAAATATGTTTCAATTTATAAAAATGAGCTTACCTTTCCGTTTAGAAGATATCAAATAGGAAAAGTTTATAGAGGTGAGCGTCCACAAAAAGGTAGATTAAGAGAATTCTATCAATGCGATGCCGATATCATAGGCGATGGAGAATTGTCTATTGACGCAGATGCGGAAGTTATTAGTATATTAAGTGGAATATATAAAGCTTTAAATGTAGATGCTGAAATTTTAGTTTCTAATAGAAAGATATTGTTTGGAGTTTTAAAAGAGCTTAATCTTTCTGATAAACAATCAGAAATTTTGAATTTGCTAGATAAGTACGAAAAGATGGGTAAAGAAGCTTGTTTTAATGAAGTTCAAGTTTTAGCTGGAAATAAAACTTCACAGATATTTAAAGTGTTTGAAATCAAGACGCTTCAAGAATTAAAAGAGTGCAATTTACAAGACGAGAACTTTAAAGAAGGCGTTAAAGAGTTAGAAGAAGTGTTTGAGCTATTAAATGTAATGAATGTTAAAAATGTTAAGTTAGATTTAAACATTATTAGAGGATTAGATTATTATACCGGAACGGTATTTGAGGGAAGGTTAAAGGAATTTCCTTCAATCAGCGTAGGTGGAGGCGGAAGATATGAAAATCTGACAGGTTATTTTTCATCTTCAAAAATGCCCGGTGTTGGTTTTGGAATGGGGTTAACAAGGCTATTTGTTCTTTTAAAAGAATTAAATAAACTTGATTTCAGTTCTGAAAATTATTCTCGTGTTGCATTAATTCCATTAGGTGATACAAAAAATTACTGTTTCACACTAGCTTCAACTCTTCGTGACAAGGGTATTTCATGTGAGGTGTTGTATGAAAAAAGTTTTAAATCAAGAATGAATATGGCAAACAAAACGGGTGTTCCTAATATAATTGTTGTAGGAGAAGATGAAGTTCAAAGCGGAATATTTGGCGTTAAAAACATGAAGACGGGAGAAACTGTTAAGGTGACAGCGGATAAAATAGAGGAAGTGTTATGAATAGCTTAAATTTAGCTTTTTTAGGTGACGCTGTGCATACTCTTTTTATTAGAAATAAATTTGTTAATAACGATTTGTCTGCTGGAAGTTTGCATAGGCTATGTTCCTCTTACTGCAAAGCAAGTGCACAAAGTCAAGCCTTAAAGAAAATTGAAGATATTTTAACAGAAGAAGAAAAGGAAGTTGTAAGAAAGGCAAGAAATGCAAAAACTCATGATGCACCTAAGAATTCCAGCCTTGTGGACTATAAAAGGGCAACATCTTTTGAGGCGCTTATAGGCTATTTGTATTTAAATAAACAAAATGAAAGACTTGAAGAGATTTTAAATAAAACGCTTGAAAATTTGACATAATAACTAAAAAATGTTAAATTAAGTAAGGAGATAAAAACATGCAAGAATTTTACAAGAACGAAAATACAGTAGACGAATTAAATAAAATGCTAGCTGGCACTGCAAGAGTTGTTTGGGAGCTTCCAAAAGAATATTTCCCAAATATAGAGGCGGAAGAGGAACTTGAAAGATAAGTATTTAGTAAGGGAATATGCTCCTGAAAAGTTCTTAGAGGCTTTAAAAGCGGGAGTGATTAAAAGTAAAGCTATGTATGAAAAGGCGAAAGAGATTGATGGCAGAGTATCTTCTTCGCCTATTTCACATGAAGATATATTAGCTATAATAGATAGCTTTATGACAAAAAAAAGTGATTACAATAAAGTAGACGGTAAATTTGCACTAAAACCTTACGGTAGAGTTTGTATGGATACAAGCCTAGCCACAACTAATGTTATATTAAATCTTTGCTTAGCTTCTGTGCTTACATATAATAGTGCAATTATATATTCTTATAGCATGGAAAATTATGCTATGAACATGTATGTAATAACATTAATTAATGAAACTTTAAAACGCTTTTTAGCTGTAAACTATATTATGCTTCAAATAGGCGAAGCTCCTAAGATTGTCAAAAATTTAATATATATTAGTTATGATAACAATTTGAAATATTCTCTAAAAAAAGGCGGAAAAGTAGAAGACTTTACTTTAAACTGTCTTTTAGTTAAAAGTAGGATAAAATGATTTTAACTACAAAAAATAGTATACGCGAGGCGTTAAGCGGTGAACTTACAATAAATAAAATTAGTGTACAAATTGGTGCAAAAGATTACGAAGTTCAAAAACTTGCAAGCCTTGCAAGAAACAAAAAAATTAAAGTTGAGTACTTACCTAGAAATGTGTTAGACAAAAAATATGGAAAGAACCAAGGCATTATTGCGGAAACTGTGGATTTTTCTTATTTTAGTGTAGAAGAAATATTGCAAAGTGCTGAAAGAGATTTGCCATTTATTTTAATTTTAGACGGCATTAATGACCCACATAATTTTGGTGCAATTATTAGAAGTGCAGAATGTGCTGGCGTTCATGGAATAATTATTCCAAAGGATAGAGCTGTTGCTGTAAATGATACAGTTATAAAAACAAGCACAGGGGCTGCTAGCAACATGAAAATTGCACGCGTTAGCAATATTAATAACGAAATTGAAAAATTAAAAAAGAAAGGTCTTTGGGTTTGGGCGGCGGAAGCTGGTGGTGCTGATATTTATAAAACCAATTTAAATGGGCCTATTGCTGTGGTTATCGGCAGTGAGGGCAAAGGCGTAAGCAAGCTTACCAAAGAAAAGTGTGATGGCATAATTTCTATGCCTATGCTTGGAAAAGTAAATAGTTTAAATGCAAGTGTTGCAACAGGCATTGTACTTTTTGAAATAGTTAGACAAAGAAGAGGTTAAATTGCAAAAAAAAACTGATGAAGAACTTGTAAAATTAATCAAAGCGGGCGAGATAGGTGCCGAGGAAGAACTTTTTTCTAGGTTCAAACCTATGGTGAGTAGTGTCGCCCGTAGTTATTTTTTGCTGGGCTCAGAATTAGATGATTTAATTCAAGAAGGCATGATAGGGCTTTATAAGGCATGTCAAAGTTATAGCGAAAAAAATGCAAGTTTTAAAACCTTTGCTTATATTTGCATTAAAAGACAAATTCAAAGTGCCGTAAAGCACGCAAATAGGCAAAAAAATAAAATTTTAAATAACTATGTATCATTAGACGCACAAGGTGGATATAAAACGGGAGATGGAGAGGAAGAAGCCCTATTAATATTGCCATCTTCAAATCTTTCACCCGATGACGAAATGATAGAAAAAGAAAATTTAGAAGAAATAGTATATAAAATAAAAAGCGCACTTTCGCCACTAGAGCTAAAAGTGCTAACTCTTTATTTAAAAGGTAATTCATATCAAACAATTTCTAAAATGGTGGGTAAAAACTATAAGAGTGTGGATAACAGCCTTCATAGAATTAAAAATAAGCTTGAATTTTTAAAACATTAGAAAAATCTGCCACTGCACGAACTACAACCACTGTTGCAACCACAACCGCCACCGTACCAATTATTTCCACTTAGCGCAAGAAGAAGTAATAGCAAGAAGTTTGTGTTGTTAGCAAGCTCTGTGCCTGTGCTTTGCGCAAAAATGGAGAGAAGTAGAACTAGTAAAATGTCTTGTGAAAAGTTCATAAGAGCCCTCCTTTCTACAAAATTTTATCAAATTCAAGTTTTATCCTTAAAATTTGCGCTTTAAAAAATTGACTTAACTCCGCGCAAATATGTACAGTGAGTATATATGAAAGCTAAACAAAAAATGTTCGAGTTAAGGAGTGCAAATGAGTAAATTTTTACTATTAAAAGAATCTGCTAAAAAGGAAATTCTAAATTATATGCCCTCAAAAGCCATAACAGAAAAATTAGCAGACTATTTTTCAAATTTTTCAGACTACACACGGGTTAAAATAATATCTTGTTTATCTATGTGCGATATGTGTGTTAGCGACCTATCTCTTCTATTAGATATAAATCAAACAACGCTAAGTCACCAATTAAAACTTTTAAAGGATAAAGGTATAGTTTCGGCAAGGCGTGAAGGTAAAATTATTTTGTATAAGCTTGAAAATAAAAGTGTAAACAATTTAATGTTAAATGCAGTGAATGCTATATCTAATTAGTTTGCAGAATTAGCAAAGTTGTGATATCATGTTTACATGATTATTGAAGACTTAGGAATGAATGGTGAAGGAATAGCGCATGAAAACGGCAAAGCTGTTTTTATGCCTTTTTATTTGCCTGGCGAGATAATTGAAAATGGTAAAATAATTAAAAAAAGTGAATTTAGAATAACCCCTGTCTGTCCTTATTTTAAAGCTTGTGGCGGTTGCAATCTGCAACATTTAAAATATGAAAAAACTTTAAAATTTAAACAAAATAAAATTAAAAATGTATTAAATAAATTTAAAATAAATGTGGAGGTTTTAGAGTGCGAACCTAGTGCTAAAATATTTAATTATAGAAATAAAATAACATTAAAATGCGATGGTAAAAAATTAGGTTTGTATAAATTAAATTCACATGAAATAGTGGAAATAGAGGATTGCAAACTTGCAAGTGAAGAAATAAATAGTGTAATAAAGATTATTAAAGAAATAAAAATAAATAATATAAAAGAAATAATAATACAAAATTATAATAAAAATATTTTAGTGACATTTAAATTAATAAATAATGATTTTAATAATATAAAACTTTTTAAAGAAAAAATAAAAAATTATACAAAAAATTATGCTATTTTTGCAGAATATGAAGATAAAACAATATTTCATGCTGGAGAAAAATATTTTATTAAAGAAGAATTTAATATTAAATATCCATTTACAAATAAATCTTTTTATCAAGTAAATGACGAGATTAAAAATAAAATTTATTCAGATATATTGTGCAACATAACTTCTAATGATGAAGTTTTAGATGCTTATTCTGGAAGTGGGCTACTTAGTGCAATTATAGCAAAGGTAGCAAAAAAGGTAGTAGGGGTAGAAATCGTAAAACCTGCTACAATAAATGCAAATAAATTAAAAGAAATAAACAAACTTTGCAATCTTGAAAACATAAATGGTGACACAGCAAAATTAATAGATAAAATAAAATTTAATGTATGTGTTTTAGACCCACCGCGTGCAGGAGTTAATATAAAAGTTATACAAAGCTTAAATATGTTGATGCCAGAAAAGATAATATATTTATCTTGCAATCCAGCAACTCTTGCAAGAGATTTAAAACTTTTAGAAAACAATTATAACATAATAAGTTTAAAACCCTATGATATGTTTCCAAACACTTGCCATGTAGAAACGCTTGTAATAATGTGTAAAAAAAATAATAAGTTTTAACAAATATTTTATTTTAAAGGAGTTATTATGGTAGGATTACAAAAAAATTCAGTGGCTGTTTATCCTTATGATGAGGAATGGCCTATAGAGTTTGAAAAGGAAAAGAAAATTTTAGAGGGTATATTAAAAAACTTCGATGTTGAAATAGAACATGTAGGAAGCACTTCAATACCCGGGCTAAGTGCAAAGCCTATAATAGATATAGCAATTGGCGTTAAAGATGAAAAAACATTATTTGAAATAGAGCCTATAATGGCAGAAGCTGGTTATGATATTTTAAATGATTATGAAACCAAAGGTGAAATTTTAGCTCGTAAAGGTCTGCCAGAGTGCAGAACACATTACATTCATATGCAATTAATTGGCAGTGAATATTGGGACGAGTTTATGTATTTTAAAAGATATATGCTTGAACATCCAGAAGAGATAAAAAAATATGAAGATTTAAAGAAAGACCTTTCAAGCAGATACACCGAAGAGCGTAAAAAATATACAGCAGGAAAGAATGAGTATATATCTGGAATACTTGAAAAAGCATATAAACTTTATGGAAGAAAATAAATAAAAAAACACAAGGTTAAATTATAGTTTAACCTTGTTTTTTTGTGTACAAAATATTTTATTTATAAAAATGATAATTAAATTATTTAATAAATTATTATTAATTAAATAATATTTGTGCTTTTTTATATGCGTCTTGTAAAAATTTTTTAAGAGCAGTATGCCTTTTTAAAATAAATTTATTGTTTATCATTCGTTTTAAATTTTTCTTTTCACCAACAATTACAACCATTTTTTTTGCTCTTGTTACTGCGGTGTAAATTAAGTTTCTGTTTAAAATTAAACTTGGTCCTGCTATTGCTGGAATTATAACTACATCAAACTCGCTACCTTGACTTTTATGGATTGTAATTGCATAAGCAAGAGATAGCTGACTTAATTCTGTTCGCGGATAAGTGCTTTCTCTTCCATCTTCAAACCATATAACTACTTCGCCTGTCTGATTGTTTATTGAATGAATGTATCCTATATCTCCATTAAAAACACCTGCTCCGTTTTCTGTGTAAAGCCCAACTTGTCGAGTCCATTCAATATCGTAGTTATTGGCTGTTTGCATAATTTTATCGCCTTCGCGAAAAATTGTCTGACCAACAATTACTTCATTTCTAAATTTTTTTGGCGGATTTAATTTTGCTTGAAGCTCCTTGTTTAAATTTTCAATTCCGCATATTCCTGCTTTTAATGGTGCCAAAACTTGTATTTTTACACTATCTATTCCAATAAATTTAGGTATGCGTGTTGTAACCATTTCTACAATAGAATTTTTAATATCTTCAAGTTCAACCTTGCTTTCAAAAAAGAAGTCTTGGCTTTTGTTGTCTATTTCTGGCATTTCGCCGTCATTTATTTTATGTGCGTTTGAAATAATTAAACTTTTTTCGCTCTGTCTATAAATTTGAGTAAGCTCAGATACGCTAATAACCTCACTTGCAAGCATATCTTCAAGTACATTTCCTGCACCAACGCTAGGGAGTTGGTCTTTATCTCCTACAAAAATAAGCTTTGTATCTCGGGCAACTGCCTTTAAAAGATTGCACATAAGTGATACATCAACCATAGAAACTTCGTCTACTATAATAACATTATATGGCAAAGGATTTTGCTCATTAAAAACAAAGCGCTTGCTTTTAAAATCTACTTGCAGTGCACGATGAATAGTTTTTGCATCTCGTTCTGTGGCTTCGGAAAGTTTTTTTGCTGCTCTACCTGTTGGAGCTGTTAAGAGTATTTTTTTCCTTTGTGCTTCAAGTAAACTTATAATACATTTAACAATGGTAGTTTTACCTGTGCCAGGACCACCTGTTATTATGCTTACTCCGCTGTTGATAGCATTTATTATGGCTTTTTTTTGGTCTGGGTGAAATTTTATTTTGTTAAGCTCTTCAAAATGTGTTATTTCTGCATCAACATTAAGTTCTGTGTTTACAAGGGAACAACATAGAAGTGCAAGCTTTTCTGCTACGCTTTTTTCGTAGTAATAAAATTTAGAAAGCATTACAGCATCATGAGGGAATATAAATGTATTAATTACAAACTTATCAAAAATCAAATCTTCTAATACTTTGTTAAAACTTTGATTTTCTTCTATATCTAAAAGAGAGGAAACGCTTTTGAAAAGCTCATCTTTTGGAAGATATGTGTGTCCATTTTTTTCGCTTGCGTCTGTTAAAGTGTAAAGTATACCTGCACGAATTCTAAATTCGCTATGTGTGTCTAACCCCAAGCTTCTAGCAATTTTATCCGCAGTTGCAAAGCCTATACCTTCAACATCTTCAATAAGTTTGTAAGGATTTTCTTTTATAATTTCAATAGTGTTATTTTGGTAGACTTCATAAATTTTTATTGCCATATTAACGGTCATGCCATAGCCTTGCAAAAATATAACTGTGTTTTGCAAATGTTTAAGCTCTCTAAAAGCTTCGCCAATCATTTCTGCTTTTCTTTCGCTTATACCTTTAACCTTTGTAAGTTCAAGTGGGGCAAATTCTATTATGTTTAAGGTGTTTTCTTTAAAAACATCTACAATAGCCTTTGCAGTTACTGGTCCAACACCTTTAATAAGCCCGCTTCCTAAATATTTTCTAATACCTTCTTTAGAAGTTGGATAAAGTGTCTCAAAACTTTCCACCTGAAATTGTTCGCCATATTTAGGGTTAGTTATAAAATTGCCTTCAAGTTTTAAATGTGCGCCCTCGCTAATTTGAATAAATTTACCCACGCAAACACTATGTTGGTCGGAGTGTTCAAAATAAAAAACGGTGTAGCCATTGCCATCGTTTCTAAAAATAATCTCTTCAACCGACCCTTCTAAAAGCATACAAGAATTTTACAACAAATTTTCTAATATTGCAAGTAAAAATAGGATTTTACAATTTAAGTTTAATGCTACCCAAATTAAGCTTTAAAAAAATGGCAATATGTTATTAATAAAGATATCCTTTAGTCTTTTTAAAAGATTTTTTAAATTTATCTAATTAAATAAAATAATATCATTAAACAAAAATTAAAAGTTTTATTATATTTTCTTTCTTTCAAAATATTAAATTGTTTAAAAAGTTGGAACTTTACAAAGGAGTTCGTGTTTATTTTAATGTATTATTTTCTAATTAAAGTTTATTTTTTAATTTTAAAAAATTATACCTAATATATATTTTCTAATTGCATATCTATAACTTTAATTATTAATTTTTAGTTATTTAAACAAATTTGTATTTACTATTATTTTTTGTTTGTGCTATAATATGAGCATGAAACCTATTGTGGCGGTGTCTACTCCAATGGGGGCGGGCGCTATTAGTATTGTTAGACTTAGTGGCGATGGCGCGCTTGATATAGCTCGCAAAGTTTTTTCATGCAAACAAAATATTGAACCAAGAAAGGTTATTCTTGGCACCTTTAATTATAACGGCATTAAGGAAAAATGTTTGCTTGTTTATTTTAAAGCACCTAATTCCTATACGGGCGAGGATATTGTAGAATTTCAATGCCATGGCGGAGAACTTTTAACAAGAGAAGTTTTAAAGGCTCTTATAGACAACGGAGCAAGTTTGGCTCAAAATGGGGAATTTACAAAGCGTGCATTTTTAAATGGTAAAGTTAGTTTGGATAGTGCTGAGGGCGTTATAGATGTAATTAATGCTGGCACAGAGGCAGAGCTTAAAGCAGGATATAATTTGATGAGTGGTAAACTTTTAAATATGGTGAAAGGCTTGCAAGACACTTTAACAGATGAACTTGCTAGCATTGATATGACACTGGATTATCCAGAACATGATGACGAGGGTGAAACGCTTTTACACACTGGAAAAGTGCTTGAAGATATTGAAATAAAATTAAAAGAAATTTTAAGTACTGCGGAAACGGGTAAACTAATAAAGAGTGGTGTTAATGCTATAATTCTTGGCAAGCCTAATGTAGGAAAGAGTAGTTTACTAAATGCACTGCTTGGCGAAGATAGAGCTATTGTTACAGATATCGCAGGAACAACTAGGGATACTATAACTGAAACGATTTCGTATAAGGATATAAAAATTAATTTTATAGATACCGCGGGCGTGCATGATAGCACTAATCTTGTGGAAAAAATAGGAATAGATAGAACAAAAAAGGCATTAGATAGTGCAGATATAGTTTTATTGATGTTAGATAGTTCAAGCGAGCTTAGCACGGAAGATAAAGAACTTTTAAAACTTACAGAAAACAAAAAGAGAATTATCTTATTAAATAAAATGGATAAGAAAAAGGCGCTAGATTTACCATTAGAGAACATTTTAATAAGTGCAAAAGATGGTATTAATATAGATAAGGTAAAAGAGGCAATTTATAATACTTTTGCTAGTGGTAAAATAGACACATCGGGGTTAATACTTACAAATGTAAGGCACATTGAAGCGCTAAAAAATGCACTAGAAATTTGCATTAAAGCCAAAGATGCATGCAAAAATCAGACGGCGGATATAGTTAGTTTTATGCTTAAAGAACTTTGGGCTGAACTTGGAAAAATTACAGGAGAAACGGAAACTGAGAGCATTATAGATGCAATCTTTTCTAAATTTTGCTTAGGAAAATGAAGACAAAAGAATTTGATAGCATAGTTATAGGAGCAGGGCATGCGGGCTGTGAATCAGCCCTAGCTCTTGCACGCCTTGGAAATAAAACACTACTTTTAACACTCAACTTAGATGCAATAGCATTTCTTGCATGCAATCCGTCTATTGGAGGAACTGCAAAAGGGCATCTTGTATGCGAAATAGATGCACTCGGCGGAGAAATGGGCAAAAATACAGATGAAACACTAATTCAACTTAGAATGTTAAATCGTGGCAAAGGCCCCGCGGTGTATAGTTTAAGGGCTCAGGCAGATAAAGAAAAGTATCATCTTAGAATGAAAAGGGTGCTTGAAGAGCAAGAAAACTTAACCCTAAAACAAAGCGAAGCAGTAAAGATATTAACTGATAATGGCAAGATTGTTGGAATTGAAACTGCAATGGGTGAAACCTTTTATGCTAAGAGCGTTGTTATTAGTACGGGTGTATATTTAAAGAGTAGAATTATAATAGGTGAATACACTAAAAACAGTGGGCCAAACGGCTTTGCACCAGCAAACGAGCTAACACAAAGTTTAATAGACCTTGGTTTTGAGGTTAGAAGATTTAAAACGGGAACCCCTGCAAGAATAAATGGAAGAAGCATAGACTTTTCTGAACTTGAAG
>CALVOB010000051.1 GCA_944350095.1 uncultured Clostridia bacterium
GTAAAGTTTTCTTTCCGTCTAATGTTGGAATTTCTACCTTTCCGCCTAATAAAAGTGTTGTAAATGGAAGCCATAAATCAAAAGATACATCAAAACCATTACGAACGAATATTTTATGTGGCTGAACTTTAATTTTTAAATTTAAATCGCCATTCTCACCCATTTTATATGGTGCATTGCCATAGCCTGCCATTCTTAAAACTTGACCATCATCAATTCCAGCTGGCACTTTTACAGTAACTATTTTATTAACCTTTTTATATCCTTTTCCAGAACAAGAATCGCATTTTTCTTTTATAATTCTACCTGTGGCATCACACCTTTTACAGCCACCCTCGCGGATAGTTGTTCCAAATATTGTGTTTTGTGTATAGCGCACTCTTCCTGTACCGTTACAATCTGGGCATGTGGTATATTCAGTTCCGTTTTTTGCACCCGTGCCATGACATTCTTCACACTTTTCAATTCTTGAAATGCTTATATCCTTTTTACAACCAAACACTGCTTCTTCAAAAGATATTGTCATTTGAAGATTTATATCTTCACCCTGCTCCATAACATTTGCACGAGCAGAACCGCCACCAAAAGCTGAGAATATGTCATTAAATATATCAAACCCGCCAAAACCACCACCAAAGCCTTCAAATCCTCCGCCAGCATTTCCACCATTGAAACCTTGAAAACCATCTGCTGAACCAAATTGGTCGTAATTTGCCCTCTTTTTTTCATCACCTAAAACTTCGTAAGCCTCATTTATTTCCTTAAACTTTTCTTGTGCTTCCGGAGTTTTATTTACATCGGGGTGATATTGTTTAGCAAGTTTTCTATATGCGCTTTTTATTTCATCTTGGCTTGCCTTTTTATCTACGCCTAAAACTTTATAAAAATCTTTTTCAGCCATATTATCTTCCTTTTGATATATTTTTTAAGGCTAGGAACAAACCTAGCCTTAAAATTAGTCTACAACTACTTCTGGGTCGCCGTCATCTTTTTTAGGCTGTTCTGGGTTTGTTCCTTGCTGTGCTTGTGCATTTTGATACATTTTTGTTACTACTTCATTTGAAGATGTTGTCAACTCTTCAAGAGCCTTTCTTATAACTTCAATATCGTTGCTTTCAAAGTCTTTTTTAGCTTTTGCAATAGCGTCTTCAAGTTTCTTCTTATCATCAGGAGAAAGTTTATCGCCATTTTCTTTTAGCATCTTTTCAAGTTGATATACCATGTTATCAGCTTGGTTTTTAGTATCTATGAGTTCTCTTTGTTTCTTATCTTCTTCAGCATGAGCTTCCGCTTCTTTTACTGCCTTTTCAATATCTGCCTCAGACATATTAGAAGAAGATGTAATTGTAATAGATTGTTCTTTGTTTGTACCAAGGTCTTTTGCAGATACATGTACTATACCATTTGCATCAATATCAAATGTAACTTCAATTTGTGGTACTCCTCTTGGAGCTGGTGGAATATCAGTTAAACTAAATCTGCCAAGAGTTTTATTTTGAGCTGCAAATTCTCTTTCACCTTGAAGTACATGAATATCTACCCCTGGTTGATTATCTGCTGCTGTTGAGAAAATTTGAGATTTCTTTGTAGGTATAGTTGTGTTTCTATCAATAAGTTTTGTAAATACTCCGCCTAATGTTTCAATTCCCAGTGAAAGTGGTGTAACATCAAGAAGAAGTACATCTTTAACTTCGCCACCTAAAACACCGCCTTGAATAGCAGCACCAATAGCTACACATTCATCTGGGTTTATTCCTTTAAATGGATCTTTACCAGTAAGTTTTTGAACTGCCTCATAAACGGCAGGAATACGAGTTGAACCACCAACCATAATAACTTTGTTTATATCACTCATAGTAAGTTTAGCATCTTTTAATGCATTTTCAACACAAGTTAATGTTTGTTTTACAAGGTCTTCTGTAATGCTATCAAATTTTGCTCTTGTTAAATCGTATTCTAAGTGTTTTGGACCACTTGCATCTGCTGTAATGAATGGAAGACTTATTGTTGTTTTTGGAGTAGAAGAAAGGTCTATTTTAGCTTTCTCTGCAGCTTCCTTTAATCTTTGCATAGCAAGTTTATCTTTTGAAAGGTCAATATCATTAGATTTTTTAAATTCTTCAACTAATAGATCAATAATTCTTTGGTCGAAATCATCGCCACCTAAACGAGTGTTACCGTTTGTTGATAAAACTTCAAAAACACCGTCACCTATTTCAAGTATTGATACATCAAATGTACCTCCACCAAGGTCATAAACTAAAATCTTTTGATTTTTGTTTTCTCCCTTATCTAATCCGTATGCAAGAGCTGCAGCTGTTGGTTCATTGATAATTCTTAAAACTTCAAGACCTGCAATTCTACCTGCATCTTTTGTGGCTTGACGCTGACTATCGTTAAAGTAAGCAGGAACAGTAATTACAGCTTGTGTAACCTTACTTCCTAAATAACTTTCAGCATCTTGCTTTAATTTTGAAAGAATCATAGCAGAAATTTCTGGTGCAGAATATTCTTTCCCATTTAATTTAACTTTATGGTCTGTACCCATTTCTCTTTTAATAGATGTAACTGTGTTTTCATGGTTTGCAATAGCTTGACGCTTTGCAACCTTTCCTACAAGTCTTTCACCATCTTTTGTAAATCCCACAACGGAAGGTGTAGTTCTATCACCCTCTGCGTTTGGTATAACTGTTGCTTTGCCTCCTTCCATTACGGCAACGCAAGAGTTTGTCGTTCCTAAATCAATTCCTATAATTTTTCCCATATTATTTTTCCTCCTTTTTATTTACAATAACCTGAGAATATCTTATAACTTTATCCTTGAATTTATAACCCGCTTGATACTCTGCTTGAACTACATCGTCATCAAGAGAATTGTCATGAGTAACTAATATAGCGTTATGAAGATTATGATTAAACGGCTTTCCTTCCGCCTCGATTTTTTCAACTCCAAGCATTTTTAGAGCTTCTAAAATCTTTTTCTCTATCATCTCAACGCCCTGCAAAACCTTTTCGTCAGTTATCATTTTTTTTGCTTCGTTAAACGAATCTAATGCTGGCAAAAAGGCTTCTATGGCTTCTATCTCACCCTCTTGACGGGCAAGAAGAATTTGTTCGTAACTCTTCTTTCTAAAATTGTCGAAGTCAGCTTGAATTACACGCGCCATATTTAAGTATTCTTCTTCCTTAGAATTATCATGCTTGCAATGTTCATGTTTATGCTCATGTTCGCAACCGCATTCGCACGTTTTATGATCTTCATGACCGCAATCGCAGTTTTCTTTTTTACATTCGCAAGTATCTTCATCATGTTCACAAGAGCAATCTTCACACTCACAAGATTCGCAGTCACATTCATTAGAAGTTTGTTTGCTGTTTTCTAAGTCCTTTTCTTCATCTTTTAAAGGTCTTATTCTATGTTTCATCATTATCTCCTTTTAATTCGTTCATAATAACTTTAAGTGCTGAAGCAATACCTTTATAGTCCATTCGTTGAGGTCCAAAAACTCCTATTGAAGCAACTGGCGTTCCATCTATACAAAGCGGAGCTTTAACAACAGCTAAACCTGAATATTCTTCGTCGTCATCAACCATTGCTACACTTAAATCTTCACTATCAATTTCAAGTGCACGCTCTAATTCTTCTTCATCACCTAAAAGCTTCATCATTTTTCTTGTTTGTTCATCACTTGCAGAACCATCTAAAACATCAATAGCTTTATCTTGGCGAATATTTAAGTGATTTTCCTCAACAAATTTCTTTACGCCTTCTATTAAGGTATCTAGTACTTCTTTAAAACCTGAAATCTCTTCTTGCATTTCATTTTCAAGCCTTTCCATATCCTTCATCATTTCGCCAAGCGTTTTGCCTGCGAACTTTTTTGTAAGATAATTGGAAGCATCGTTGTATGCTTCAACAGAAGCTTTGGCATCTAGTGTATTTGTTAAGTACCCGCTAGATGTTTGAATTAAGGCAAGTGCACTATCACCTACAAGAGGGATTATTTTTACACTATCCACCACAAGTTTATCATAGCCATTTACATAAATTACTGTTGGATACTTAACCGCTTTGTTTATTATTTTAGCAATGCCAGATACAATTTCTGAAAGACTTTTTGTGCGTTCATCAAGAAGATTTTTCACTCCATCAAGTTGTTCGTAATTTAGTGCTAAACCTTGAAGAAGATGATTA
>CALVOB010000052.1 GCA_944350095.1 uncultured Clostridia bacterium
ACATATAAGGGTTATGGCGACATCATCTTGAATCAAGAAGATGATATTAACTATTATAAGGCTTCTCAAGAGTTTGAACTTGCTCAAGGTCTTCTTCTTGGCTATTACGATGAAAAGGGCGACTATACCATTTCTGACGATATCTGTAAAGAACTTGTTGGGTTAGATAAACTCATAGATGAAACATCTCATGATAAATATTATATTTCTGCAAGGGCGGGAGATTATAAATTAAAATTTGAAGTTGTAGTTGAAACAAAAGAAAATAAAAAGGTTGCTTATCTATACTTAAAAGAAAATCTTTCCGTAAGTGGAATGCTTGAAAAAAAGTTCTCAACTTTGATAGCTTCTTATATAGATGATGATGACATAAATTTTTTATTTAGAATGAAAAAGGCTTTTAATATTTTTGCTAGAATTGAAGCTGAAGGTAAAGATGTGTCTAATAGCGATAAATCTGGCAAGATATTAGCATTAAAAAAAGCTTTATTAGATAAAAGAAATAAACTTTATTATGAAAGAGATAATTTAGATAAAAGCTATGTTAAAGAAATTTTAAGTATTTTAAAAAGTGCCGGCCCTGGTGGTAAAAGATTACTGCTAATGTATTTAGATGCTATAAGAAATAAAAACTTAAATAAATTAAAAGTTAACAAATATGTTACACTTAGACAAGTTCTAGACCTTTTAATGCAAAATGCTATGGTAGAAGGCTACTTTCCAGATAAAAACATGCGTCAAATAAGAGATGCACGAAAAAAACAGATGGAAACATCAAAAAAATTACAAGTTGATTATTCCGCCAATGCTATTAAAAAATCTGGAGGCAAAAGTAAAGGTGGCGGAGGTGCAAAAAAAGGAAAGGGTAAATCTGGCGGAGGGGGAGGAAAACCTAAGGCTAGTAAAAAAGCTCCACCCTTGATAATACCGGGTGGATTACCATCTGATGTTTTTACAGGTTCGGAAAAAGAATTTAGTATAAATAATGTACAATCAAAAGCTAATAATTCTGACAAAAAATTGTTTAATTCTATTTCTTCTCTTAAAGGGCTTGCAAATCAAACTGTTGAAAAGCCTAAAATTGAAGAGGATAGAACGCTTTAAAAGTTTCATTCTAATTATATTTATTAAAGATAAATAACTTTGTTGTTTATCTTTTTTTATAATAAAACCCCCAAATAATTGGGGGCGAATAATTTTTTTGTTATGATATTAAAAATTTAAGTATAACAATGTTTATTGTTGAAATTCTTTATCAAGTGGTGGAATAACTCTGGTTATTTTTTTTGTTTGAGGATTATAACGGAAATTTGCAAAAACTAGAAAATCTTTTTTAACGCCTTTTTCTGTTGCTTTAACTTCATCATAAAAATTACCATGTAAATTTCTGAAATTCGTATATTTTGAACCGATACTATCCCAAGCTTTATGTTCTGGAGAGTTTGTAAAATGGTCTTCTCTATCTCCTTTAAGGGCAAGATTAACATAATAGTTTATATAATCTTCTAAACATATTCTTTTTGTGAAGCCACCATCGGCATTTGTTATAGCTCCATCTAAAAGGTTAATTCCATTTTCGTTTTCTTTAAAAAATATAGACATTTTAGCAAGACTTATATTGTTTTTAACTATATTTTTATTGTTATACATCTTTGTTAAAAGTTCGCGAATAAATGGGAGCCTTGGTTGTGCAAAGTCAGCAATTCTATTTAATTCAAAATAGTCTTTTACTCTCGTCCAAAGTTTGTCATCATCTGTGAGAATTGCTCTTACTCCAAGTAAGAGATATTGATTATCCGTCCAGTCAGTAAAAGCTTCTGCTTGTGTTAATTTTCTAGGTTTGTTTGGATTTGTAGAGTCTGTTATATTAAAATAAGGTACCATATAAATCTCCTTTCAATTAAATATATATCATAAAACCTAAAATTTGTAAATACTTTTATAAAAATTGTATTATTTTAGTATTTTTTTTAAAAATTTTAAGAAAATAATCTTGTGAAAAAATATTTTTTAAACGGGGCGTTAATACTTACTATCTCTGGTTTTTTATGTAAACTCTTGGGAGCTTTTTATAGAATACCGCTTTCCAACATATTGGGAGTAGAGGGGATTGGCATTTATCAAATGATATTTTCTTTTTATTCCTTGGCATTGGTAATAGCAGGTGGAGCTGTTCCTACAAGTATGGCTATTACTATTGCTAAAATGAGGGCACAAAATAAAGGCAGTATAAAGAAAGCGTTTTTTAAATATTTCCTTATAAGTATGATATTAGGAGTGCTCTTTTTTTTGATTTTTCTCTTATTTGCACCTTTTATCTCGAAATTTCAAGGTAATGTTTTAGCTACAACTGGTTATAGATATATGAGTTTTGCGGTCCTATTCTCTGCATTACTTTCACCATTTCGTGGGCTTTTTCAAGGATATGAAAACATGACACCAACTGCGGTTTCACAGATTTTAGAGCAATCTATAAAACTTGTGTTAGGTTTAGGTTTAAGTTATGCATTTTTAAATATCGGAGTTGAAATGGCGGTAGCGGGAGCTATTATTGGTATTGCCATATCGGAATTTGTTAGCTTTTTATACTTGTTAATTCGTGCTAAGTTTTTTTCTAAACATATTAAAACTTATGATGGATTTACTCCTAAAATTTCAAAAAGTTATTTACTTATTTTTTTATATGTATTAATTATTCCTTTGGTAACCGCAATAGATAGTTTTTTGACTATCAACCTTTTAAATATTAATTTTTCTGCACAAACTTCCACTGAACTCTTTGGACTTCAATCTGGAATGGTGAATTCTCTTATAAATTTTCCTGTGATATTTTCTCTTGCTCTATCTACAAGTCTGTTGCCCTCTTTAACATATAATTCTGCAAAAAAGAACATGGAAAATGTTAAAAGAAAAATCTCTGAGTGTTTAAACTTGATCTGGTTGATTATTCTTCCGTGTTTACTTGTTTTTTATATTTTAGCGCCTACTATTATGAGTTTGGCATATAGATCTTTATCTCCAGAAATGCTTTTTTCTAGCGTTTCACTTTTAAGATATTCATCTGTTCAAATGATTTTTATAGCACTTTTACAAATTACAGCATCAATTTTGCAAGCAGGTGGTAAAATTAAATTTTTAATTTTTAATCTTGCAATTTCTGCTGTTATAAAAGTGGCTTTAACCTCTATTTTTGTTTCTAATTTTTATTTTAATATTTATGGGCTTGTAATATCTAATATAATATTTTATTTATTAAGTTCAAGCATTAATTTAATTTATCTTTTAAAATTATACAAATTAAAAATAAATATAAAAAAATTGGTTTTTCCATTAATATTTATAGCAATAATGTTTTTTCCATGCTTAATAATTCAAAATTCTGGAATTAATTTAATATTAAAAATAATTTTGCTTGGAATTGTTGGAATTTTATTTTATATTTTGCCTGTTTTATTTTTTAAGGTTTTTGATATAAAAAAATTAAAAAATGCTAAAAAATTAGATTAAAAAATTTTTTTGAGATAATAATTTATACATGAATAAAAACGAATTAATAAAATTAATAAAAGAAAATACTAATATATCTTTAAGCAATATAAATGCAGTATTTTCTGAATTTGAAAATATAGTTTTAGATGCCTTAAAAAAAGGTGAAAAAATTATTATAAAAGGTTTTGGAAAATTTTTCACACGAGAAACAGGTGAAAAGTTTTATGTAAGCCCTATAAGTAAAACTAAAAGATTGGCAGAAAATAGAATTAAACCTAAATTTAAATTTTCTTCTAAATTGCATTTTTAATTTTAACAATTTTATGTTAATATATTTATATGAAGATTAAAAATGTAAACATAGAAGGAAATTTATTTTTAGCCCCTATGGCAGGTGTAACAGATTTTGCATTTAGAAGTTTAGCAAGAAATTTTGGTGCTAGTTTTTCTTATACTGAAATGGTTAGCAGTAAGGCACTTGTGTATGATAATGCAAAAACAAAAGAACTTTTAATTACTCTTGAAAATGAAAAACCTGTTGGGGTTCAACTATTTGGTCATGAGCCAGAAGTCTTTAAAAGTGTATTAAATTTGCAAGAATTACAAAAATTTGATTTGATAGATATCAATATGGGATGTCCTGCTCCTAAGATTGTTAAAAATGGTGATGGCTCTAAACTTATGACGGATTTTAAACTAGTAGAAAAAATTTTAAAAGCTTGCACTGAAAGTACAAATAAACCAATAACTGTAAAAATGAGGCTAGGTTTTGATAAAGATGTAAGTGTTGATTTTGCTAAAATGTTAGAGGACTGTGGCGTTAGTGCAATAACTGTTCACGGAAGATTAAGGGAAGAGTTTTATTCAGGCAGTGTAAATTTAAATGCTATTGAGAAAGTAAAAAATAGTGTGAAAATACCTGTTATAGGTAATGGAGATGTTACAAATGAAACTAGTTTAAATGCCATGTTACAAACAGGTGTTGATGCAGTTATGATAGGAAGAGGTGCACTAGGAAAGCCATATATATTCAGTGAACTTTTGGGTTGTAATAAAAAGTTTGACAAATACGAAATTATAAAAAAACATATAGAACTTTTAAAGAATACTTATAGCAATGAATACTTATCTTCATATATGAAAAAACATTTACTCTGGTATTTAAAAGATGAAAAAGGGGCTAATAAAATTAAGATTGAAATTTGTAACGAAAAAGATATAGAAAAATGTTTGCTAATAATACAAGATTTTTTAAAAAATTGTAGTTAAATATTTGTTGATTTTTATTTTTAATGGTAAAATCTCTTTGAGGTAAAGTATGAAAAGGACAATTGAAAATTTAGATGTTAAAAATAAGCGTGTGCTTTTAAGGGTTGATTTTAATGTGCCTATGGAAGATGGTTTTATTACTGACGATACAAGAATTCAGCGTGAACTTCCAACAATTAAGTATTTATTAACAAAGGGAGCAAAGCTTATTATTTGTTCACATTTAGGGAGACCTAAGGGTAAGGTTGTAGAAAGCATGTCTTTAATGCCTGTTGCAAAAAGGCTTATAGAATTATTGCCTTTAACCAAAATTCGCTTTGCTAATGATTGTATTGGAAAAGAAGCAAAAGATATGGCGGAAAAGTTAAAGGCAGGAGAAATTTTATTGCTTGAAAATTTAAGATTTTATCCAGGTGAGGAAAAGAATGACCCATTTTTTGCAAAGGAACTTGCATCTCTTGCAGAAATTTATGTAAATGATGCTTTTGGTACTTCTCATAGAAATCATGCGTCTATAGTTGGGGTGGCAAAACTTCTTCCTAACGCGGTAGGGTTTTTAATGGGGCAGGAAGTTAATACTATCTTAGATGTTTTGGATAATCCTATTAGACCTTTTGTTGCTATACTTGGCGGAAGCAAAGTTTCAGATAAAATTTATGTTGTTATGAATTTGATTAGCAAAGTAAATGCAGTGTTAATAGGCGGAGGCATGGCTTATACCTTTTTAAAAGCTAAAGGAATAAATATTGGAAAATCACTTGTAGATGATGAAAAAGTAGAACTTGCTAAAAATATTTTAGATGAGGCAGAAAAAAGAGGAATTAGTATTTTCTTGCCAATAGACCATTTATGTGCAGAAGCTTTAACTCCAAATGCAAAAGTGCATAAGGTTAGAAGTGCTGAAATCCCTGACGAACTTATGGCATTAGATATTGGTCCAAAAACAGTAAAATTATTTTCTCGCGTTATTAAAAAATCTGCTACAGTTATATGGAATGGGCCTATGGGAGTGTTTGAATTTCCAAAATTTGCAAAAGGAACAGAAAATATAGCAAAAGCAGTCAGCAAGGTTCAAGGAAAAACCATTGTTGGCGGAGGAGATAGCATTGCAGCTATAAGAGAACTAAAACTTGAAGATAAAATATATCATATTTCAACAGGTGGCGGAGCTAGTTTAAAGCTTTTAGAGGGTGAAATTTTACCTGGAGTTGAGGTGATTGAAGATGCAAAATAAAGTTATTATTGGCAACCAAAAGATGAATGTGACGGCGGGACAAACAAGAAAATTTTTAAATGTGTTTGTACCAGCAGTAGAGCATATTAATTATCAGATAGGAATTTGTGTTCCTTATACAAGCTTAGCTGTATGTAAGAGAGCACTTAAAGATACAAATGTAATATTTGGGGCGCAAAATGTAAGCGAGTTTGAAAGGGGGGCTTATACAGGAGAAGTTAGTTCTGAAATGCTTGCAGATATTGGTTGCAAAATGACGCTTGTTGGGCATAGTGAAAGAAGAAAATATTTTTCTGAACAAAATAGTCAAATAAATAATAAGATTAAACAAAATTTAAGATATAATATAGTATCCGTACTCTGTATTGGAGAAAGTAAGCGTGAACGAACTGCTGGGCAAACTCAAAATATTTTGTGTAAACAACTTGACGAGTGCTTGTCAGGGCTTTATGAAAATGAATTAGATAATATAATAATAGCTTATGAGCCAATATGGGCAATTGGAACAGGACAAACTGCTACTGCTAAACAAATTGAAGAGGCGGTAGATTATATAAGAAAAGAAATTTCTAGATTATATAATGATAAAGCATCTAAAAATATAATTGTGCTTTACGGTGGTAGTGTTAAGCCAGATAATGTAAAATCTTTTATGGGAATAAAAAATTTAAACGGATTTTTAGTTGGCGGTGTTAGTTTAGATGCAAAAGCATTTAGTGAACTTATACAAGTTTATGCAGGAAAATCAAATAAAAAATAATTTTAATTATAGTTAGGGGGAAAACTATCACACAAAACCAATGGCAAGTGAAACATTCAAATTTATGAAATAATTATCATTTTTTAAAATCTTAGCTTAATGCTAAGATTTTTTTATGGATTGTGTATATCTTTTACATTATTTGTCAAAAATTTTTTGAAAAAAGGTTGACATGGCTGAATTTTGATGCTAAAATCGTTTAGATTAGTATACGAATAGTGAAAGTCTGCAGTTCTCTTTAACTGAATAATTTTTGTCAAGCATAATTTTAGCTGTATGCTTGCTATTTTTCGTTTATTAGAGGGCTTTTTAATGCTCTAAGTCGTTTACTTAAATATTATATTTGTTTTTGGATAGGAGAAATTTATGCAAGAGATGCCTAAACTAAAAAAATTAAACTTCGGAAAAACAGAAAGATATAGTTTTTCTAAACTTGATGAAAAATTTGATATGCCCGACCTTTTAGATGTTCAAAAAAAGGCGTACAAGGAATTTTTAGAAAAAGGTATAAAGGAGATTTTAGATGAATTTTCTCCTATTTCTGATTATAGCGGTAAGGCTAAGCTTTACTTTTTAAATGTAGACCTTAGTGGAAAACCTAAGTATTCTATTAAAGAATGTAAACAACGCGGTGTGTCTTATACTATTCCTTTAAAGGCACAAGCTAGATTTGTTGTTGAAGATAGTGGTGAAGCCATCGACCAAGAAGTTTTTCTTGGTGATATTCCATGCATGACAGATGAGGGCTCTTTTATATTTAATGGTATTGAAAGGGTTGTTGTTAGTCAAATTATTAGAAGCCCTAGCGTGTACTTTACTAGAGAACATGACGATAATGCTACGCTTCGTGGACAAATTATTCCTACAAGAGGTATGTGGCTTGAATTTGAACAAGGTGCTAACGAAATTATTAAACTTGTTTTAGATAGAAGCAGTAAAATTACAATAGGTTTATTCTTAAAATGCTTTGGATTTACTGCAGAAGAAATTTTAAAACTTTTTGGTGATAATGAATATTTAAAAGCAGTTCTTGAAAAAGAACCTCAAACTACACAAGAAGAAGCATTGATTGAACTTGCAAGAAAAACTCGTCCAACAGAAGTTCCATCTGCTGATTCTACAAGAAATTATATAAACCAATCATTCTTCTCTGACCAATATTACAATACAAACCGTGTAGGAAGATATAAGTTTAATAAAAAGCTTTCTATTGCTACAAGAATAACAGGTCAAGAAAGTGCAGAAGATATTGCTATTGATGATGAAATAGTTGTTAAAGCAGGGGAAAAATTCACTTACGAAGTTGCAAGAAGAATGCAAAATGCTGGAATCAATGAGGTTTGGGTAAATGTTCATGGAAGAAAGCATTTGATGAGAGGTAATAACCGCGTTCAACTTTCAGCAGTATTCCCATGTGATGAAAAAGAACTAGGAATAACAGAAGAAGTTTATTATCCTGTTTTAATGCAAATTTTAAAGGAAAATAAAACAAAAGAAAAGAGATTGCAAGCAATTAAAGAAAACGCAAAGCAATTAATTATTACAACTCTTACAATGGACGATATCTTAGCCAGCCTTTCATATTACTTAGACCTATTAGAAGGTATTGGTGAAATAGATAATATTGACCACCTTTCAAACAGAAGAATTGCAAGCGTTGGCGAACTTTTAGGAAATGCTTTCCGTTCTGGTATTAATAAGCTTTCAGCAGCTATTAAAGAAACACTTCAAGGAAAGGAACTTTCCGAAGTTACTCCATCTCAAATTGTTAACCCAAGACCTGTAAATAAAGCCTTAAAAGATTTTGTTGCATCTTCTCAATTAAGTCAGTTGATGGACCAAATCAATGCACTTTCTGGACTTACTCAAAAGAGAAAAATTTCCGCAGTTGGTCCTGGTGGTGTTAAGAAAGAAAGAGCAAGTGCAGAAGTTCGTGACGTTCACTATACACACTACGGAAGAATTTGTGCTATTGAAACTCCTGAAGGTCAAAGCATTGGTCTTATTAGTACACTTACAAGTTATACAAGACTAAATGATTACGGCTTCTTAGACACACCTTATAGAAAGGTAGATAAAGCAACAGGAGTTGTAAGCAAAGATTATGAATACTATATGGCAGATGTTGAAGATACTTGCCATATTGCACAGGCAACAGAACCTTTAACAGAAGATGGAAAATTTGTTAATCCTCGTGTAGTTTGCCGTTATAAAAATAGTATTGTAGAAGTTCCAGCTAGTCAAATTGATTTAATGGATGTATCAGCAAAACAATTCATATCAGCTGCTACTTCACTTATTCCTTTCTTAAACAACGACGATTCCGCTCGTGCTTTAATGGGTGCAAACATGCAACGCCAAGCTGTGCCACTACTTCAACCAGAAGCTCCTATTGTAGGAACTGGTATGGAATATAAGATTGCACACGACTGCGGAGCTATGATACTTTCTAAAATAGATGGTGAAGTATCCTATGTTAGTGCTGATTATATTAAGGTTAGAAATGACCATGAAGAACAAACATATTATTTAACAAAATTTGAAAAAACAAATGCAGATACCTGTGTAAATCAAAAGCCTATTGTTAAACATGGTGATAAGGTTAAAGCAGGTGATGTGCTTGCAGATGGCTTCTCAACAAACAATGGCGAACTTGCACTTGGCAAAAATGTGCTTGTTGGCTATATGAACTGGGAAGGATATAACTACGAAGACGCTATTTTAATTAGTGAAAGAATAGTTAAAGAAGATGTTTATACTTCAATTACTTTAAAAGTTGAAGATATAAAATGTAGAACTACAAAACTTGGCGATGAAGAAATTACAAGAGATATTCCAAATCTTGGCGAAGATGCTCTTAAAAATCTAGATGAAAACGGTATTGTTAGAATTGGTGCAGAAGTTAGAGCAGGAGATATATTAGTAGGCAAGGTAACACCAAAAGGTGAAACTGAACTTACACCTGAAGAAAGACTTCTCCGTGCTATCTTTGGTGAGAAAGCAAGAGAAGTGCGTGATACTTCACTTCGTGTTCAACATGGCCGTGGCGGTGTAGTTGTAGATGTTCAAGTATTTAGTAGAAAAAATAAAGATGAATTAGAGCCTGGTGTTAACATGATGGTCAAAGTTTATGTGGCTCAAAGAAGAAAACTTTCTGTCGGAGATAAAATGGCGGGACGCCATGGTAATAAGGGTGTTGTTTCCAGAGTTCTTCCAGAAGCTGATATGCCTTATATGGCTGATGGCAGACCACTTGACCTTGTTTTAAATCCACTTGGTATTCCATCTCGTATGAATGTTGGTCAGGTACTTGAAGTTCACTTAGGTTTAGTTGCTCAAAGCCTTGGCTGGAAGATTGCAACTCCTGTGTTTGACGGTGCAGACGCTGATAGCATCAAACAATTATTGGTTGCAAACAATTTCCCTGAAAATGGAAAAATTCAGCTATATGATGGCAGAACAGGTGAACCTTTTGATAATCCAGCAACAGTTGGTTACAAATATATGTTAAAACTTGACCACATGGTTGATAGTAAGATGCACGCTCGTTCAACAGGACCATATAGCCTTGTTACACAACAACCTCTTGGTGGTAAAGCAATGTTCGGTGGACAGCGTTTTGGTGAAATGGAAGTTTGGGCTCTTGAAGCTTATGGTGCTTCTAGTCTTCTTCAAGAAATACTTACTGTTAAGTCTGATGATGTTGTTGGTAGAACTAAAACATTTGAGTCTATTGTTAAAGGTCAGCCAATTGCAGAACCTGGAATTCCAGAGTCATTTAAAGTGCTTATCAAAGAACTTCAAGCTCTTGGCTTAGATATAAAGATTATGACAGAGAATAATCAAGAAGTATCTATTGCAGAACTATCTAACGATGACCAAGACAATAATACTTTAAGTCAAGATATAGAAGAAGAACTTAAAGATGTTACTCTTGATTTTGACGAAGAAAAGTCAGAAGAAAAAGATATAGAAGAAAAATCTGAAGAACAAGAATTTGATACAGATAGTTTATTTGAAGATTTTTCAGATTTTGATGAATAAAGGAGCAGAAAATGTTTGAACTTAATAATTTCGATTCAATGAAAATAGGTATTGCTTCACCTGAAAAGATTAGGGAATGGAGCTATGGCGAAGTAACAAAGCCTGAAACTATAAATTATAGAACGCAAAAACCTGAAAAAGACGGACTTTTCTGCGAAAGAATTTTCGGACCTAGAAAGGACTGGGAATGTCATTGCGGAAAATATAAGCGTATTCGTTACAAAGGTGTTGTGTGCGATAAGTGCGGTGTTGAAGTTACAAGAGCAAAAGTTCGTCGTGAGAGAATGGGACATATTGAACTAGCTGCTCCTGTTACTCACATTTGGTTTTTTAGAAGCGTTCCTTCAAGAATTGGTACACTTTTAGATTTAACTCCTAAATCGCTTGAACAAGTAGTTTATTATGTAAACTATATAGTTTTAGACCCTAAAAATACAGCATTTACTTATAAACAAATAATTTCTGATAAAGAGTATAGAGAAGCCCTTGAAACTTATGGACCAAATAGCTTTGAAGCTGGAATGGGTGCAGAGGCTATAAAGAGACTTTTAAAAGAAGTTGATTTAAAGAAAGAAAGTGAAGAATTAAAAGAAATTTTAAAAACAGCAAAAGGTCAAAAGAGATTAAAAGCTGTTAAAAAACTTGAAATTGTTGAAGCTTTCTTAACAAGTGGAAATGAACCATCATGGATGGTACTTGATGTTTTGCCTGTTCTTCCACCAGAACTTCGTCCAATGGTTCAACTAGATGGCGGAAGATATGCTACATCTGAGCTTAACGATTTGTATCGTCGTGTTATTAATAGAAACAATCGTTTAAAGAAACTTATGGAGTTAGGTGCTCCTGAGGTAATTGTAAGAAATGAAAAAAGAATGCTTCAAGAAGCAGTTGATGCACTTATTGAAAACGGCAAGCGTGGTAAGGCTATTCAAGGTTCTAAGTCAAGAGAACTTAAATCTTTAACAGCAATGCTTACAGGAAAACAAGGTCGTTTCCGTCAAAATCTTCTTGGAAAGCGTGTTGACTATTCTGGTCGTTCTGTTATCGTTGTAGGACCAGAACTTAAAATGTATCAATGCGGTGTTCCTAAAGAAATGGCACTTGAATTATTCAAACCTTTTATTATTAAAAGACTTGTAGAACTAAACCAATCACATAATATTAAAAGTGCAAAAAGACTTATTGAAAAAGAAAAACCTGTTGTTTGGGATGTGCTTGCAGAGGTTATTAAGGACCACCCAGTTCTTTTAAACCGTGCGCCATCACTTCACAGACTTTCAATTCAAGCTTTTGAACCTGTACTTGTAGAAGGTAGAGCTATTAAACTTCACCCTTGCGTATGTTCGGGATTTAACGCGGACTTCGATGGTGACCAAATGCCTATTCACGTTCCACTTAGCATAGATGCAAGAACAGAAGCTAGAACACTTATGCTTGCTTCAAATAACATTTTAAAACTTTCCGATGGTGAACCTATTATCACACCATCACAAGATATGGTTGTAGGTTGTTATTATTTAACACTTACTCGTCCGGGTGCAAAAGGTGAGGGCGGAGTTTATGGCTCAGAAGATGAGGCAATTATTGCATATCAAACAGGCAACTTAGATATTCAAGCTGAAATTACTTTAAGAAGAACTGTAGAAGTTGACGGGGTTAAATATACAGATAAGTTTAAAACTTCAGTAGGAAGAGTAATTTTTAACTGGGCAATTCCTCAAAATTTAGGTATAGTTGATAGAAGTAAGCCAGAAAACATGGCAAAACTTGAAATCAATAAGCCTGTTATGAAGAAAGACCTAAAAGAACTTACAAGCATTGCATATAAAAACTTAGGAACAACAGAATGTTCTAAAATGGTAGATAGAATTAAGGAAATGGGATATAAATATTCCACACTTGGTTCTCTTACAATTAACGTTTATGATATGGAAGAACCACCAGCAAAGGCAGAAATATTAAAAAATGCAGAAGCTAAGGTTCTTGAAAATGAAAAGCTTCTTCGTCGTGGACTTATAACATTAGACGAAAAACTTTCAGCTAATATTGGCATTTGGAACGATGCTACTAAAGAAGTTCAACAAGCAGTTGTAGAATATTTAAGCGACTATAACCCTGTTAAAATGATGGTTATTTCTGGCGCTCGTGGTAACAATGTCCAATTAAATGGTATTTCTGGAATGCGTGGAATTATGTCTAACGCATCTGGTCAAAAGGTTGATATTCCTGTTAAGTCTTGTTTCCGTGGCGGACTTACTCCGCTTGAATATTTCATTTCTTCTCGTGGCGGACGTAAAGGTCTAGCTGATACTGCTATTAAAACAGCCGATTCTGGTTATTTAACAAGAAGACTTGTTGATATTTCACAAGATGTTGTTGTAAATGAAGAAGACTGTTTTGCAAGTCGTGGTGAAAAAGTTAAAGGTGTTTGGGTAGGTGACCTTGTTGAAGATAAAGTTGTACTTGAAACACTTGAAGAAAGAATTAATGGTAGAGTAGCTGTTGATGATGTTGTAAATCCAGAAACAGGAGAAATTATTGTAAAAGCAAATGAAATGATTACTCCTGAACAAGCAAAAGCCATTTCAAAAGCGGGTATTAAAAAAGTACAAATTCGTTCACTTTTAACATGTCGTTGCAAACATGGTGTATGTGCTAAATGCTATGGAAGAAACATGGCTGGAAAAGATATGGTATCTGTTGGTGAGGCAGTAGGAATTATAGCAGCTCAAAGTATTGGTGAACCTGGTACTCAGCTTACAATGAGAACATTCCATACTGGTGGTGCTATGGTTGCTGCCGATATCACAAAAGGTCTTCCTCGTGTTGAAGAAATTTTTGAGGCAAGAAGACCAAAAGGTGAAGCTGTACTTTCAGAGGTTTCTGGAAAAGTTTCAGTAAAACAAGAAGCAAAGAGTTTTGTAATAACAGTAAAAACTGATGATGGTGAAGTTGAGTATGAAGTTAAAAAACCTGCCTTCTTAAAAGTAAAAACAGGTGATACAGTAGAACCAGGAACTCAACTTACAGATGGTTCAATAAACCCTTCTGACTTATTAAGAACAAGAGGTTTAAAAGGTTTACAAGATTATCTTTTAAGTGAAGTTATAGCAGTTTATAGAGCACAAGATGTTAAGATTAATGATAAGCATATTGAAATTATTATCAGTCAAATGCTTAGAAAAGTTAAAATTGAAAGTGCAGGAGACACAAATCTTCTTCCGGGCGAGGTTGTAGATGTGTTTACTTATGAAACTGAAAATGAGCGTGTTTTAGTAGAGGGTGGTGTGCCAGCTATTGCTAAAAGAATTCTTTTAGGTATAACAAAAGCTTCACTTTCAACAGATAGTTTCCTATCAGCTGCATCTTTCCAAGAAACATCAAGAGTTTTAACTGACGCAGCAATAAAAGGAAAAGTTGACCACTTGAAAGGTTTGAAAGAAAATGTAATTATAGGAAAATTAATTCCAGCTGGAACAGGATTAAAACAATATAGAAGTTTAATGCCTATTGAAGTAGAAACTCCATCAGCAATATAATTGATTATTATTAATAAAAAATTAAAAACAGCTTTTAAAAAGCTGTTTTTATTTTATGCTGTATTTATAATTTAAATTTGTAAATTAATATTAAATTTCTTGTCCATTTCTATTTCTAAATTTCCACTCTCCATTTTCGAGTTCCATTGTTCCATCAAACTTTTGATTACCGTTTTCATGTTGAATTCTAAATTTATTTTCAGAAAGTTTTGTTATCTCATATTCAGTTTCTTCATTGTTTTCTTCTAATTCAATTTCAAGCTTTTCCTTTCCTCGTTCATTTTCCCAACCTATTGAAGTGGTCTTTTCTTGACCATTAGCTCTTGTAGTATATTCATAACAAACTTCGTTGTTTTCTAGTTCCTGCTTTATTTTTACACAATTATTAAAATTTCTTGTATCTATTGAAGATAAATTTTGATTTTTGTCAACAGAAATTTCTTCTTGCGTTATTATTAATGTTACTTCAGTTTCGGTTTCAGTTTTTCCATGTTCTTCTTCAGTTTCAATTTCTCTTCCACCTATAACATTATAGGTGTTATCATTCATTAAAATAATACCTTGTAAAATTGATTCTGTTTCTGAGTTTATTTCATTTTCATCATATTCTGTTTCTGTGCCTTTAATTGTTTCGTTGTAGTACATAATATAAGAGTTTTCATCTATTGTTACGGTCATTTTTTTAGAATAATTTGCAAAATTTGTTTCAGTGTCTTGTACATCATTTATAATAGGATGAATTCCTCCATTGTTTAAAGCGTTACCAAACATATCAACATAAGTTAATATTGTAGACTTAGTTTCATCAGAAAGTGTTGTTGAAAGTTGGTTAACATTAGTTTTATTTGAATTTTCAAATAAAAAGTTAGTTGCCGTAACCATTCCCATTGCATATATTTCATTTGTTGACATGTTAGTAGGATTTGTGTTTGAACAACCTATAAGAGAAATTGAACTAGCCAAAATACCACCTATTACTAAACCAGACATTAAAAATTTTTTCATATACCCTCCTTATAATAAAAATTATTATATCAAAATAAATAATTCAAATCAAAGCATAAAATATAGATTTATAAAAAAAATATAATTATATTGTCACAATAAAAATTTTCTTTTGCTTCTACAATAAAAAATTTTTAAAAAGCAAAATTTTGCCTGACAAAAATGGGTAGAATAACCCTGTTAATAAAATTATATAACTTTTATTACTTAATAATTTAATGTTTTTAAAATTGTTTTTTTAAACATGTCAAAAATACGAAAAATCGTTATGTAGTATGTTGCGCAGGGATATGGCGTAAATTATAACAACAAAATTGCTGGAATTTTTGGTGACATCTCTTGTTTTAGTTTCAACGATTCAAAACACATCAAACTTGGTGAAGGAGGAATGCTTTTAACAAACAACCCCGCTTTTGAACAAGAAGCAAGAATTCTTCTACATGAAGGCGAAAAAAGTTGTCAAGAACTTAGCACAAAAATAAGCAATGGCAGTGCTGAAGATATAGTAAATGGTAACTTTGAGTATATTGATAAGGGTTTAAATTTCAGGCCTTTTCCACCAAGCTTTTCAATCCCTGAAAATAAGGCAATAAAGGCTGATAAAGATAAATACCGCAAATTTAAATTATGCGATATCTATTCAAAATTCTTAGATAAAAACAACTTCACATTATTTGATATCAAGGACAACACCAACCCTTTATATTTTCCACTTATTGCCAAAACAGCAAATGTAGAAGACATTGTTTCAAACTTCTATAATTCAAACCACCCAATCGGTAAAATGATGTACACTACTTTAAATAAAATAAAAGGTTTTTCAAAACACATTATCAATTTCAATGACAACTTTGATAACAGTGAAAATTTATATAAGCAACTTCTTTTTCTTCCTTTATCAAAAAACATTAACGAAAAAACCGCAAAAAACATCGCACTGTTTTTAAACAGCGTAATTGACCAAAAACCAAAACAAATAAATGACAAAAATGAAATTAAAAACTTTGATGGACTTTTCTTATGGTAATGCTTGTATGAAATTTATAAATCATATATAATAAAATCGATTATTAGGAGGGAAAATATGGATATAACTTACGTTACTGGAAACAGCTATAAAGTTGAATTGGCAAAAAGAATCCTTGAGCCACATGGGGTAAATGTATTGCAAAAGAAAATTTACTGCCCTGAAATACAAGATGATGATATAACAAACGTATCAAAATACTCTGCAAAATACGCCGCAAACGAGTTAAACATGCCTGTAATTAAGAATGATAGCGGACTTATTGTTGAGGCTTTAAAAGGTTTTCCAGGACCTTATACTTCATATATTGAAGACACAATAACAGAAGTTGGTTTGTTGAAATTGATGCAATCTGAAACAAATAGAAAAGCTTGCTTTATTGAAGTAATTTCTTACTGCGAGCCCGGCAAAGAACCAGTATCTTTCGTTTCATATACCAACGGAACAATCGCCACAGAACTTAGGGGCAAATATGGTTGGAGTTTTGATAAACTCTTTATCCCAGAAGGCAAAACAAAAACTCTTGCAGAGTTTGAAGATGATGAAAGATGGAAGTTCTGGTCAGATGATGCATACCTTCAATTAGAAGAATATTTAAAAAATCTTAAATAACCAAAACTTAATAATTGATGATGTTGGGGATTTAATAAACCCCGATATCATTTCTAATAGATTAGAACTCTATTAAGAAAAAATAATCTTAAACATATTCGTTTTCACGATTTAAGACATAGTTGTGCCAGTTTGTTAGTTGCAAGTAAACTCCCTATGAAAAATATTCAAGAATGGCTAGGTCATTCCAATTTTAATACCACTGCTGATGTTTACTCGCATTTAGATTATTCTTCTAAATACGAATCTGCAAATGCCATTAACCAAGCACTAACACAAACTAAAAAAGAAAAACAAGCTGATGATAAAAACAAACAAAAAACAAGACAAGAACTAGAAGATGAAATTTTACATCTTCAACAACTTATTAAAGAGCAAGAAG
>CALVOB010000053.1 GCA_944350095.1 uncultured Clostridia bacterium
AATTGAAAAGACAATAGAAGTTAACTTTGATTTTGAAAAGTTTGTTGCTCAAGATGCGTCACAATATTCAACCTTAACATTCACCTCTAATGGTGATGGAACGGCACAAGTTAAGGCAAATTCATCAAATAAACCGACAGGAGATTTGGTAATACCTAAAAAAGTATCTATAGATGGAGTAATCCACAGTGTAACAAGTATAGGTTCTAATGCCTTTCAAAATTGCAGTAGTTTAACCAGTATAGAAATACCAAACAGTGTAACAAGTATAGGAAATTATGCCTTTTCTGAGTGCAGTGGTTTAAGCAGTATAACCTTTGGGGAAAATTCTAAACTTGCAAGTATAGGTGAGTATGCCTTTTCTTATTGCAGTGGTTTAACCAGTATAGAAATCCCAAGCAGTGTAACAAGTATAGGTTCTGCTGCCTTTTCTGATTGCAGTGGTTTAACCAGTATAGAAATCCCAAGCAGTGTAACAAGTATAGGTGGTTCTGTCTTTTGGAATTGCAGTAGTTTAATCAGCGTGACTATACCAAATGGAGTAACAAGTATAGGTGATTCTGCCTTTTCTCATTGCAGTAGTTTAACCAGTATAGAAATCCCAAGCGGTGTAACAAGTATAGGTTATTGGGCCTTTTCTGATTGCAGTGGTTTGAAATATATTCATCTTTTAGGAAATCTTGATGGTTCATATTTTCTTAGTGGTACATGGCAGTATTCTACTACTGAACTTACTACTCCAACTTTTTCTACTACTACTCCATCTATGCAAAGTGCAGGGTGGTATTATCAAAAATCAGCTTGGAATGCTTAAATTTATAAATAGTATATTTTAGATATGAAAAAAAGAATAGATATTTTGGTATATCCAATTAATCTATTCTTTTATTAATAAAAGTCTTTTAGGCCACTAGTTCTGCCATGAGTTCGTTTGCTATGCTGTTGTCTACAACTTTGCTGAATGGCACATTTTCTCTACTATCTAGCTCACCAGCATTTTCTATTATATCTAACATTCTATTATACGCACTTTCACTCATAACAGGGGTTGAATTCCATGCGTCAGAAGCAATATAACTTCTTATTGCTGTTACTATGTCATCGTCAGTAAAGCTTTCAAACGATGGCTTTAAAGAATTAGCAATTTCTTCAACTGAAGAAGATTTTAAAAATTCTAACCCACGCATTACTGCTTTTAAAAACTTTTTAGCATTTTCCCTGTTGTTTTCTAAATAAGATTTTGTTGCAGTGAATGCAGTGTAGGGCACTTCGCCACTTTCTAAGCCTACACTAGCTACCACATAGCCTTTACCTTGTGTTTCCATATCACTTGCTGTTGGCTCAAAAAGTGTGCAATATTCGGCATCTGTACTATCGAAAACACTTGCGGTTAAGTCAAAAGCAACATCAGTTCTTAAATTAACTTGATTAGCTTCTGTTCCAATAGTTAATTTTGCTACTTTTTCAATAACATATTCAAGTGTCATAGCGGGCATACCGCCTTTTCTTCCACCTATAATTGTTTTACCAACAAGGTCGCTCCATTGAAAATTATCTGTATCTGTTTTTGCGACTATAAATGAGCCATCACGCTTTGTGAGCTGTCCAAACACCACAGGATGATTGTTTGCTTGCCCATCTACAACATATACGACTGTTTCAGGACCAACAAGGGCTATATCAGCACTTCCTGAAACAAGTGATGTCATGCCTTTGTCCGAACCACCTGCGTTTGTTAGTTCAACTTCAAGTCCTTCATCTTCAAAGTAACCATTATTTAAGGCTACATAAAGTGGGGCGTAGAATATGCTGTGAGTAACTTCAACTAATCTTATTTTGTTTGAATTTGTGTTTCCACAGGCTGTTAAAACAAAAGATAAGCCTAAAATAAGCATGAGTCCCGCCATTATACTAGCTATTTTTTTCATTAAACCTCCCTTTGACTATAAAAATTTTATTCCAAAAAGCAAAATATTGTTAAATTTAAAAATATTTTTAAAAAAACTATTGAAAAATTATATCTTTCGTGATAGAATAGTAGCCAAGAAGAGGGAGAATTTTATGCTTTTATTTGTAGATTTATTAACAAGGCTTGCAATGCCAAATGTAATAACAGGTTTAATTTTAGCGGCTCTTGGCTTAGCCATAACATTTTTAGCTAGAAAAATAGCAAGAGTTATCAGAAAGGAAAAGGATATTCCAAATAATGATAATGTATATTTAATTTGTAAAGCATTAGGGCTTGTTATGATTTGCGTTGCATTAATAGTTATGATAATACAATAAAACAACTTGGAAATTTCCAAGTTTTTTTTAAAAAGGAGAATTATGATTTTTTTAAATGAAAATAAAGAACAGATGTTAATCAAGATTGAAAAATATCAAAGTGATATAAAATCTATGTTCAAATCATCTAAAGATAATTAAAAACAACTATACCCTGATGCAAAAAAAATTTCGTTAATCGATATTAAAAAAGAAGATTTATTAAAAATTATATATGAAAATGATTTGTCAATAAGCAAATATGTGGACATGGTTTCCATTAAAGATATGAGCAAGGAAGAACTTATTGCTAATTTTTCAGATATATTTAGTGAAAAAGTTTCCTCATCAATTATTTATACTGCTAAACTTAGTTTAATAGAAAAGGAAGAATTTAACCAATTAAACAATCCTATAGTTTATTTTAGCAACAAAGAAGAGTTTACTAAGCCTAGGGTAAAAGAAATAATTAATTTCGCAAAACAAATGAAAAAAACGGGGATAAATTTAAATATAAAAATTTTATCTGATTTTGAAAAAATAGATGAAAAATCAAAAGTTGCTTATTTTTTTACTAAAGAAGAATTAAAACAATTATTGTATCTTGATAAAAAAGTTTCATCAATTAAATTGCCTAATATTTTATTTTGTGAAAAAATGCAATTTTCAAACGGAAAGGAAGATTGGAATTTAGAGCAAGTAATAAATGCTAACATGAAAATTGATAAATATGTTGAAGAAATCAGAAGGTTAAATTTAACCCCATTTGAAGCAATGATTTTTATTCATAAAATTGCATCTAATTTTGTTTATAATAATGATAAAACAGTTACTGCTGATCATTCATCTACATTAGTTGGGGTTTTAAATGGAGATAAAATTGTTTGTCAAGGTTATGCAACTCTTGTAAAGGCTATAGTTGATAGGCTACAATTAAAAGGTTTAAGTGCTGAAATAAATGGTTTTCAATGTACTAAAAATGATAATAGCATCTATTTCCATGCTAATAATTTAATTCATATTAATGATGAAAAATATGGAGTAAATGGTGTATATTTAGAAGATTCTTGTTGGGATTGCAGAAATGATATAAATTCTCAAAGAAGAGGCTTACTACATTGCTTATATCCTATTCAAGATATATCAAGTATTATTAAATTTAAAGATATAAAAACTATACATGTTAAAAACGCAATAGAATCCTATTATGATAATAGCGGAAATTTGTATTATGATGTTGAGTATAGAGATATAACTGCTTTACAAAGTACGCCTATTTCATTTGAAACATATAAACAAGGATATTCAAATGTATTAGAAAAACAAGGGAAAGACAATATACCGGCAAAAGTATCAGAAGAGATGGCCATAACAAAGAAAAGGGCGGGTATAAGGTTTAAAAATAGTAGTAATTGCTTTTATCAAGAAAATATTAAAGATAAAGAAAGAGAATATTAAAAAAATACTCAAAAGTTAATTACTTTTGAGTATTTTTTCTACTTCTTGTCTAGCCATTTCATCACAAGAGTTGTTTAATTCGTCATTAGCATGGCCTTTAACTTTATTCCAAGTAATTTTATGTATTTTAGACAAACTTAAAAGTTCTTGCCAAAGTTCTTTATTTAAAACATCTTTTTTATCTGCGGTTTTCCAACCATTTTTTTGCCAATTATCTATCCAACCATTGTTAAAAGAGTTTATTACATATGCACTATCGGAATAAACTTCAACTTCACAAGGTTCTTTTAAGGCTTTTAAACCTTGAATAACAGCGGTAAGTTCCATTCTATTATTTGTGGTATGTTTTTCTCCTCCTGAAAGTTTTTTTTGATTTGAGCCATATAAAAGAACGCAACCCCATCCTCCAGCTCCGGGATTTCCAGAGCATGCACCATCTGTATAAAGAATTATATTTTTCATAAGCTTATTTTAAAATAAAGTAGGGTGTAAAGGCAAGATATTTTTTTAAAAAAGTAAAAATAGTTTAAAAACAGACAATAAAATATTTAAAAATGTTGACAACGCAAAGCAAAATAATATATACTAAAAAAGTTTTAGGGGCGTAGTTAAACGGTATAGCGATGGTCTCCAAAACCATTATTGAGGGTTCGATTCCTTCCGCCCCTGCCATAAGGGAAAATGTTGCGCAAGTTATGCGCAATTTTTTTATACAAAAAATTAGCGCAAGTCAAGCGCACATTTTCCCTAAACACCGCCCAGACGCAAACTCCACCCAAAAGGGTTGGGAGTTTGGGCGGTACTCTCGTGCGAAGAAATTTCTTCGAAGAGCTAATAAGATTTTATATTAACATTATGAATGAAAATGAATTGTGTTAGCAAGTCACAAACAAAAATTTTTAAATGCAATTAAAAATGTTGCGCAAGTTATGCGCAATTTTTTTATACAAAAAAATTAGCGCAATTCAAGCGCACATTTTCCCTAAATACCGCCCAGACGCAAACTCCACCCAAAAGGGTTGGGAGTTTGGGCGGTACTCTCGTGCGAAGAGATTTCTTCGAAGAGCTAATATGTTTTTATTTTAACATTATGAATGAAAATGAAATTTATAAGAATTTAAAGTTTGAAGGTATTAAAAAAATAATAAATTTTTTAAATATCTTTTTAATAAACATTTTTAATAAAAAATAAATTTTCTGTACAAGCAAAATTCGACATAATTAGGCATATAAATACAGCAGGCAATAAGCCTTGGGAGGCAAAAATGGTTTTCGAGAATTTTATGCTTTTTATGAATAAGATAATGCTTTTTTCTTCCTATGTGAACAATGCTTCGGGTTTTCCTAAGCCACTCACTTTGGAAGAGGAGAAAATGTACTTTGAAAAATTTAAAAATGGTGACAACAAAGCTAAAGAAATTCTTATAAATCATAATTTAAGGCTTGTTGCACATATAGTTAAAAAATATTCTGGGGCTGGCGAAGCAGATGATTTAATTTCAGTAGGTTCAATCGGGCTGATTAAAGCTATAAATAATTTTGAATATGGTAAAGGTACACAATTATCTACATACGCAGCAAGATGCATTGAAAATGAAATTTTAATGCTTATTCGTATGAATAAAAAACATAAAAAAGTTCTTTCTATTCAAGAAAGTTTAGGTAGGGATAAAGATGGCAATGAAATAGAACTTTTAGATGTGCTTCCAGGAGTAGATGATGAGGTTTATAATATTGTTGAAAATAATATTTTAACAGAAAAAATAAATAGGATTATAAAAGAAAAATTACCTGAAAGAGAAGCGGAGATTATAAGGTTAAGATATGGACTTGGCGGTAAACCAGCACTAACTCAAAGAGAAGTTGCTGTTAAATTAGATATATCTAGGTCTTATATTTCAAGATTAGAAACAAAAGCAATTTCTGTAATAAAAGAAGAATTAGAAAAAAATAATTAAAAATATTTAAAAAATAATTGAAATTTAATTTATTTTAATATATATTAAATATAAGAAGTATTTTAAAAGAGAGATAGGCCTATGGAAAAAGAACAATTTATTGGAATAGTAGAAGGCATACTTTTACCTTTATTTACAGGTTCTAAAATTGTGGGCGAAGAAGAGTCTACCGCGCGTGATTCCGAAGTTGCACAAGGCTCTGGCGGTACTGTGCTTATCAAACCATATAAAACAGATGAATATCGTTTAATTGTAAAAAGAAATCAACCTTTTAAAAGCAATGAGGTTGCTCTTATTAAGAGCATAATTTTAGAACTAATCAAGGTTGCGGAATATAACATTACAGAGCCGACATACTTAAAAAGATTGCAAACTACTGCAATTGAAAAAGCAATTTGTAACTCGTTATCTGAAACATCAAGTGAAACACTTTTAGGTTTAATAAATCAACTTGGTCAGTGGGTAGATAGAACATACGAGGGTAGGCGTACATCTTTTGGTATAGTATTAAATGAAAGCCAATCTATTCCAAACAAAATAGATAATTTAAAGTATCCAAATGTGCTTCAAAGTGATTTTTCTGCATTACTATCTGATGGAAAACTTAGTTGCTTAGAATTTGATAAAGACGGCTACATAATGGGGCATTTAATTATGGAGCGTATTCGTTTTGCACCAACATTATGTCCGTATGAATTTATTAATTTTGCAAGACTATGTAATGAAAAGCGTATAGGAATTGCACTGTTAGAGTCTGGCGATATGCTTTTGTTTAAAAATAGAGAACTTATGTTTGCAAGGCGTAGAGGTCTTTGGAATAGTTATTCACATGAAGAAATAATTCAACTTTTATCCAATCGTTCTTCACATACTATAAAAGAGATTAGAAGAGCAATATATTATACTGCACTTGATGTATCATTTTCTGGCAGTGGTGGCTGTATAGTATATTTAAATAAGGATAAATCTGAGCAGGCATTATCTCATATTAATGCGTATGATATTTTAAGTGAAAAACATTATGAACTTAAAAGAGAAATGGAAAGGGAAGAAGCTGGAAAACTTTATAATTTAGATAATCCTGATTATGAAGAAGTTGTAAAAAATGATTTTTCTACTTTCATACAAAGCCCGAATTGTGTTAAGTCTGCTACAATCTTAAAAATAATAGGGAACAAGAAATTTCACGAATTAAATAGAAAGCTAAGAGAAGAACTTGTTGCCATGGACGGTGCTACTATTGTAGACTATGACGGGACAATAATAGCAACAGGTGCAATTATAAAAATTGAAGCTGGAAGTAAAGCTGGTGGTAGACTTGCTGCTACAAAAACACTATCTAGATATGGTGTATCTATAAAAATATCACAAGACGGCATTATTCAGGGTTACACTTATGATAAAAAGGCATTTAAAGCAAAAAATGTATTTTCTGTAGGATAATATTGAAAATATTTTTACAATTTGGTATAATAATATTAGAGGAAATATGAAAGAAAAATTTAAAATTAATAATAATTTAAGAATGACAAAATACACATTGAATAAAGAAGAACTTTATGAATTTTTAGACGCTGTTGATTCTAAAATGACAAAAAAAATTCATACAATTATAAAAAGCCATGAGAAGAAAAGTGGAGATGAAAGCAAAGAACTTGATAAAATTAGCGATTTAGTTTGTAAAATGTTTCAAGACGATATGAGTTCTAGTGTTTATATTTTAGAAAAAACTTTGCCAGCTGAAAATGGAAAGATAAAGGTTCAACCACTTTCATTTGTAATTTATTCGACTGGTCGTGGAAATGAAAAGAATGCACACATGGAATTAATTTACACAAACAAAAAAGTTTTAAATGCAGGCTATGCTGAAATGCTTGTAGAAAATTCTTTTAAAGATTTAATAAAAGAGGGCTATACAAGTGCAACATCAATTGTGGCAGATGATAATATTCCGTCTTTAAATTTTAACCAAAAGATTGCCAAAAAGATAGCACAAGGAAGAGCCTACAATAGAGACAATGGGACTTATGGATTTAATTTTGATTTAACACATCTAAAAGTTAAAGACAAAGAACAAGCAGATTAATTAAAAGCATTTTAAATTTGGTGTAGTCAAAATTTAATAAATTTTATTGAGTGTTTACAATTAAAAAATTAATAACATAAATTTTTGTTTTAAATAATTTGTGAGACTAATTTATTTAAAGATATTATAATTTTAGCAAGAGTTTTTCTCTTGCTTTTTTATATTATAAGAAGTTTTTAGGTAATAAAATCGAAGCTTATATTCAATCAAAACTGATGCATATTTAAACTGTGATGACTTTATTTATCAAGGTATATTTGCGTAAGCAAAATTGTTTTATGAGCCTACGAGTGAAACAATATTACAAAGTTGATATTAATAAAAATCAAAGCATAAAATACAATATGCATAAAATTTTTAAACTACATCCGTTATTTTTTTTAGTAGGTCTTGTTTTTATTATTTTAGGTCAAGCTCTTGCGTTCTTAATATATTTTTTAGTTGTTGCATTGCATGAATTTGCTCATGGGTTTGTAGCACAAAAGCTTGGATATGGGTTAAATAAAATTTATCTTCTTCCTTTTGGAGCAATGCTAGATATAAATCAAAACTTTATAACTAGGGAAGATGAAATTAAGGTTGCTTTGGCTGGGCCAATTTGCAACTTTGTTTTAGTTTTTATTTGTTTAGGAATTTGGTGGATTTTCCCAGAAACTTATGCTTATACTAATTTTTTTGTTTTTTGTAATATAATAACAGGGCTTGTAAATTTACTTCCATGTTATCCAATGGATGGCGGAAGAATTATGGTTGCAGTTTTAAGTGAAAAATTTAATAGAGAAAAATCACTTAAAATTTCATATATTTTTAATTATATATTTTCATTTATATTTATAGTATTATTTTTTATTAATTTAAGATTTGAAGTTAATATTTCTTATGCATTAATGGCAATTTTTATTTTTTTTGGAACTATTAACAACAAATTTTCTGGTAATTATTCTATGATTAAATTAGAAAAAAATAAAAATATTTATGAGGTTAAAAGCTTTTTAGTAAAAGGTGATACTCCGCTTTATAAAATTTTAAAACATTTTAATTCGAAAAAATTTAATATAATATATGTGGAATTAGAAAACGGACAAATAAAAATGTTAACAGAAAATTTAATCAATAAATATTTTGAAATTTATCCTGCGAACACATTAATTTGTAATATTTTGAATTAAAATTTTTAAATTAAAAATAATATATTTGTGAAACAAATTTTGAAATATATTTATGAAAGGCTTTTAGATAACATGAAATTTGCAGAGGGTAAACATGCTGTCACAATAGCTCTTGCTAGTGCTGTGATAGTTTTCGCAATCAATTTTTTAAACCTTTCAACTCCATTTGTTGCAACGCTTTCTGCTGGTTGCATAGTTTTTAGTTTAATTTCTATTTTATACAGCTTTATTGCTTTGTCGGCAAGAAAGGTTAAAATTGGTGATTTTAAAGGAAAAGAAGGAATAAAGTATAATTTAATGTATTATAAAAATATAATTTTATTTGATGAAGATACTTATATTTCCACAATTAAAACTCAATATAATCTTCCTAAAGCATACCGTCCTGATGAACAAGATAGAGATTTTGCTCGTCAAATAATATCGGTAGCAAAAGTAACAAATTTAAAATTTTCCTATTTTAACTTGTCTTTACTATTTTTATTTTTAAGTTTGCTTTGTGCAGTAGCTACAATTTTAATATTAGGATTAAATTTATGAAAGAAGAATTTTTTTTATGGATAAGTGGCATAGAAGAGGACTATCCTTTGCCTTACGAAATAAAATACATTTACTTTTGTGTGCATAAAGAAAATGGAGGTGCTTATTTTGCATATTATGCAAGCGAAAACGAACAAAAGTATGCTATAAATTTTGATTATTTTCCATTAGACGGACAGTATTTTTATCATGAAGAGATAGAAAAAGGCAAGCCATTTTTTATTTTAAGAGAACTTGTAGAAGATTTTTTGTCTTCACCAGAAAGCATATTTTTAAAAGATAAAAAAATTTATGTAGCAGAGTTTGGGAAAGAAGTATTGTTTGATTTTTATGCTAACTAAAAAACCTTTTAAATTTGTTTGCCAAAATTTAATTAAAACAATATAATTAAAGCATGGAAATACTAAGAAATGTAACACAGATAAATGAAAAACTAATAGACCTTTTTGGATTTAAAGAGGAAGATTTAGAAAATTTTTTAAATGAGATAATGGATGATGAACTCATTAAAAAAACTGTTGAAAATATTGGAAATTTAAATGATAAGAAAGCAGAATTAAACTCTTTAAGAGAGCTGATTTTTCAATTGCAAGAATATATAACACCACTTTGTAACTTGGTTAAAATGCTTTTATATTCAAAGAATTACGATTTAATTTACGAACTTATCACAAAAATTTTTGTAGGTCAAATTGGAAATATTAGATACCAAAGCAAAACTGCCACCAATTTTACAGAGCGTTATTTTGATAGATTTATAGAAATTGTTAAGAACTGTAAAATATCTAGTGAAGCATATATTCCGTTTATAGCTAGCATATTTAAAACAGAGAAGTTAGATGGAATAGCTCTATGGAAAAGACCTGCTCTTGAATATTTACAAAATTTTTATAATGAAAATGAAGATTGGCTTTTAAAATTTATAAATACTAATCCTGAACAAAAGTATGGAATTTTAGAAGCAATAGTACAATTCAACACAATGAAAGGTGTGGCACTTTTAATAGATAATTTTACAAATGAACAATTTGAAGAAGAATTAGAACATAGTTTGCAAATAATAAAAGAACATAAGCGCGATATTTTAAATTATATGGATAGGGAAATGGTAAGCGCAGATGAAGATAAACTTGAAAAGTTTACTCAAATTATGCTTGCTATGGATAACGATCCAGAAGTTGTGTCTAGATTAAAGGATTTATTTGATAGAACAACCCTAGATAAAGTTAAAGAACTTATTTCAAATAAATGGGGCATTTCTGAAACTATGAACATAAAAACAGAGAAACAGTTTTTAAATGCCGTTAGAAGAAAAATTAAAGAGCCACAAGAACGCTCGTTAGGTGTGCCATTTGACAATTTTCATGTAAAATTAAAAAGTGGTTATCCTGCAGATAATGCTGTATATACTTTTATAATATACTTGTTTAAAGAAGAAAAAAATTTAAACAATTTAGAAAAGTTAAAAATTTTAAAAACAAATATTTTAGATGAAGAATCTTTGCATGAATTTGCTTACAAGATGTTTAAAGTTCTTTCTTCAAAGCCTGATATAAATCAAGCTAAGTGGTGTATAAGAATGTTTTGCTTGTTTGCCGATGAAGAACTTTTAAAGGAAATCTTTGAATTTTTAATTGAACTATTTAAGCAGGGAAGGAATAAAGAAGGAAGATATTTAACGCTTTGCTTAATACACTGTGGTTATAAGGATATTGTAAATGTTTTTAAAAGATTATTAGCAATACAAAATGAATATATTTCAGAAAATTTAGATTTTTTCATAAATGAACTTTCGCGCGTTACAAATTGTGACAAAAATGAGCTTTTAGATATGTTAGTACCTGATGTTTTTACTGAAAATGAATATAATAAACAAAAGTTAAGACTTTATGATGCATTTATAAGTGGTAGACTTTATACAAAAGATGAATTTAAACATTTGTTTATTGATAACCCTATTTATAACGAATTAGCTAAAAATTTAGTTTTTGGAGAATATAAATTTGGAAGATTACATAATGCGTTTATTGTTGAAGATAAACAAATTAAATACTTGATAGGGCAAGCTCTTCCAGAGCAAGAAATTGAAGGAATAGACGGCAAAGTTGGAATTGGAATTATTCATTCATTAGATTGTGATTTTAGGTATGAAAAAATATTTAATTATTATGATAATCCACCATTTACACAATTTAAAAGTATAAACTTTGATGTAGCTGATGCAAATAGGTCTAATATATCTGTAAATCGTTTTATAGGTACTTTTGTAGATGCACATAAATTTATAGATATGATGAAAAGATATGGCTTTAAAATTAATAAGACTGATGAAGAAATTGAGTTTTCATCTATGGTTCATGAAATGCCAACATTAAACTTGTTGACCGAAGTAGAGTTTGAAAGCAAACAAACAGAAAATTCTTCTACAGCAACACTAGGGGCAATAAGATTTTATAATTTAGAATCAACAATGAAAGCAAAAGATAAGTATATTACTCAAAAATCCAATGCCCTAAGCATATCAGCAATTCCATATAGGTTTTACGATTTTGTTTTAAGTGCAGTATATTTTTCAAGTATTAAATAGTAAAATGTAATAAAAAAATAGTCTTAAAGTATAAAACTTTAAGACTATTTTTATTAATTAAATTAAGCTATATTCCTTTTTTTAAAGACTATCATAGAAGCTAAATTAAATACTATTATTATTCCTAAAAGATAGCCTAAACTTAACCATAAGTTTGCATCTACTATTGTGTTGAACGTTAAAAACCCGCCAGAAGAGCTTGCACCACCAAAATATTTGAATATGTCTAGATGTGCTATTGGCAAAAATTTAAACCAAGATGTTTTTATCATAAGTATGTTACAAAGTATTGTAACTATATAAACTATAAATGATGTTAAAACTGCCACAGTACTTGAACGGAATATAACAGATAAGAGTAGGGCAAGAGAAATGTAAAATAACAAGTTCAATATACTGCTAGCAAGATATATTAGCATTACTACCATTGGGTGAACTACTACGGCTTTATTTGCATTAATTATAAGTAGTACGCTAGGTAGGTCTAAGCCATATAGAATTGAACCTACTACAAATGATGCTATAAATGATATTAAAAGCAGTATAAGCATAAATGCTATGCAAGCTAAAAATTTGCCTAAGTATATTTTATTTCTAGTATAGGGTCTAATTGCTAACATTTTCATAGTTTTACCAGATTGCTCTCCCGCAATTAATCCCGCACCAAAGAATAAACAGAAAACAGCTATTATAATTGTTAAAATTTGCATTGCAAAAATTGTGAAGTCATAAGCAGAAGTTTTAAAACCTGCTGTTGATCCAAAATTGAAGTTGTTTGCATATTCTATATCAAATTTTCCATTGTCTAAAAGATAAGTGTTTTTTGTGAGTGTTTCTTGTAGTTCATATTTATTTATACTTGTAAAACCAACATGTCCATTCAATGCAGAATTTGAAATATCTTTAACTTTTAATAGAGTAAAAGAATTTTCTAAGCTTTCTTTTGCCATTAAAACAATGCTTTTATAGTTAGAAAACATATTGTTTAATACTTGCATGTCTTCATCTTCATTGCTACCAATACAACTATAATAGAAATCTTCTATTTCATTTTCATAAAGTTTTAAAGTGCTGTCATCATTTAAAAGTATGTTATCATAATATTTTTCAACTAATTTATCCACTTCCGTGGCATCTAATTTCATTTCTTTTAAAGCATTTATTGTAGGATAAACATGGTCGCTAAAATTTCTATTTAAAGCTAAAAAGTTTCCAAGTTCTATCATATTGTCAACGGAGTAATTAGTAGTGTTGGAGGGTATATCTTTATTTAGCCTTTCAAAAAATGTTTTTAAAGTGTTTAACTGAGATAATGTTATAAAAAAGTCTATATCTGTTTCTATTGTTGAAAGAAAAGTTTGAATTTCCAAAATTTTAGTTTTATAAGCTTCAAGTTTAATTCGCATATTATTGATGTTTTTACTATCTTTTAAAAGTTCTGCATGAAAATTATCAAAAGCCCCCTCGGCATTTGCAATTAAATTTTTAAGCTTACTAAGTTTTGAAGTTTGGTTATTAAGATTATAGGTTAGGGTATTTATGCTATCTACAAGAGTTGACAATTCGGAATTAATAGAAGCTTTTTCTGTTTGAAATTGTGTGTGAATTTCTGTTGTATTGGCTCCTTGATAATTTATTCTTGTATCAGTTCTTAGTGTAGGATTGTAGAAAAAAGAAACTAAAACTAATGCTATAACTAAAAAACCTGCCATCAAAAAAATTGCTGGTCTTTGAAATAGTTTATTAAGTTCTGCTTTTGCAAGTCTAAAAACTTTCATATTTTTCCTTTTAATTAAATTAACTTATATTTGAATGATTTCCCACAATATTTAAAAACATATCTTCAAGTGAATAATCTACTTCGCCAGCACTAAAAATTGGCACTTTATTTTGTGTGAGCATTACTATTATCTTAGCAAGGTCAGTTTCTGAGGCGTTAAATAACACTTTATTTCCACAAATACCAACTTTTATATTAAATTTCTCTTGAATTAGTTTTCCAGCAAAATTTGGCGTTCCAACTTTTACATAAGTTGAGCCATTTTGAGCGTAGCGTTGTTTTATTTCATTTAATGTTTTTATTTCAATAAGTCTACCATTATCTATAATTGCAATTCTATCACACAAACTTTCCATAGTAGATAGGATATGGCTGGAAATTAAAATAGATGTACCCCTTTCTTTTGTCAACCTTTTAAGTAACATTTTAATTTCTTTAATGCCGTTTGCATCTAAACCATTAGTAGGCTCGTCTAAAACAAGAAGCTTTGGGTCATGTAACAAGGCTTGTGCAATGCCAAGGCGTTGTTTCATACCTAGTGAATAATTTCTAACTTTGTCTGACAATCTTTTTGAAAGACCTACTATGCTTGCAACCTCTAAAATTTTAGATTTTTTTATACCTTTATATAAACTTGCATAAAATTTTAAGTTGCCGTATCCTGTAAGATAAGGATACAAATATGGCGTTTCTATTAAACCGCCTACATTTTGAATAGCACTTTCAAAGTTTGTTTGAATGTTTTTACCGCAGATATACACATCTCCGCTTGTAATGCTAGTTAAGCCTAATATCATTTTCATTGTTGTGCTTTTGCCAGCACCATTCGCACCTAAAAACCCTAAAATTTCCCCGTTATTCACGGAAAAACTAATGTTATCAACGGCTGTGCGTGACCCATAAACTTTGGTTAAGTTTTCAACTTGTAATACTTTTTCCATAAACTTAAATTTATTTTATCACAAAACATTTTATTTGCCAAGTTAAAAAACGCAATTTATAAAATTAGCATAATATACAAGGGGAGAATTTTATGAAAATAGCAATAATTTTTGGCGGAAAAAGCTCTGAACACGATATTTCCGTTATAACTGCCATGCAAGCAATAAATGTTATAGATAAAGATAAGTATGATTTATTTCCAATTTACATAACAAAAGATGGGCATTGGGTTACGGGTGAAAAACTTTTAGAAAAAAATACATATTTAGATTTTAATAAAAAAAATTTTAAATCGGTAACTTTAAATTTTGGAAGTAAAGAAGCTATCGTTAAGAACTTTATAGCAAAAAAAGTTAAAATAGATTGTGCTCTTCTTTGCTTACATGGGTTAAACGGTGAAGATGGAACAGTGCAAGGTGCGTTAGAACTAGCGGGAATTCCATACACTTCTTCTAATGTGTTAGGAAGCAGTATTTGCATGGATAAAATAATAATGAAAGATATTTTTAAAGCAAACGGCTTTAACATTGTTGATTATGTTTGGTTTACGCGTGATGAGTTTGAAAATGACGAAGAAGAAGTTTTAAAGAAAATTTCAAGCAAAATAGACTATCCTTATATTGTAAAACCAGCCAATCTTGGAAGCAGTATAGGTATTTCAAAATGTAATTGTGAAGATGACCTTTTATATGCAATAGAAGTAGCTTGTAAATATGATAGTAGAATTATAGTGGAAAAAGCAGTAGAAAATTTAAGAGAAATTAATTGTGCATGTATTGGTTATGGAGAAGATGTAAGAGCATCTAAATTAGAAGAGCCTATTTCTTGGAATAAATTTTTGAGTTTTAAGGATAAATATTTAAGTTTTTCTAAAATGTCTTCGCGCTCAGAACCTAATATAGATGAAACCTTAAACAAAATGGTAATTGATACTTCAATAAAGGCATTTAAAGCATTATGTCAAAGTGGAGTTGTTAGAATAGACTATTTATTAGATGATGTAACTAATGAACTTTATATTAATGAAATTAATACAATACCTGGAAGTCTTGCAAATTATCTATTCCCTGAACACTTTGGAAAACTTATTGATGAACTTATAGATATTGCTATCAAGCGTGAAGAGGATAAGAAGAAAAATAAGTTTAGCTTTAAATCTACGGCTTTATTTGAGTTTATAAAGAATAGTGGTAAGGGCGGATTAAAAAAATATTAAAAAATTAGAACAAATGTTTGACAAATTATTTTATGTGTGCTAAACTCTTCATGTAAAACAAAGGAGAGTAAAAGTTTATGCGTCAATTTTTGATATTAGGGATATTTATATACATATATAAAAGCGGTAAAACTACCACTAAGGATATTGCGGATAGGTTTGAGGTATCTCCACGCACTGTGTATAGATATATAAATAGCATATCGGAAGCGGGAGTTCCTATAATAACTAAGTCTGGCTATGGTGGTGGGGTATATATTATGGACGGCTTTAAACTAGAAAGTTTATTTTATACAGAAGAAGAGAGAAAAAAGATAGAAAAAATTTTAGCATAATATGGTGATATATCTTGACTATTAATTTAAAATTTAGTATTAATTAAATTAAGGATTTTACAATATGGATATAAAATTACAAAATGAAGAATGGAAATTAAAAATGCGTGTTGCTGGATGTATCGTAAAAGATAATAAAGTTTTGTGTGCACAAATGTGTGAAAATAAATTTTTGTGTTTGCCAGGTGGACACATAGAATTTGGAGAAAGCACAAAAGAGGCTGTTATCCGTGAGATGAAAGAAGAGGTTGGTTTTGATTGTAAAATATTAAATTTGATATGTGTTATTGAAAGTTTTTATCAGGCTAAAGATAAAAAAGTTCATGAAATATGTTATTTTTATCTTATGGAACCATTAAAAAATATTGTAACACAAGACTATATAAGAGAAGAAAATGATAAAGGTGAATTAAAAAGAATAAAATTTAAATGGGTAGAACTAGAAAATCTAAAAAAAGTAGATTTTAGACCTCAAATTTTAACAGATAAATTAGCACAAAAAAATTGGGCTTTTGAACATAAAATTTATAATGAATTAAAATAATCGCCAACTATTTAATTGGTGATTATTTTTTTAAATTATAAAAATAATTAAACACAAAATAGAAATAATTTATTTTTTAAATTTATATTTTTATGGATATGTTATAGTATCTTTACGCTGGCTAATACAAATAATTGTTATTAAAAAATACCTGCAAAACTCTGAAAGCTTCGTTTTCTTAAAATTTCTTCTGCGATATCTCTTCTAGAAGCTGGCATTTTTACAGATATCCCGCAAGACAAATTTAAATTTCTAGGTGTATTTATTATCTGAAATGGAACATTATATCCACGCAAAATATTTGCAAAACTTAAAGTTTCTGTTCGTGCTTTAAAAACTACAATTATATAGTTCATAAAAATTTCTCCTAACAAAAGATTTTTTTCTCTCATATCATTATACTAGGAGAAAATATAAAAAGTGATATATCTAGATAATAGTGCAACTAGCTTTCCTAAGCCAAAAGAAGTTCAAAAGGCAGTAAATGAAGTTTTTACAAAATACGGGGCGAATCCAGGTAGGAGTGGTCATTCTTTTTCACTTGTAAGTGCTTTAAAGGTTAATGAAGTTCGAGAAGATTTATCAAGTTTTTTTAATGTTGGTAAACCTGAAAAAGTAATTTTTACATCGGGTTGTACTGAGGCGTTAAATCTTGCAATACTTGGAAGTGTGCAAGAGGGAGGTCATGTAATTTGCACAGTCAATGACCATAATTCTGTGCTTAGACCTCTTTTTGAATTAAAATCAAAAGGTTTAATAGATGTTACAGTAGTAGAGCCACAAAATCAAGCTCGTTTAACTGTAAATGATATAAAAAATCATATTAAACCAAACACATATATGGTTTGTGTTAATCATATTTCTAATGTTGATGGAATGGAAGCGGAACTTGAAGAAATAGGAGAGTTATGTGCTGAGCATTGTATATATTTTTTAGTTGATGGAGCACAGAGTGCGGGGCATGCTTTTCTTGATATGCAAAAACAGCATATAGATTTTTTAGCTATTGCTCCTCATAAAGGGCTATATGCTTTGCAGGGTGTAGGTGTTTTGTGTTATAGCCCTAAAGCTAAACTTTTGCCTATAAAATTTGGTGGAACGGGAACAGATTCAATAAATGTACATCAACCATTAGAAGGACCAGAAGCCTTTGAAAGTGGTACAATAGCTACACCTGCAATTATAAGTTTAGGTGCTGGATTAAAATTTGTAAAAGAACACTTTAAGGAAATTAAAGAAAAGTTAGACGATTTAACAACCTATCTAAATTATGAGCTTAGAAATATACAGGGTGTAAAAGTTTATACACACCCAGATAATGCAAATGGTGTACTTTCATTCAATATAAAAGATATACCTTCAACTGAGATTTCAAGTAAGTTAGATACAAAATATAAAATATTTACAAGAAGTGGTCTTCATTGTGCTCCATTAAAACATAAATTTATGGGCACAACCTATCAAGGAAGTGTCAGGCTTTCATTATCCTATTTTACAACATTTACAGAAATTTCAAGAACTTTAAAAGCTATAAAAGAGATAGCAAAAAGTTAAATTTCGCCTACGAGAGATTTTCCTACAACCTTTAACTTAAAATATGGGTGAGAAAAAAATTCCGCTAGTGTTATACCAAGACCATAACATACTTTACCTAAAGTTGTTAAGGTACAACTTGCCTCTTTACTTTTCATAAAAGATTTTTGAAGAAAATTTAAAAAATTTCCAAAGTTTTTTTAACTTTTATTTATATACGATATTTCGTAAACTTCTTTTTAAGAAATTATTTTTTTGTTAAAAAAGTAGCAAATAAAAGATTTAAAAATATTTAAAAGAAAGATTATTTTAATTGTTTAGACTTTGTATTTTTCTTTGCTTTTAAAGCTTCTTTGTGCTAAAATGTGCTTATGACTTACGATATTAACAGTTTAAACGATGAACAAAAAAAAGCGCTTTTCGTAACTGATGGCGCTATTTTAGTGACGGCAGGCGCAGGAAGTGGTAAAACAAGGCTATTAACCCATAGAATTGCTTATCTTATAAAAGAAAAGGGTATAAGTCCATTTAATATTTTAGCAATAACTTTTACTAACAAAGCAGCTAATGAAATGCGTGAAAGAGTTTCAAGTATGGTGGAAGGAGCGGAAAATGTTTGGATTTCTACTTTTCACTCTATGTGTGCAAAAATTTTAAGGCTAAATATTCATAATTTAGATTCTAACTATAATAATAACTTTACAATTTATTCTGATAGTGATATTGATAAGGTTATAAAACAAATTCAAATTGAACTTGATAAAGGCGATGATGATAAATTTAGAAAGAACTTAGCTTTTCATATTTCAAATTATAAAAATAATTATAATAGTCTTCAAGAGTATAAAAAAGATAACGAATTTTCTAATGATATAGGTGAAATTATACCTGCAATTATAAGATATGAAGAAATTTTAAAATCTAACAATGCAGTAGATTTTGACGACCTTTTAATTTTGACTGATAGACTATTTGAAAATTGTCCAGAAATTTTACAATACTATGCAGAAAGATTTAAATATATTTTAGTAGATGAGTTTCAGGATACAAATAAAATTCAGTTTGACCTTGTAAAAAAACTTGCAAGCGTTCATAAAAATTTATTTGTTGTCGGTGATGAAGACCAATGTATTTATTCATGGCGTGGGGCAAATTTTGAAAATATCTATCATTTTAAAGACAATTTCCAAGATGTGCAAGTGTTCAAACTTGAAAGAAATTATCGTTCTACTAAAAATATTTTAGATACTGCGAATCTTCTTATTAAAAATAATAAGTCACGCTATTCAAAGAACCTTTGGACAGAAAAAGATTGTGGAAGCGAAGTTGTTCGCCGAGAACTTAATGACGAACAAGAAGAGGCGGATTTTGTAAGTAGAACAATTTATTCCTTAGTAAACAACAACGGCTATTCATACAAAGATTTTGCAATTCTATTAAGGTTAAACGCACTAACACTTCCATTTGAAGAAAGATTGCTTGCCTATAATATACCGCACAAAATTTTTGGTGGATATAAATTTTATGAAAGGGCAGAAATTAAAAATGTACTTTCATATTTAAGGCTTTTTGTAAATCCAAAAGATGAACAGGCATTTTTGCGTATTATTAATTTCCCAAAGCGTGGAATAGGGGATTCTGCAATATCAAGTTTAAGAAAGGTGGCAAATGCAAATAATAAAACACTTTTTGAAGCGTGCTTAAATATTGAAAATCTTACTGATGAACGGGCTTTAATAAACAAATTTTCAAATTTTGCCAAAATATATGCTGATCTTTTATCTTCCTATGAGTTAGAACCATTAGATGAGTTTGCTAGCGAAGTTATAGAAAAATTTGGAATAAAAAATGCTTATCAAGGCAAAAATGAAGAAGATATAGATAAGTTAATGAACATAGATTCCTTACTTGCTTCTATTCAAACTTTTGTGCAAAAAAATCCAGGGACTGGGCTTAGTGAATATTTAGAAAGTGTTTCACTTGTAAGTGATATAGATAGCTTTGACGAAAGCAACAATGTTACAGTTGCAACTGTACATGCTGTAAAGGGGCTTGAATTTAAAGCAGTGTTTGTAGTAGGATTAGAAGAAAAGATTTTTCCAATTTCTCGTGCAATAGGAAGTGAAGCTGATATGGAAGAAGAGCGTAGGCTTATGTATGTTGCTATCACAAGAGCAGAAGAAAATTTGTTTTTAACAAATTGTAGAACTCGTTTTATATATGGAAAACGCGATTATATGCTTCCTAGCAGGTTTTTAGGTGAACTTGGATATACAAATGTTAAGCCAAAATCTTCTTTCTTTACTGAAAGACATGAAACTCCAACTTATAGTCACGATATAAATTCTTTCAAAAATCAAACAAATACATCTTTTACAAAGGCAAAAGTAGATACAAGTATTTATAAAGTAGGTCAAATGGTACTTCATACCAAGTTTGGCATTGGAATAATTCAAAGCATTACATCTGACGGAAAGTGTGCAGATATTTCCTTTAATGGAATAGGAACAAAAACACTACTTCTTGAAATAGCACCATTAAAAATAATTAAATAGGAGAACAAAATGGACAGAATGAAAGAACTTGTTGAAGAACTAGACAAGCATATTTATAATTATTATGTTTTAGATAATCCAACAATTTCTGATGCTGAATACGATAAATTATATGATGAATTAGTGGCACTAGAAAAAGAAACAGGTATAATTCTTCCAAACTCTCCAACTCAAAGGGTAGGTGGAGAGGTTTTAGAGAGCTTTAATAAGCATAGACACGAAGTGCAATTATATAGTTTAGACAAATGTCAAAGTAAAGAAGAACTTGAAAAGTGGGTTGATGGCATCAAAAAAGTTTTGCCAAGTGCCACTTTTGCGGTAGAATACAAATTTGATGGTCTAACAATAGTATGTAAATATAACGATGGCTTTTTTGTAGAAGCTTCTACTCGAGGTAATGGTGTTATTGGAGAAGATGTCACCGAGCAGGCAAAAACTATAAGAAGTATTCCACTAAAAATACCATTCAAAAACGAATTAATAATTCAAGGAGAAGGAATGATAACGCTTTCAAACCTTGAAAAGTATAATAAAACATCAACTGAACCTTTAAAAAATGCTAGAAATGCAGTTGCTGGTGCTATTAGAAATTTAGATCCAAAGGAAACAGCAAAGCGTAAATTAGATTTGTTTTCATATCAAATTTTAAAGATTAACGGAAAAAATTTTAAAACTCAACAAGAAATGCATGATTTTTTAGTTGAAAATGGTTTTAAAACAGGAGATTATTTTAAAATATGTTCTTCTTTTAATGAAATTTGGAAAGAGATAGAGCACATTGGTAAAATAAAGAAAAGTTTAGATATTTTAATGGACGGGGTAGTAATAAAATTAAATGATGTAGCTCATCGTGATGAATTTGGTTATACTGCTAAATTTCCTAAATGGGCAATAGCGTTTAAATTTCCAGCCGAAGAATTATCCACAATATTAAAAGATGTTGTTTGGCAAGTTGGCAGAACAGGAAAACTCACTCCAATTGGGATTATAGAACCTGTAGAACTAGCTGGTGCAAGTGTAAAGCGTGCAACACTCAATAATATGGGGGATATAAAAAGGAAAAAAGTAAAAATTGGTAGTAGAGTTTTTGTAAGGCGTAGCAACGAAGTTATTCCAGAAATATTAGGCTTAGCAGAAGATATGCCAAATTCTAAGGAAATTGAAAAACCAAAATTTTGTCCAAGTTGTAAAACAGAACTTGTAGAAAACGGAGCAAATTTATTTTGTCCAAATTCAAATTCTTGTCCAGAACAAATTATAGATAGGCTTACTAATTTTGCTTCGCGTGAAGCTATGGATATAGAAGGTTTTAGCGTTATGACGGCGGAAGACCTTTATAAAAAACTAGGGGTAAAGACTTTTGATGAAATATACAAACTTACAAAGCAAGATTTGCTAACGCTTGAAAATTTCAAAGATAAAAAGGCTGATAATTTATTAAAATCAATAGAAAAATCTAAAAATGTAACAATGCCTAAATTTATATTTGCTCTTGGTATAGACGGAGTAGGAGTTAAAACCGCAAAGGATATAGCTAAAAAGTTTGGTAGTTTAATAAATCTTAAAAATGCGAGTTTAGAAGAAATTTTATCTGTATATAACATAGGTGAAGTAATAGCAAAGAACATTTATGATTATTTTAGAGATGAAGAAAACATAAAAGTTTTGAATGAACTGCTAAAATATTTAAATGTTGAAAAATATAGAGAAAATATAAAAGAAAATGTTTTTACAAATAAAAAAGTTGTAATAACAGGCACATTTGAAAGATTTGGTAGAATAGAGTTAACGGCATTGCTTGAAAGCTACGGAGCACAAGTAGTATCCAGTGTTTCTAAAAATACAGACTATGTTTTAGTGGGCGATAATGCAGGTAGTAAATTAGCAAAAGCGAATAGTTTAGGTGTTAAGGTTATAGAAGAAAAAGATTTTTATAATATGATAGAACAATTTTAAAAAAATTTTTGAAAAACTGTTCACAAAACTAAAAATATATGCTATAATGCATTGGTTAAAAAGCGAGGTGTTATAAGTATGGCAATGATTGAACCACCAATTGATGAGTTAGCAGGCAAGTTTGGCGGAAACAAATATAAGCTTAGTTGTGTTTTAGCAAAAAGGGCAAAAGAGCTTGAAAAAAGAATTCCAGACGAGATTGAAAAAAGCGATAAAAAAGCAATAAGTTTAGCTGCTGATGAAATTGTTAGAGGGGGAATTGAATCAAGCGATCAAAATTAATTTTAAAAATTAAAGTTAATTTTATAAAAAGATAAAAATAAAGGAGTTGATAAAATGGCAGTACCAAAGGGTAAAGTTTCTAAGGCAAGAAGAAATAGCAGAAATTCTGCAAACTTTAAAGCCAGCACTGTTACACTTGTAGAGTGTCCACATTGTCATGAGCTTAAAGCTCCACACAAAGTTTGCAAAGCTTGTGGAATGTACGATGGTAAAAAAGTTGTAGAAACAGAGAAAAAAGAAAAAAAGGCTAATTAAAAATGTGTATACTTTGTGATATAATAGAAGGCAAAGTTCCTTCAACAAAGCGTTATGAAGATGATAAGTTTATAATAATAGACGATATAAGTCATAAGGCTAAAAAACATTATTTAATAATACCGAAAGAACATTATTCTACCTTTGCTAAGCAAACAGAAGAACAAGCTATTGATTTAGGTTTAATGTTAAATCGTTTTTCAAGATTTGGCAAAATATTAGGTCTTGAAGAAGGATATAGAATGATGATAAATCAAGGGGAGAATGCTGGTCAAAGCGTAGAACATGTGCATGTGCACATACTAGGGGGAGAAAAACTTCCCGTAGC
>CALVOB010000054.1 GCA_944350095.1 uncultured Clostridia bacterium
CACCGAGATCTACACTCTTTCCCTACACGACGCTCTTCCGATCTCATTAGCAGATAGAAAAAATATGGCTTTTAGTGGTAGTACAGTAGTTAATGGAAGAGGGCTTGCTTTAGTTGTTGCTACAGGCAAAGATACAGAAATAGGGAAAATAGCAAAGATGCTTGAAGAGAGTAAAAAAGAAGATACTCCTCTTCAAAAGAGTATTAAACAAGTAGGAAAAGTTATAACAATAATAGTATTGGTTGTTGCGGTGATTACTTTTGTTATTGAAATGATTGCAAGACCGTACGAACCCTTAGAAGCTTTTTTAACAGCAGTTGCAATTGCTGTGGCAGCAATTCCAGAAAGTTTGCCTGCTGTTATAACAATTATAATGAGTTTAGGTGTGGCAAGGCTTGCAAAGAGGAGGGCGATTGTAAAGCGTCTTCATGCTGTGGAAACATTAGGAAGTTGTGAGGTTATATGCTCGGATAAAACGGGAACGCTAACTCAAAATGTTATGACAGTAACTGCACTTTACTACGATGGCAATACAGAATTTTCACCTGAACCAAGTGATAGAATTGAATATAAACTATGTACTGAAATAATGACATTGTGTAATGATAGCAAAAAAAATAAAAATAAGTTTGTAGGTGATCCCACAGAAACTGCACTTTGCGATTATGCTTTAAAAAATGGATTTAATAAAACTAAGGAAGAAAAACTTTCACCAAGATTGTTTGAAATACCTTTTGATTCAATTAGAAAAATGCACACAACAGTACATAAAAAAGAAAATGGACTTGTTCAATATACAAAGGGTGCTCCTGATATAATTTTAAAAAGATGTACTCAAATAATGGTTGGAGGTAGAGTTTGCGAACTTTCAACAGAAAAGAAAAACGAAATTCTTTCAGCAAATAGAAAGATGGGGAATGGTGCTTTAAGAGTTCTTGCTCTTGCCTATAAAAAGCTTAGAAGTTCTAATCCTAAAACAGCTACGGAAGAAGATTTAATATTTGTTGGGCTTGTAGGAATGATAGATCCTCCAAGACCAGAAGTAAAAGATGCAGTTCAGAAATGTTTAAAAGCTGGTATTCGTCCTGTTATGATTACAGGTGACCATAAACATACTGCGTTTGCAATAGCTAAGGATATAGGTATTGCTAAAAAAGAAAGTGAAGTTCTTACGGGAATAGAAATAGACGCTTTAAATGATGAAGAATTTTTAAAAATTCTTCCTAAAATAAATGTTTTTGCTCGAGTTAGTCCAGAAAATAAAGTAAGAATTGTAAATGGGTTAAAAAGTCAAGGTAAAATTGTAGCCATGACAGGAGATGGCGTAAATGATGCGCCTAGTATAAAAAGTGCAAACATTGGCGTTGGTATGGGTATAACGGGAACAGATGTTACAAAAGAAGTGGCTGATATTATAGTAACTGACGATAACTTTGCAACAATCGTGGTAGCTGTTGAAGAGGGAAGAAAGATATATGCCAATATTACAAAGACTATTCAATTTCTTTTTTCTGCAAATTTAGCCGAAATTATTTCAATTTTTGTGGCAACTATAGCTTTTCCAAACTTTATCTTTTTAAATCCTGTTCAAATTCTTTTTGTAAATTTAATTACAGATAGTTTTCCAGCAATAGCACTAGGGTTAGAGCCAGCAGAAGCGGATATCATGAAAGAAAAGCCTAGAAAAAATGGAACAAGTGTGTTTGGTGGCGGAATGGGATATATGATGGCTGCATCTGGAATTATTCAAGCTGAACTAATACTAATAGGTTATACATTGGGAATATTGTTTTATACAAGCGAAGTAGCTATGAGTATGGCATTCTATTCGTTAAATTTAATACAATTTTTCTATTTTGCTTCAATGAGAGTTAAACGAACAGCATTTAAAAGCAATATATTTAAAAATAAATGGGCAGTTTTAGCAATAGTATTTGCTGTTGGACTTTTAGCAATTATAGCATTTACTCCGCTTCATACATTTATTGGGCTTACAAGCTTAAATTTAACCCAATGGCTAATTGTTTTAGGTTTATCTGCAATAATTTTTCCACTTACTGAAATATTTAAAATATTAAGAAATAGAGTTTTTAAATAATTTAAATTATATTATATTAATAATATTGTAAAATATTGTTGACTTTAAAAATAAATTTTGTTTTAATAATTTAGAGGAGTGTGTATGAAAAGGTTAAATACCATGATAGCAACAATTATTGGTACAACTGCAAATGCGATTCAGCTAATTATAAATTTGGTTGCATTTTTAGCTATTGTTGGTGCGTTAGCTGATTTGGGTAATGATTCTGCTATGGTAGCATTAACAGTAATAGGGGTTTCTATTATATTATTAGCTTTTATAATAGTTGCATTTATTTTAACATGCAGAATATTCAAATATATGAATGCTAGCAGTGAAGTTTATGCTTCTAAAAAGGGTTTAATAATCTCAGCAATAGTTTTCAATTTCTTAGTTGCCATATTATTATTTGCTTTTGGTTTTTCAGGAAATGTAAGTTCTATAATAATCAATGTTCTTTGTGCATTAGCACTTATTGCAACAAATGTTTTATACATAGTTGACCTTTGCTTAGAAAAAAATCGTGTTCAAAAACAACAAGAAACAATAAATGCTACAAAAGATGTAAAAACAAATGAAATAAATGTAGAAGAATCAAAACAAGAAGATGTTAAATCTGATGAAGAAAAATCTGAATAAAAATTTTAAATGAAAAGGGCTAGGGTTCTAGCTCTTTTTTAGTTTTAAATTATAATTGCAAAAGTTTATAAAAAGTGATAATATCATTGTATGGAAAGTTATTTTGAAAGAGCAAAGAAAAAATTTGAAGATTTAAAAAATAAAAAGGATATAACTGTATTAGGAATTGAGTCTTCTTGCGATGAAACAAGTGTTAGTGTTGTAAAAAATGGTACAATGCTTTTATCAAATATTATATCTTCGCAAATAGATATTCATAAACGCTTTGGTGGTGTTGTTCCAGAAGTGGCATCAAGAAATCATGTTATGGCAATTGAAAATGTTTTTAATGAGGCAATTAAAACTGCTGAGATTGATATAAAGGATATAGATGCCATTGCTGTTACTTACGGGGCGGGGTTAATTGGAGCTTTACTTGTTGGAGTAAATTTTGCAAAAGCACTAGCATATAATTTAAACATTCCTCTTATTGCAGTATCACATATAGAAGGGCATATTTCTGCAAATTATATAACATATCCAAATTTAAAGCCTCCTTTTGTGTGTTTGCTTGTAAGTGGAGGGCATACGGCTTTGCTTGAAGTGACAGACTACATGGAACATAAGCTTCTTGGAACTACAATAGATGATTCTGTGGGGGAAGCTTTTGATAAAGTTGCACGCATTTTAGGATTAGAATATCCGGGCGGACCAAATGTTGATAAATTTGCTAGGTTAGGAAAAGGAGAAATAGAATTTGTAAAACATGATATTTTAAAAGGAACGCTTAATTTTAGTTTTAGTGGAATTAAAACAGCGGTTATAAACTATGTTCATAACTTAGAACAGAAAGGTGAAAGTGTAGATGTGCCAGAAGTTTGTGCTAGTTTTCAAAATTTTGTGGTAAAAGAACTTACAGAAAAAGCTATGATAGCTTGCAAACAAACGGGGCAGAATAAATTAGTTGTGGCAGGTGGCGTGAGTGCAAATAGTTTTTTAAAAGAAAAATTAAAAGAAGTTTGTGCTGAAAATAACATAGAACTTTTTATGCCCGAGCTTAAATTATGCACTGACAATGCTGCAATGATAGCTTCTGCTGGATATTATTATATTTTAAAGGGGAAAGGGTTAGCTGGGCTAGATTTAACAGGAAGCGCCACAGTAACATTGTAAAGAGATTATTATGGAAGAAAAATATATTTTTGGGGAAATAAAATGGGCATATTCAATAAAAGATACAAATTTTATTATTCCATTTGTAATTTATGATAATGAAGTTAAAGACATATTAAATAATAGATTATATGATTGTAAATCGTTTTTTAATTATATAGAAAGTAAAAATTGTAAAATTAGTTCTGGTGTAAAAATGGTAATTGATTTCGGATTAAAAAGAATGGAAACATACAGAGGGTTTAGAATTGAAGAGGACTACGGCAAATTTAAATCGGTAAGCAAGGCAGAACTAAACAACATAAAAAACATATTTTTATTAGGAATTAAAGAAAAATTTAATAAATCTAATGAAAAATGATTTAATATAAATTAGAATAATTAAAATTACAAAAGAATGATAATTTTTAAAAAAATAAATAAAAAACTGATAAAAACTATTGATGTTTTTATCAGTTTTAATTTTGGCGGGAAGCGTGCGTATCCATAAAAACACACTTTATTTCATTTCATCAATTTTCCCAAATTGATGAGTAAGCATAAACTTTACGCTTTCATAATCATTTGTTGTTGCAGTGTAATTTATTAAGATATTAGGAAAAATAAGATTATCAAAAAGTTGTAATGAGATAGCGTAAACACATGCATCAGTTTGCAAACCACATATATCTATTTTCTTGTCAGATGAAACAATTTCTTTAATTTTTTTAATATGTTGCTCATCTAACCCATAACCAAACTTTTCAAAAATTAAACTATTTTTAGGAATAGTTACACAAATTTTTTGTGATTCTTCACTTATTAAATTTTTCCAATTTAATTTTTTAACATAAAAACTATTGTTTTTGTTAATAAATTTAGTAAAAATGTAATAATTATAAGTATTCCTTTTAATTAAATTGTTTATTTTATTTATCAAATTAGAATATTCGTTTTTATTGATAAACCCTTTTTGCATATCTACAATTAATAAAACTTTACTCATAATTCCTCAAATAATATACTAATAAGAACATAAAATTGTTCTTATCAGTTTTAATTTTGGCGGAGAGGACAGGATTTGAACCTGCGGTGACTGTTACGCCACACCCGCTTTCCAAGCGAGCACATTAGACCACTCTGACACCTCTCCTTGCTTTTAAAGCATATCATATTTTTATTATTTTGCAAATAGATTTTTTAAATATTTTTTATTTTTTATATAAAAAAATAGTGTCTGTAATTTGCAGACACTATTAATTTAAACCTAAATTTTATTTGTTTTTTTAATAAATATTTATTTTTTATAATAAAAATTATATTTTTATTTAATTTTATAATTAATAAACTATATTAATTTTCAAAGCGTTCAGGATAGCATGCTTTCATTGTTTCTTTTATGCTTTCTCTAACATCTCGTCCGCCTGTAAAGCCAAGAGAAGCATAATCAAGTTCTTCTTGAATAGGTTTTGGGTCTATATAAAATTTTTTGTTTTGAATTTGAGTCATTAACTTAGATGCATTCAACCCGTTTTCCTTGCCTTGTTTTAAGGTTTCTTTAACAATTTTTTTCGCTCCAAGAGCACACAAAAAAGCAGGAAGTTCTTTATATGGTCTATTATCTTTTGAAGCTTTCATCATTAATGTTACAAGCTCTTTAAAAGTTATATTATCTTTTGCAATAGGGTAGGCGGTATTAGATTTGCCATTTATAGTAATTGCAACAACGGCTTCTGCAACACCTGAAACATCTATTATTGCCGTTCCTCCGCCTGCAGGAAAGAAAACAGACTTCATTCCGTTAAAATGGTCTAAAAAGCTTTCTCTCCAAAGAGGCTTTCTTTCTGGCATAGTTCCAAAAATATATGGAAGTTCTGCAATCATTACACTAAAGTTTTCATCACAGAGTTTAAAAAGTGCATCTTCTTGCATTCTTCTTGCTTTAATGTAAGGGTGATATTTCCCTAGTTTTCCATTTAATTTTTTATCAAAATATGCAAAATATGAGCCAAGCACTATACATCTTTTTATTCCTACACTTTTTGCACATGAACATATTCTTGAACTTTGTCTAACTAATTTATCTACAAAAAAATCTAATGCTGGTGCATCTGGAACTATACGGTCATCAGGTCCAAGAGCATAGATAAAAGCATCATAATTTTGTTTTTTTAATAAATTTACAATTTCTTCATCATTCATTTCAAATAAATTCCCAAAAGTAAGACCAATATTTTTAGGAAACCAATCTAAGCTATTAAGTTCTTTTGGAAGGGCAATAGTGTCTACACTAATATTCAATTCATTAAATTTTAAAGCAGTATAGTAGCCTAAAAAACCTGTTCCGCCAGCTATAAAAACTTTTTTTATTTTCATATATCCTCCTATAATATTTTAATATATTTTCTATAAATATTAAAATATTTTATCTATTTATTAATTTTTATCAGTATTTTCAATATTTTTTTGTTTTTCTTTATTTTTTAAGTGTCTTGAAAGATAAATAAATCCTGTGTCTAGAAGTGCAATTATAATTTTCAACCCATACATAGTTCCTGCTATTTCTAAGAGTTCTAACCAAGGAATAGTTCCAGCGTATGCTATTAATGAAAATATTATTGTGTCTACAAGTTGGCTTACGATTGTGCTTAAATTATTGCTTAGCCAAAGTTTATTGTGTTTTTGCTTTAACTTTTTAAATAAAAACACATCTAAAAACTGACTAGATAGAAATCCTATTATACTAGCAATACATATTCTTGGAATAATTGTAAAAATATTAATCAAACTTTCTTGCGAAGTGTCTAAACTGCTTGGCTCAAAAAGTAAACATAAACTCATAAGGCAAGTAAATAAAAGCATAGAAATAAAACCGAAAAGCACACTTTTATTGGCAACCTTATTATTTTCATTTTCATTTAAAATATCTGTGGCTAAAAATACATTGGAATAAGCAATATTTCCCAAAGTTGTAGTTAGCCCAAATATTTCAATTATTTTAATAGATTGAATATTGGCTATAATTATAGAAACGCATATCCAAACGTATGTGCCTTCTTTTCCAAAAAATTTGTAAATAAACACAGTTATAGAAAAGGTGATTATTAAATAAATTATAGATAAAAATATGTTCATTCGTGAATATATTAATAAAATAACAATTATTTGTCAAAGAATTTAAAAATGCCTTTAAAATTTATGTTATTGATGATATAATAAAACTATGTTTGATTGGAGTACAAAAGAAAAGATAATTTAATAGTATCTAAATTTAGTGATTTATTATATATAGTAATTGGTATTTCTTCTTATGCTGTTATTGCAATAACATTTGCTTATTTACTTAATACTAATTTTTGCTCTGTTTTGTATAATAGTTTTGCTCCTTTTGAAGCAATAAGGACTTCTTGTGGGGACGCGGTTTATTTAATGTTTTTATTTACTTTGGGCATTTTGGGAACGAGCACAATTTATACAATCTATACTTTAATAAATAAAAATATAAATAAAAAAGATAAAATGTTTGACTTTTAATTTTTTAAAATGATATATTAAAAGTAATTTCAGGAGGGAATATGGAAAAAACAAAATCAAAAAGCATAATAGCATTTACTTTGCTTAGTTTAATGGTTTTAGTGATGTCATTTATGGCTGGTTGTAGTGGCGGAGCAAAGATAGAGTTGTCTAGTAAAATTCAAACAGATTATTTCTTAAATGATAATCTGAATGTTACAGGTGGGCAAATTACTTATACAAATGAAGAAGGTAAAGTTTCAATCGTTGATTTGGATAAGAATTTTGTTACGGGATTTGACACTTCAACTTATGGTCAAAAAGAATTTACAATAGTTTATGAAGGTGTTTCAACAAAAGTAAAATATAATGTATATAATTTTGTTGCAGGAAATTATACAGAAATTGCTCAAAAAGTTATTAATAAAAAAACAGGTGAAGTTACTTATGAAGATGTTACACAAGACCAATCAAATCTTATAATTAACAAAGATTACACTCTTAGTTTGTCTATGCATTCAACAAATAATGAATATAAATATACATTAGAACTTGATGGTGGTTTTGAAATTTTTACTAAACTTGGTGAAGAAGTAAGTTCAGGATACTATGAAGATGGATATATGTATTTGAATGTTCAAGAAAATGAAGATGTGCAAAGATATTCAGTATTCGAAATTAAAGCTTAAATCGTTATAGTTAAAAAATCAATCAAGATATCTTGATTGATTTTTTTAAATAAATTTTATAAATTAAATTAATTAACTAGCAACTATATTTTATTAGTGCTACCCCAGCCTTTATCTCCGCGTTCAGAAGATATTTTTAGCAATTCTTCTAATGGGATTTCCTCAATATCCATTTTTTCAACTCTATGTATTATGCCCTGAGCTATTGCTTTTTTTGTGCTATAAATTAGTGAATTTTCTGGAATGTTGTGTTGTTTTAATTCTTCTTCGCTTATATTTGTAAATACAAGAGGGCAGTTATTTGCGTTGGTGATTGCTACTTTTATTTCTCCTCTATAACTACTGTCTACAATCCCAGCACTTCTCTTTATTCCTTTTGAACCTGTGCTAGAACGCTCTTCTATTTGTAAATAGAATTCAGGGCTACAAGCCCATGCAATTGCTGTTGGTATAAGTTTTGTTTGCAAAGGTTCAAGCAAAATGTAATCTTCTTCAAAACAAGCGTAAATATCATAGCCTGCATCTTCGTCCTTTTTGTTTGGTATAATTGCCTTTTCATTCATTTTTGAAAAGTAGACTTTTTTTGGATTTTCAAAATAATTCATTTGTGTTTTCTCCTTGATGTAAGTATACATAATTTAATAATTTGCACAAAGCATTTTTATAAGCTAAATTAAACTTTTGTTTTAAATTTTGTTCAAGTTATAATCATATAACATAATGTTCTTTAATTTAAAAGCTTATAAAGTTTTGTAAAATCTTTTGTAAAATTTAAGAATTTTGAAAATAAAAAAATTTTAAAAAAAACACAATATCTTGTAATAAAAATTTGACAAAACACAATATATATTATAAAATGAGTTCAAACCTTAAATTGATAGGAGGATAAAATGCAGGTTGTAAAAAGAAATGGTAGCATTGTGGATTTTGACCAAAGCAAGATTGAAAATGCCATCGCGAAAGCTAATAATGAAGTTAAAAGTTCACAAAGAGCAACTAAAAAAGAGATTGGAGAGATTATTGAATATATTAAATCTCTAAACAAGGAAAGAATGCTTGTTGAAGATATTCAAGATATAATTGAGCAAAAGTTAATGGAGTATGAGCACTTTGAGCTTGCAAAAATTTATATTATATATAGATATAAGCGTGCACTTGTAAGAAAGGCTAATACAACAGACCAATCTATTAAAGAATTAATAGATGGAGAAAGCGAATATTGGAATACAGAAAATTCTAATAAAAATGCAAGAATTGTTACAACACAAAGGGATTATTTAGCTGGGATTACAAGCACAGATATAACAAGAAGATTTTTGCTTCCAGAAGATGTTGTTAAAGCTCATGATGAAGGAATTATTCATTTTCATGATGCAGATTATTTTGCTCAAAACGCATTACATAATTGCGACCTTATAAATCTTGAAGATATGTTGCAAAATGGTACAAACATAAATGGGGTTATGATAGAAAAACCACATAAGTTTTTGACTGCCATGACAATAGCAACACAAATTATAACCGCAGTTTCATCTAGTCAGTACGGTGGGGCTACTGTTACTATGACGCATCTTGCTCCATTTGTTCGTGAAAGTTATAAAAGGCATTATGCGAAATATGAAAATAGGAAACTTTCAGAGGAGCAATGTAAACAATTTGCCAAAGAAGATACATTAAAGGAAATAAAAGACGGCGTTCAAACTTTCCAATACCAAGTAAACTCCATGACAACAACTAATGGACAAGCACCATTTCTTAGCGTATGTTTGTATTTAGGTGAAACGCAAGAATATAAAGAAGAACTTGCGTTGATTATAGAAGAAGTATTAAAACAGCGTATTGAAGGAATGAAAAATGAAAAAGGTGTTTATATAACTCCTGCATTCCCAAAACTTTTGTATGTTTTAGAAGAAGACAATGTTCATGAAAATAGTAAATATTGGTATTTAACAAAGCTTGCCGCAGAATGCACAGCAAAAAGAATGGTGCCAGACTATATTTCTGAAAAGATGATGTTAAAATATAAGATAGATAAAAATGGCAATGGAAATTGTTATCCTTGCATGGGCTGTCGTTCTTTCTTAACACCTTATGTAGACACAAAAACAAATCAACCCAAATATTACGGCAGATTTAATCAAGGTGTTGTTACTATAAACTTGGTTGATGTTGCTCTTTCATCTGGCGGAGATTTTGATAAGTTCTGGAAAATTTATGAAGAAAGATTAGAACTTTGCCATAAGGCTTTAAAATTAAGACATGAAAGGCTTGCACATTGCACAAGTGATGTAGCTCCAATTTTGTGGCAACATGGAGCACTAGCAAGGCTTGAAAAGGGCGAAAGCATACATCATCTTCTTCATGGTGGTTATTCCACAATATCTCTTGGCTATGCTGGGCTATATGAGTGTGTTAAATATATGACAGGACATAGCCATACCGATAACGGTAAAGGCAAAGCTTTTGGCTTGGAAGTTATGCAAAAACTAAATGATAAGTGTAAAGAATGGAAAGAAGCCGAAGATATTGATTATAGCGTTTATGGAACTCCAATTGAAAGCACAACGTATAAATTTGCAAAATGTTTAAAGAAGAGATTTGGAACTATCAAAGGCATTACAGATAAAGGATACATCACCAATTCTTATCATGTTCCTGTTTTTGAAGAAATTGATGCTTTCTCGAAATTAAAATTAGAAAGTGAATTCCAAAGACTTAGCCCTGGTGGTGCAGTATCTTATGTTGAAACACCAAATCTTCAAAACAACTTAGAAGTTGTGCTTCAAGTTATGAAATTTATATATGATAATATAATGTATGCGGAATTAAACACCAAGTCCGATTATTGTCAAAAGTGCGGTTATACAGGTGAAATTTTAATTGATGATAATCTTGAATGGTATTGCC
>CALVOB010000055.1 GCA_944350095.1 uncultured Clostridia bacterium
ACATTTTACGAGCTAGAATTACGCCGTCATAAACAAGTGAGCTTGTTTTGCCAGCGCCTGGCGTGCCATTGCGAGTTACCATGTATTTTGATATATCTATACTTGCGTTGTGTAGCTTTACACGAGATATATACCAAAATACGCGGATAAATGGTATCCATACATAAACAGTGTAAAGCCCTAATGGAATATATGTTAAAAGCATTATAAGTAACGGCTTATCAATCCAAACAGTAAAGAATACTGGTAAGATTATACCTAGGCTTAGCATGGCAAATATGAATTGATGATATCGAGCGAGAAACTTTACTAAGCCTGTACAATCTTTTTTATTCAATTTAAATATTTTTAAATGTTTGTTTTTAAGTCTGAATTTTTTAAAAATATTTCTTTTAATTTGTAATTTAGCTATCATGCAAGACCTTTAAAATAAATTTATTTATGCTGGTAGTTCTTCATAAGTAACTGATAATTCTGACCAGCCATCAGCAGTTTGATAAGCTTCTAATGTGCCTGCTGGAATGTAGATTTTTGTTGTGTAGTCAGAGAATGCATATTTACTTGAAAGTGGCGGAGTTGTTGCTAAAATTATCATTTCTTCTAAACTAACGCAAACTAAAAAGGCATTATTACTTATACTTGTTACACTAGCTGGGATTGTTATACTTGTTAAACTACGACAATTATAAAAGGCAGAACCAGCGATACTTTTTAACTGACTGTCTTTTTCAAATGTTACACTTGTTAAAGCAGTGCAATTATCAAATGCAGAACCACCTATGCTTGTTACACTAGCTGGAATTGTTATACTTGTTAAACTACGACAATCAGAAAATGCAGCTGTACAAATACTTGTTACTGAATCTAGAATAGTTACTGTTGAAGCGCCGCCAACGCCTTTTATTAATTCTGTTTTATCCTTATTATATAAACTCCCATCATAACTTAAATATTTTGTATTGTTTGGATCTACTACTATTTGTAAATTACTGCAATTCATAAAAGCGGCCTCGCCTATGCTTGTTATATTGGCCGAAATTATTAATTTTTGAAGGGAACTACAATTAATAAAGGCATTTTCGCCTATACTTATTACAGTATCTGGAATTATTATGCTGGTTAAACTACCTAAATTTTGAAATGCATAATCACCTATACTTGTTACTTGATAGTCGTCGCCATCAATAAAACTTTTTATTATTTCAACATCTCCACCAAAATTAATTTCTGTAATATTATTTTGCATTATATAGTCAAAAGCTAAACTCCCATCATTAAAACTTTGTCCATTAATATTAATAGGAAATTGTAATATATTCATATCATAGGATTGAAGTAAAAAATCAAAGTTAAAAATCTCTGATACTTCCATTGATACTAAATAACAATCATTAGGAAAGTCAGTAGCAAGCATATCTAATTCAGGACGACTAAAATAAGTATGTGTATTATTCTCTCCATCTGAAAATGTTGCTGATACAAATTCCCTAACTATCATTGGAAGAGTTGTTTTATCTAAAACTATTGCACCAATTACAGTTTCTATTGAACTAATTTTTGAATAACTTTTAGGAATTACAATTTCAGGTACATTAGGATCTCCTATGTAACCCGTACAAGCATTTCCATCAAAAGTAAAATATTGTGCAGATGTAGGTTGAGGCTCAGTTACTTCTATCACTTCAAACTTAGCTGTTATATTTACATTTTTATTTACTGTGTATGTATAAGGATTTTCTGAAGATATTAATGTTGTATCATCATAAAAACCTAAAAATGTATAACCCTCATTTGCTGTAGCTTGTAATGTTATTTCAGAGTTTGCTTCATACTCTGTTTGTTCTAATTCTGTTACAGTTCCACCTTCACCAGCTGTTAAAGTAACAGTGTATGTTTCTGGTGTTTCTGTAACTTCTTCTAATTTAAATTTAGCTATAATTGTTACATTGTTTTTAACTTCGTATGTATAAGGATTTTGCGTAGATATTAATTCGTTAGATATGTACCAGCCAGAAAAAACATATTCTTCTGCAGGTGTTGCTCGCAAAACAATCTTTTCTCCAGATTTGTATTCCTTTTCTTCTAAAGCTTTTACTGTACCTTTTTGATTATCTTCCGTGTTTAGTGTTACAGTATAATATGTTGTGCTAGCTTGGGTGTTTTGGTGGCTATCAAAAATTATATAGCCACCAACTAATATTAGCCCTAGAAGAAAAGATATTAATATTATCGTTCCTTTCCTCACGCTTTCACCTCTTCTTGTGTAGGTTCTGTGTATGTAAATTTCATTGTGATTGTAATGCTTTCGCTAGCTGTAAAATTATAACTGGTTTCTATTCCTAATTCTTCCCCGTCTTCGTTATAAAAGCCAACAAATGTTTCATTTTCGCCAGCCTCAGCTGTAAGTTCTACGCTAGAATCTAAAGCTTTCTTTTCAGTTGATATAACGCTTGTTTCTACTTTATCTGTATCAAGGTTTGTAACTTCTTTAACTACTGTTACTATTGCTTCTGTTTCTGGATTATAGAATTTTGCTATAACTTTTTCACCTTCTACAACTGTGTAATTGAATGGATTTTCAACACTTAAAAGCTCATCCTTGTCATTAAAGAATGCCCAGAATTTATAGCCCTCTTCTGCTGTGGCTGTCACTTTAACAGTATCACCAATTAATTGAGGTTTGTTTATTTCGCCTACTGAGCCTTTTTCCTCGTCTTCTGTAGAAGTTTCTACTTGTGCATAATTTTCTGGATTAATTAAAGCTTTTATATCATTTAAATGATGATATATTCCAAAGCCTATTGTTACCACTAATGCTGTGGCAAGTAAAAATAAAATAAATTTTCCGAATGATTTTTTTGACATATTTTTCTCCTTTTTTTAATAATATAAATAACTATTAGTTACAGACACCTCACTTATTTTTAAACCAGTCATAACCATTAATGGTGAATTGCTTATATAGTTTGCATTAGCACTAAAATTAAATATCAAATTACTTTCTTCATCTATTTCTATGAATATAACTAATGTTGCTTCTGTATCTAAATCAGGATCTACAACTGTTAATGTGCAAGTATCTTTAGGGTTAAAAGAAAATCCTACTTTAAAATCATCATAAACTGTTTGAACATGCTTAAATGTTATATTTCCTCTTATTAGTCCTTCATTAACGCAATTTTCATCCAATTTATATGAATATGTACCAATATAAGAAAAGCCAATGTTTTTATGTATCATGTCTTCAGCTGTAAAGTTAAAATTTAAAGAATATTTTGTATACTGTTCAAATTTTGCTGTAATTGTCACATCTTTAAAAACATAGTAATCAAATGTTGTGGCTTTTGAGAGTAAATTTTCACCATCATACCAACCAATAAAGTAATAACCTTCATTTGCTGTTGCTTTTAAAGTTATTTTACTGTCTTTATTATAGCTAGATTCTTCTAACTCCGTAATACTGCCCATAGTTTCATTTGCATTTGTAAGTACTACGCTAAATTCGTCTAAAACTACATTATCTTTAAGTTTAAATTTTGCAGTAATATAAGCATTATCTGTTACTTTAAAAGTGTAAGGATTATCTGAAGATATCTTATCACTATCTATGTACCAACCTTCGAAATTATAATTCTCTGTTGGCTCAGCTTCTAGTATTACACTTTCATTTTTGGAATAAGTATTTTTACTTAATTCCTTTACTGTGCCTTGTGCTAAATTTTCACTTTTAACTACAATTGTGTAGGTTGTTTGAGTTTCTTCTGGCTTATCTTTAAAGAAAAAGTAATAAACACAAAAACCTGCTGAAGCTAAGAGTAAAATAACAGCTAAGGCGGTTAAAAATTTTTTCATTCTTTTTATTCTCCTTTATTTAAATTTTTATTTTAAAAATGCTTTTGCATTATTAAAATCATTCTTTTTTGCTCTTAAACGGATAACTTATTACATTCCAAATTAATTTTAAAATTGGTAAAATGACAGGTTTCCAAAGCAAAATTACAAGCAAAATAATGATTATTGCGAAAATAATAATAGCGATCCAGTTTGTACCTTTAAGCGGTGGAGTTATATCGTTAATAATATCAATAGGACTTGCCACAACAGGGATAACTATAAAATTTCCTTCTTTATTAAAAGTAAGTTGAATTACATCGAAATCTAAAAACACTGTTTGCTGAGCCATGTATGCTTTATCATCATAAAAGCTTCCATTTCTTCTAATCTCTGTATCTACAGAATAGTAGTCGGTTGCGGCAAACCTGAAAAGTACAACGCTTTTATTATTAGCTGTAGCAGTATTATAAAATTCTTTAAATTTTGAAATATCATTTTCATTTATGAGTAAGTTTTTAGCTATATTGCTATCAGTTTGAGCCATATCTTTAGCTTCTACAATTTCTATTGGTGAAACATCTTTAAGCTCTCCGCTTGTATCTGGTGCCCAAAAGCCAAATTCTAAAAATTTTTCCCAAGCTGTGTGGTTACTGTCATATGACAATAAGTCAAACTTATCGTTGGTATCTATTTCGTGAATGTTATAGCCTCTAATTCTTCCAGAATCTACTTTATTGCTAAATAGATCTGCACTTATATTGTTATCCTTTAATCTAAGCGTTCCATTTACAAAACTTTTGTTATATGTCTTTATGTATTCTTCAAGTTCAGCTCCAGTTAGTACATACTCTGATGGATCAATGTTTTCTGTATAAAATAAATAATGTAGTGCAGGATAAGAATTTTTTATACTTAAATAGCCAGTTTGTGAGCCATTGTGCCAGTATCCGTTATAACCGTATTCTCAAGTCGTCATGCTTCCAGAACTACCCTCTCCGCTTAAAAAACTAAATGGAATATCTTCGTCATAAACTCCGTTATTTTCTGTAATAACAATTCCTAAATAGTCTTGCATTATTTCATAAACTGCTTCATTTTGAATTAAAATAATAGGATTAGTTTTATATTCATACCACTCAGCTTTAATTTTTTGTAAAGAACCATAAGTATTTAAGACTTCATTGTCAACAGCAAAGTAAACTGAGTTAACTGTATTTTGATGCCCTACCCCTAAGTTTGAAATACTATTGGGACGGTAAAATGTGGAATATATTTCAAGCTCCATAGTGTAAAGGTCGTTAACTTCTACTTCTAAAGTGCTTTGTGTAGCGTCAGATCCAAAACCTTTAGAAAAACCTTTAAACAACCAAGTTCCACCTACACCATATTCTGTAGCATTATTTGAGCCAGTTACAAAAATTTCAATTCCGCTTATATCGTATCTTCTCTCTGTTATCTTTTCATAAAAACTTGCTGAATTTTTAATTTTAAATTTGTAAAACAAGCCTTCATACTCGCCTGAAGATTTATTCAAAAATTCAAGTTCAAACTTCATATAATCGTTAGGCAAACCTTCTTCGTTATAACTTGTTGCCATTTGAATTTTATTTGAACTAGAGTTTGTGTTTATATCAAGTTTTGCTGGGTTATATAAATATATAAAAAGTCCATAGTTATCAGAATTTGAAAGCGAATATCCAAATTCCACAAAATTTATAAGGGCTATTTCTCCTGTTTCATCATATGGATATTTTGAAATATCAAAGTTATCTGCAGAAGTAAGATCATCTAACACATTTATTTGTTCAAAAGCTTGTAAGTATGAACTGTTTTCAGCAGAAGCATAAACTATGCTTTGTGTAGGAATAATTCCTAAGAGCATTGTTAAAGCTAAAATTAAAAACATTATTCTTTTCATACACACCTCACCAGAGTTTTGGAGTTTGGCAATTTGCTAAGCTTACCGTCAGCCAAACAACTATAAAGGCTATAATTAGCCATTTGACAATCTTAGCCATTAGCCACCTCGTTTTGATTTTTTATAGTAACCTGCACTGTCACGCTTTTGAACTTTTTTGACAATAAACAAAATGATTTTTACAAGACAGTAACAGCTAGCAACTAAAATTAAAATTGCAACAAAATATGCAAAAAACTTATGTGCAGTCATTCCTTCGATTAGCAAACCATTAGCTATCCAACTGAAAAAATTTGTCATGACATTTTCTCCTTTTTTTAGATTCGATTAATTGGCGGTCAGATAAGGATTTGTGCCTTAGCGGGAAGTCTGCGGAACCCGCGCTCTAAGCTCTGACCATAAAGAGTTACTTGCCTAACTCTTTATTTTTGGAGGAAACCAAAATGAAATTCAACTTACCTGCTGTGGAATCTAACCACCAGTGTAGGACGCACTGAAACAATGCAGGCCCGAAAGAAAAGTCCCTGACCTTTTCTTTAAAGGGGTAAACTTAACAAAATAACTTAGGGTAAAAGAGTTTTTTATTCTCAGCTTGCAGAATTGAACTGCAATGCTTATTCAGGGATAAGCCCTTTACTGAGTCTAAACTTCATCTATTAAGTGTTGTGTATGTTTTGAAGTAAGTAGCCATAGCTCTGCGTGTCGCATTTTGTTTTGAATTTCAAGCATATATCTACAAGCTTTGAAAATATCATTGAAATATTTAACGCCGTGCTGAGTTTCGCACCTAAATTTACACGGCCTATTTTTTAAAGCTTGTTTGTAATTCTTTAAAAATATTTTTATTTCTATCATTTACCCCCCCCGTTAAACATTCTTCTACGGTTATTTGTCCTTTGAATACAAATCTCATTTCTTTTAAAGACTTTTTCATAGAACACCCCTTCAAACGCTTTTTAGTAACTGTGTAGCTTCTTTGACTATATCCACTTGGCCAAGCAGAAGCTTTTCTGTCTTTGCTTCCAAGTCACGAACATACAAAAGCGGCTCTAAGTTCTTACTTTCAGCTTTATGAAAATCTTTTAGCGCCGTATTAATCTGTGTATCTAAATACATTTTTTTAGGTCGGTCTTTAACCACCAATACAAAAAGAATATTTTTCATACAAACCCCTTTATTTTCCAAATAGAACAAACAATGCTAGCTCGTTATTCTTTGGCATTCTGCCAGTAAACCTAATAAATTCAGCTATGTACTTTTCCATTCTCACACCCCCTTTTTGTTTCTATAATTGCTAAAACTAGTTCTTCGATAGAACAGCTTAGTATTTTTGCTAGTTTGGGAATAATTAAAACGCTTGGTTCCCGATTTCCAGTTTCCCAACCAGAAACCAATTTCTGACTAACAAAAAGTTTATTTGCCAAGTACTGTTGAGTAATCTTTTTTTCTTTTCTAATATCCCTAACTGTCATTTAATACCCCTATATGTACTATTTTATTATAATAAAGCACAAAATATTACTAATAGTCAAGTAAATTTTAAAAAAAATCTATCTTTTTACTACAAATAGTAGTAAAATTAAATTAGGAGGTAAAAATGAATAAAAATTTAAGAACTATTAGGGTTCAGCGAAAAAAAACACAAAGCGATATTGCCAAGCTGACAGGCTTTAATCAAACTTATGTTTCTAAGTGGGAAAATGGCGAAAGAGAACCAGATATTGCGACACTAATTAAACTTGCAAATTACTTTAATGTTTCGCTAGACGAACTCGTTGGCAACCAAACTGCAAGCAAAGAATCTACTATTGAAGCAGATTTAAGCCCAGCAAAAAAAGAAGCTATGGATAAACTTCTAGCTTGCAATGATAGAATGTGCGACAGAGTTTCTGCCTACATTGATGTACTTAATGACAGAGAGCTTGCAGAAGACATTTCCAAATTTAAACACAATGATAATTTTTAGGGGGTTATATGAAATTAAACGAAAGATTAGTTGAGATAAAAAATTTTAGACTACATATCAAAGCATAGTAATATTTTTGTTACGGTCATAGACGGCATTATTGAAATTATTAATTCACCTAGTTTAAATACTAGCTTTAAAAAAGTAGATAATGTCATAAAGTTAAATTTCGGAAAGTCTGAAGATTCTAAAAAAGGAGAATTTGAAGACAACGAAATGAAATACATTAGTAAACGAAAAGATAACCGTTGGCAATATTCAAGAGTTGTTAATGGTGTTAGAAAATACATCTACGCAAAAACATTAAAAGAGCTTTTAGAAAAGAAGAAAGCGGAAAAGCCACAAAAGAAAGAAAAGCCTAAAATTATTAGTCTTTATGAATGGTCAGTTCAATATTATAAAAACTTTCGAGAAAACAAAAACCTTTCTCAAAAAACAAAAGACGAGTATAAAAATTTACTTAATAGGCACTTAAAACCCGTGTTTAAAGAAAAAGAGATTACTAAAATTACTGTTTTAGATTTACAAAATTTTTTAAATACAAGGCCAGTAAGAATTGCTGAAAAACTTTTTCAATTTTTAACAGCCAGTTTTAAAAAAGCTTATGCTTTAGGTATAGTTAAAAACAATATTGCTGAATTTTTAGAAAAACCAAAGCAAGAAAAAAAGAAAAAAATGCCTTTAACTTTAGAAGAGCAAAAAGCATTTTTAAAAACATTAAAGACTGTTGATCCGCTTGTTAAAAAGTATTGTATGTTCTGCTTAATTCTCGGAGCACGAAGAAATGAAGCACTAGCATTTACACCTGAAGATATAAACTTAAAAAACAATACAATCAAAATAAATGGAACTAAAACTAGCAATGCAGAAAGAACAATTAGGATAACAAAAACTATGGCGAACTTATTGTTAGAAGATACAAAACCTAAACAAAAAGTTTTTAAATGGAATGAAAAAACAGCCTATGATAAAGTTGTTGAAGCTTTAGAGTCTGCAGGAATTAAAGGAAAATCTACACACAACTTAAGATATACTTGTGCTACTAACCTTTATTACTTAAAAATGCCTGACAAGCATAGACAGCACCAGTTAGGACACGCAAGTATTGTTACAACAAATGATATTTACACCCAGATTGAACTAGATATAAAGGCTGATGACATAAGGAAATTATACCCAAATTTATACTATGAATTTTGACCACATTTTTGACCACATGAAACGCGTAAAAAAAATTTGTATTAAAAAAGCATACCATATATGGTATGCTCAACTAAATCACAACACTACATATTGATTTATGGTGGGAGTTATAGGACTCGAACCTATGACCCTCTGCTTGTAAGGCAGGTACTCTACCAACTGAGCTAAACTCCCGAATGCTTTGTTAGATTAACATATCTTAAATTCTTTGTCAACAAATTTATCAAAAATTTTTAAATTTTTTTGTATAGAAATTTTTTTAATAATTATTTTGTTTATTATCTAATTTATGTTAAATTAAAAATATGAAATTTTTAGAGTTCCTTGATAAAGTTTCCGAATTAATATTTCCAAGCGACTTTAAATGTCTATCTTGTGAACGAGATATTCAAAAAGGTGAAGATTTTTGTGAAAAATGTAAAAAAGAGCTTCCATTTAATAATGGTAATGTTTGCGAAGTATGTGGAATAAACATTCCTAGTAAAGGAAAATGCGTTAGATGTTCAGGTAAAAAGGTTTATGAAATGGCACGAGCTCCATTTCTATACGATGGAATTATAAAAAAGCTTATACATAACTTTAAATATAACAATGCAAAATATTTATTTAAGCCACTAGGCAAATACATGGCAGAATGCTATATAGAAAATAATATGCAAGCTGAAATAATAATTCCAATTCCCCTATTTTGCAAAAAATTAAAGAAAAGAGGATATAACCAAGCGTATAAATTAGCAGAAGAAATTGGTAAAATATTAAGTTTGCCAACAATTAACGCATTGGAAAGAATTAAAGATACCCCAACACAAACTGCACTAGATTTTAAAGAAAGAAAAGCCAACATAAAAGGTGCGTTTAAATGCATTGACAGATCAATTAAAAATAGAAATATTTTGTTAATTGATGATGTTTATACTAGCGGTGCCACAATAAAAGAAGCTTGTAAAGTTTTGCGCGAAAATGGTGTAAATAAAATATATGTGTTAACTCTTGCTCATACAATGTTAGATAATAAAAATCAATAAATTAATAAACAATTTGCATACTACTACAAAATATTGTGGTACAAAATTTTATATACATACTTTATATATTATTTTTAAAACTAAAATACATCATAATTAAAAAAACTTTAACACTCTTTTAATCTTAAACATAAAATGAAGTGATAAAGGAGAAAAATTATGAGCTTTTTTTTCAACAATAGAAGAGGTTGTGGCTGTTGTAATAATAGCTTTCCACCTCCAATAATAATTCCGCCCGGAGGCTCAATTACTGGCCCTACAGGTCCAACTGGCCCAACTGGTCCTTCTGGTGGACCAACCGGTCCAACAGGTCCTACTGGTCCAACTGGCCCAACAGGTGCTACTGGCCCAACAGGCTTAAGCATTACTGGACCAACCGGTCCAACTGGCCCAACAGGAGCTGTTGGAGTTACTGGTCCTACTGGTGCAACAGGACCAATCGGAGCCACTGGTCCTACTGGTATAACAGGACCAGTCGGAGCTACAGGTCCAACCGGCCCTACTGGTCCTACTGGACCAACAGGTCCAACGGGTCCTACTGGGCCTAGCGTTGTAACTGTTGCAGTAGGAACTACAAGTACACTTGACGCTGGTCAACAAGCTAATGTTACAAATAGCGGAACAAACCAAGCTGTAGTTTTAGATTTTGCAATACCAGAAGGAATAACAGGTCCTACAGGTGCTACTGGTCCAACCGGCCCAACTGGTCCTTCTGGTACTACAGGTGCTGAAGGAGCGACCGGTCCTACTGGCCCAACTGGTCCACAGGGTGCAACGGGTGCCGATGGTGCTACTGGCCCTACTGGTCCACAGGGAACAACAGGAGCTGTTGGAGCCACAGGCCCTACTGGTCCTACTGGTCCACAGGGTGCAACGGGTACTGAAGGTGCTACTGGCCCAACCGGCCCAACTGGTCCTTCTGGTACTACAGGTGCTGAAGGAGCAACCGGTCCTACTGGCCCTACTGGTCCACAGGGAGCAGCTGGTGCCGAGGGTGCTACTGGACCGACCGGTCCAACTGGCCCAACTGGGCCTACAGGTCCATCAGGACTAAATGCAACAACATTACAAGCAGCCGCATTTAGCACTACTACTACCCCATCAATAACAAATAAATCAACTATTCCTTATTCAATAAACACAATTAGTGATGGTTCAAGTATTGAAAACGGTCAAAAAGATTCAGATGTAATTTTAAAATCAGGTCTTTATGAAATTAGTTATTCTGCAAGCGTAACAGCTCCAACTAATAATCCTATAAAATTATCTGCGGAAGCTGATGATAAAATTATACCAGGAAGTGAAAGCACAGTTCTATCACCTAAAATTTCAAATAATTATTTATTACAAAAATCTTTTATATATCAAGCTACAAATACTCCAACAACTATTCACCTTGTGAACAATAGCGTAGATGAACAAACTTTTGATAATGTAAGCTTAATTGTTAGAAGATTAATTTAATAAGCAAAATTTAAATAAAGACCTCTATGTCTATAACATAGAGGTTTTTATATTTATAAAAAAAAACTATCAATCAATTGATAGTAACAAAATTATAAAAAATACGGTTGTATTATTAATATTCTTTTAAAGGAAATATGTTTATAAATATTTTTCTTTTTATTATTTTATAGATATAAACAATAATACCAATTCTTTCGGGAAATACCATTTCCATACTTCATAAACCCTCCCCTTAATCTTTACATGACTATATTACAAAATTTTTAAAATAAAGTCAAGAAAATACAAGATATTTTTACAATATTTTTATATTTTTACAAAACTCATAAAGTTATAAAAATTCTACTGTTTTTAGCATACTTTTTGCTATCTCATCTTTACGGCAAGGGTCGCAAATTTATTTTTAGTTATAAAAAAGCTTGCTGTTTCTAGCAAGCTTTTGGAGCGGAAGACGAGATTCGAACTCGCGACTGCTCAGAAAATATACTCCGCTTCTGTTTTACTTCGTAAAAGCTTTTTGCTCCGTAATTTTCTTCGCTCCCCTAAAACTTTCCGCTTCTCTACAAGTTTTTGGGGACCCCATCTTTACGGCAAGGGTCGCAAATTTATTTTTAGATATAAAAAAACTTGCTATTTCTAGCAAGCTTTTGGAGCGGAAGACGAGATTCGAACTCGCGACCCTTGCCTTGGCAAGGCAATGCTCTACCACTGAGCCACTCCCGCATATCAACTTTGCTAGTTTAT
>CALVOB010000056.1 GCA_944350095.1 uncultured Clostridia bacterium
TTACATTAGAAAACATTTGCAAGGCTATTAATATAACCCCATCTTCTCTATACAACGGACAACCAGAGCAATCTAAGGGAATACGAATCCCAGTCTTAGGAGTAGTTCCAGCAGGAGTACCCATTGAAGCCATAGAAGAAATTTTAGAATACGAGGAAATAACTCCAGAAATGGCCAAAAGCGGCGAATACTTTGGCTTAAAAGTTAAGGGCGACTCTATGTCCCCTAACATACTGGAAGGCGATATTTTAATCGTAAGAAAGCAAGAAGACGCCAACTCCGGGGACATATGTGTTGTAATGGTAAACGGAGATGATGCCACCGTTAAAAAAATAAAAAAAGACCCTAAAGGTCTTACACTTATACCAAACAACCCTGCATATGACGTTACCTATTTTACTAATGAAGAAATAGTATCTATACCCGTTCGAATTATAGGAAAAGTAGTAGAAAGTAGGAGGAGCTATTAATGTCAAAAAAAGAACAAAAAATTTTTTCAATTAAAGATTATCATAATGAAGAACAAACAAATATCATATTTGAATGCTATAAAACAGGAAAACAATTTTTAGATGCAAGCATAAGAATTAATGGCAATATATTACCTGAACATTTTGCCTTAATTTCAACCATATTGTATATCCCTTTACTAACAAATATTTCTCTGTCATGTGAGTTTTTTCTTAAAGCTTATAATTTGATTAAAAATAAACAATTTAAAGAACACCATGACTTGTATGATTTATATGCTGAGAGCAAAGATTTAAAAACTCCATTTATGGAATTATATAAAAAAGTTAAAACAAAAGAAGGAATAAAAAATTTTACAGCAAAAGAAATGGAAAATGTATTAAAAAATTGTAGAAATTTATATTTAGAGAAATATTATTTTACTAAAGGAATAATTAAAGATATAAACCTTTATATTATAGAATTTTTAACTAAAATATGTATTTTATTACATTCTTTAATAACTAAAAACTTTCCAGATTTTAAAAAAAATATTGGCCCCAAAAATGAAGAGATGGAATACTATGACCATTATTTTGATAATAAAGAATCTAATTAAAACAGGAGAAATTATGGATATAAATATTTATTGTGATGAAAGTTGCCACTTGAATTATAAAAATGAAAATGTTATGGGCTTTGCAGGTATATCTTGTCCAAATTCTAAAATCAAAGATGTAAATTCCAATATTAAAGAAATTAAAGTTAATCATGGCGTTTCCCCATATCAAGAATTAAAATGGTCAAAAATTTCAAAATCTAATTTACAATTGTATAAAGAAGTTATTAAATATTTTTTCATAGACGACGACCTATCTTTTAGAACCATAATTATAATTAATAAGGATAAATTAAAATTTACACCAAACAATACAAAAGCTGATTTTTATTATAAAATGCTTTACCTAATGATTATAAAAATCTTAAATCCAGAAAATCAATATAAAATTTTTTTAGACATAAAAGATACAATTTCATCAAAAAAGATAAAGAATTTAAGGAAGTTTTTAAACAGTACTAAAATTGACTACAATTACAAAAAAATTATAACAGACATACAAACAATAAGATCTTATGAATCCAACATCTTACAATTAACAGATATCTTACTCGGTGCACTAACTCATTATCATAAAAAAAAATTTAATAGTCCTGCAAAACAAGAGCTTATAAATTATATAAAAGAAAAATCACATAAAACCTTAGACTCTTCAACTTTGATAAATGAGCCTAAATTTAATATTTTTATTTCTAATGCTGAAAAGATGAAGCTGCGAGGTGAAGATGACTTGTTCTAAAAACAACAATAAGAGGGACATGGAATCAGTATCTCAAGGTGATTATAAAAAGTATGAGAATGAAGTTAAAAAACAATTTATAAATGACTTTGTTAATACCCCAATTTATAGAAATAATAAAAGAATATCTGTAGGAAAAACACAAGAAGAAATTGATAAATGTTTTGACCATATTACTTCTGTAGGAAGTATGGATTCTAAAACAAGATTACCAGACCTCAGAAGAATGGAATGTATCTACATACTAAAATCAATATTAACTGATAAAGATTGTCAACAATGTAAAAATTACTACGTCTGGGAAAAAGAAGAAAAATATTTGAAAGAAAAAATTTTTTGTCCTGAAACAGGATATCTAATTATTTTAAATAAAAGAAATTTTATATATAAAATCGTTTCTGCTTATTTTATAGAAAGTCCATCAAAAAGAAAGAAATTGGTATCAGAATGTCAAGAAACTTTAAAAAGTAAATAAAAAGAAGGAGCCGCCGTGGCGACTCCAGGACTCATCTCACACCTAGGTAAGTGAGCAATGAACATTTTTGTTCATTTAAATGATACCACCTCCCAGGGAATACTGTCAAGTACTTTTTGTACCATTTTTATTATTATATTCAAAAATTTTTAAAAAATACAATATTGTATGACAAAAAAGGTTTAACTAATGCCAAGTTTTCAACAACTATTTTACTGTAAGAATTGTAAAAAGATTGTACAACTGAATGATAAAGGACAATGCTCCAAATGCGAATCAAACCAACTTAAAAAGTCTTGGTCCGTACGGTTTCGCTATGCAGAAAATGGAAAAGAAAAACAAAAGCGCTTAACAGGTTTTCAAACAAAAAAAGAAGCACAAGATGGTTATATAAAGTTTATAAATGAAGCAAAGCTAAAAGAGCCTATAGAAACTTCTGAAAAAATAAAATTTGAAAGGCTTTTTGAAGAATACAAAGCTTTTACAAAAACTAGAATTAAAGAAAGCAGCTATTATGACCTTTGTTCGAAATGCAACATTCATATTCTTCCCTACTTTAAAGATATGTATGTACAAGATATTACACCAAAAATAATTTTAGATTGGCAAAATAATATTAATCACTATTCATTTAAATACAAAAGCGGGCTTAGAAGATACTTGCATTCAATCCTCAGTTATGCGGATAAGTATTACAATATACCAAATAAAATAAAAAAAGTTGATGGATTTAGAAACTTAGAAATAAAAAAAGAAATGCTTTTTTGGACGCCAGAAGAGTTCAACACCTTTATTGAAAAAGTTAATAACGAAATTTATCAAGCTTTTTTCTATACTCTTTACTATACAGGTGCCAGAAAGGGAGAAATACTAGCAACCACATGGAAAGATTGGGACTTAAAAAATGGAATCTTAAATATTGACAAATCAATTACCAAAAAGGTTTATGGTGCTTCTTGGATTGTAACTACACCTAAAAACCAAAGTTCAAAAAGAAAGATAAGCTTGCCTCAAGTTCTAATAGATATAATGAAAAAATACAAGAACGGAAGAGAGCATTACAATTTAGTATTTGCTGGAGAAAAGCCTCTAGCAGACTCAAACATTCAACGAGTACAAGAAATAGCTTGCAAAGAAGCCAAAGTGAAAAAAATCAGATTGCATGATTTTAGACATTCACACGCAAGTCTGTTACTTGGAAACGGAGCCTCAATTGTTGCCGTAGCAAAAAGATTAGGTCACACCAACATTGAACAGACATTAAATACATACGCACACATGATGCCACAAGAAGATGATTTGATTGTAAAAATACTGCAAAAGACTGCGGACAAAAACGGCCCACGTTCCTAAAATGTGCCTAAATATTTAAAGGCACAAAATATAACATTAAAAAGAAAAATACACCACAATATATGGTGTATTTTTTAAATGGTGGAGAATATCGGAATCGAACCGATGACCTCCTGCTTGCAAGGCAGGCGCTCTAGCCAGCTGAGCTAATCCCCCATGTGCTTTGGCATGATATCATAGTTTTATATACTTTGTCAATAATTTTTTCAATTTTTCTTAAAAGATTTTAAAAAATTTATTTGACTTATAAATTTTTTGTTACTAAACTATCCTTATGATAGATATTTGGCAAGGATATACTTTACTTCAAAAAACTAGCTTTATTTTAGGAATAATAGGCACAATACTTTTTGTTGTGTATCTTGTTCTAACTTGGGCAGGCTACTATAATTTAAAAAAGGGGTATATCTCCGATGATATTGATATGCCAAACGAAGTTAATGAAACCTTTTGGGGTTTTATGTTTTCCGCTCTTGCAATTAGAGGAAGCATAATGCTATTAGCCTTTGGCGGTTGGACAATCTTTGGCTTTAGTTTTTTTGTTCCTGAAATACCAGCAATAATAATAGGAGTTGTTATTGGAATATTAGTTGCTGTTATTGCCACTTTTATTTTAAGGCGTCCTGTTGTCCATGCAGGACAAACAGCAGTTGTTAGTGTTAAAATTTCAAATAAAGATAAAACAGGAAAAATTATATTAGATGAAAATGGCACTGAAGTTGATGCTATATGTGAAGGCTTTAAAAGCATAAAAAAAGGAAAGTCAGTTGTAGTGACCTCCTATGTGAATGGCAAAGCTCTTGTTAAAAAAATTAGCAAAAAAAGTACTAAAATTTATGAATATTTACATTAATCTCTTCTTAAAAGCAAAAATGCAAAAACAACACGAAGTAAATATAAAACTGAAACGATTATTCCCGCAAGATATGTTTGTGCAGCCGCTTTTAATACAACTTCTGCCCCTTTAACTTCTGTACTATCTAAAATATTGTTTTTTACAAGTAAATCTAAGGCGCGTTTAGACGCGTCTTTTTCAACAGGGTATGTTACAATGCTTATTAAAAAAGAAAGTAAATAAATTATAAATGCAACACCTAAAAACACGATACCAAAATAGAAATATGAAAATATTGAAAGAAAAAAGCTTGCTATTATAACAATCCAAAACAAATTTGAACAAAAATTGTTAACTACAATTAATGCATTTCTTAGTTTTAAAGGTTTATAGCCCTGTGCATGCTGAATTGCATGTCCCACTTCGTGTGCCGCAACTCCAAGAGCACTAATAGAAGTAGAATTATATACACTTTCAGATAAATTCACAGTTTTTGTTTTAGGATTATAATGGTCGGTTAAATGTCCTTTTGTTGAAGTAATTTTAACATCTGAAATGCCCGCACTTTGTAAAATTCTTTTACAAGCCTCAGCGGTTGTTATCCCATTTACAGATTTTAAACTTTTATATGTGTTAAATGCATTATTTACTCTTCCCTGTACTATGCTTGCATAGATAATTCCTGGAAGAATAAGTATTCCTAATATATAATATAATTCCATCTGTTCTCCTTAAAAAATTTTTGTTTTTCTAGTCATAAATGTCCAAAATAAAAGTGCACTAAAAAAGTCTGCTGTGTAAGTCATGCCCGCATATTTTAAAAGTTTTTTTGCTTTAAAAAGTTGTTCTTCTGTCATAATATCTGAACGCTTTATAAGTTCATAAGCATATTTAGAAGCTTGCTTTTCTATTTTTATAGTAGATATTTTAAGCGATAAAGCTAGCACAAAAAATATAAA
>CALVOB010000057.1 GCA_944350095.1 uncultured Clostridia bacterium
TTTTTATAGTAGATATTTTAAGCGATAAAGCTAGCACAAAAAATATAAAGCACAATCCTGCTAGAATTATAGATATTATAGCATAATTTAAAAAAAATAGAACAATTGAAGCTAAAAATATTGGAAAAATTAATTTACCTAAAATTTTAATTGTTTTAGAAAATTTATAGTTTTTTCTTAAAACATTGGGGTCTAGTTTATTTTGAATTGCGTGACCTAATTCATGTGCAGTAACAGCCAATGCTGACACGCTTCCACTATAAAAGACTTCGCTACTAAGCTCCACCACTCTTCTACTAGGCGAATATGCCCCGCCAAATATGTTGTCATTTATTCCCACTTTAATTTGTCCACCAAATTCAAGTTGGCTTACACTGTTACAAAAATTAGCTGATGTTATATTTCCGTAGGCAATATCATTAAACTGTTCTTTATAATAACTATAAAGTTGATTGCCAGAAAAATTGGCAATAGAAAGACCAAGTGCAATAAAAATAATACCAAGCCCAATTAAAATATAGATTACAATATCCATATTGTTATTATACCAACAATCGACAAAATCTACAACAAAACTTCAAACTTTATTATTGAAATATAATGAAAACAATGTAAAAATATATATGATTTAATTAAAAATTATAAAATTAATTAAAATTACGCGTTTTTTTGCAATATTTTTTAAAAAAACATTGAAATATATACATTTCGTGTGTATAATTAAAGTGCGAGGAAATTTATGGATAGCATAAAAAAGACAATAATAAACAACAATCTTATAAAAAAGGGTGAAGTTATAGGCGTTGGCGTAAGCGGTGGTACTGATTCTATGGCTCTCCTTCATTATCTTAATAGCATAAGTGAAGAATTAGATTTTGAAGTTGTAGCTGTACATATCGACCATAATATTAGAGAAAATAGCGCAGAAGATGCAAGTTTTGTTATGAATTATTGCCGAGAAAACGGAATTAGGGCTTACAAATTTAAAGTTGATGTTCCAAAGTTGGCTCAGGAAAGAGGTGTTTCATTAGAAGTTGCTGCCCGCGATGCAAGATATGGAGTATTTGACGCTCTTGTAAAAAAATGTGCAGTTGATAAAATAGCAATAGCCCACCACATGAGCGACCAAGCAGAAACTATTTTACTAAACCTATTTCGTGGAACAGGAATTTCTGGGGCTAAGGGTATGGATCTTATTAGAGATGGAATATACATACGCCCTATGCTTTTTACTGATAAAAAAGATATTTTAAAATATATAGATGATAATCAAATACCTTTTGTTGAAGATTATACAAATGCTGATACTACATTTTCAAGAAATTATATAAGAAATGAAATATTGCCATTAATTATGAAAAAATGGCCAGCAGTTATAGAAAAACTTGTAAGCTTTTCAAAAGCATGCTACGATGATGATGAATACATAAATTCACAAATTATAGAAGATGCATTTATATTAGAAGAAAAGACAGTAAAAATTCCAAATAGTTACTTTTTATACCCTAATGCCATAGTTTCAAGAATGATTTTTAAAGCACTCCGTCAAATTGGTGTAAATAAAGACATAGAAAGGAAACATGTTGAATTAATTAAAGAACTTGCTTTGAATGGAAAAAACGGTGCTAAAATAGATTTGCCTTTAAATGTAACTGCAATAAAAGAATATGATTATTTAACTATTTTGAATAAAGAAAAAGAAAAAATAGTTTTAAATTTACCATTTAAAGTAGGAGAATTTAGTGTAAAAGGGTTTGGCAAAGTTGAAGTTAAAAAAACTCGTTCACAAAAACTAGAAGAGCGCGAGCTAATAATTGATGGAAAGAAACTTCCAAAAGACGCGATTTGGCGTTTTAAAGAAACGGGAGATACCTTTGAAAAATTTGGAGGAGGAACAAAAAAACTTAAAGATTATTTCATAGACAAAAAAGTTCCAGCGCGCCTCCGTTCAATTATACCTGTGTTAGCAAGTGGCAACGAAATACTTGTTATAGCTGGTGTAGAAGTAAGCGAAAAAGTAAAAGTTGAAGATAATAGTACATCAATTTATAAAATTAGTGTAGAAGAATAAGATATTTGTTTATAATAAACCGCAAAATTTTAACTGTTTTGCGGTTTTTATGTAGCAGGAAACACAAAGATTTATTTTGTATTTTACAGTATTTCCGCCCGTACAAAAGTGGCATTGCCTTTTGCTCAGCAAAAGATAACTTGCATAGAGCAAGTTATAATTTTGACTTCGTCAAAATTGCAATGCCTCATTTTTATATAGTCTACCATATTATTTAACAAACCATTATATAAACACAATATCCAGCAACAAAAAAATAAATTAACACAACATATTGTGTTTTTTGCAAAAATAAATTAAAAAAATGGCTTATTTTAGTTGTAATATTATCTCGCTAGGTGTATACTAAGCTCAATAAGGAGACAATATGGAAAATACAGAAGATTTATATAAAGGATTTAAAGGAGAATTGTGGAAAAAGGAAATTAATGTTTCCGATTTTATAGATAATAATTACAAAGAATACAAAGGCGATGATAGCTTTTTAGTAGGAACTACAAAAAAGACAAATAAAGTTTGGCAAAAATGCGAAAAATTGTTGGCTTTGGAGAGAAAAAAAGGGCTTCTTGATGTAGACCTTGAACATTTTTCTGGCATAAATACAATTCCTGCTGGCTATATAGACAAAAAGAATGAAGTTATTTTTGGTCTTCAATCTGATAAACCATTAAAAAGGCTTGTTAACCCTTATGGCGGAATTAGAATGGTTAAAGGAGCACTTGGTTCTTATGGCAAGGAAATGAATGACCAAATGAAATTCATTTTTGAAAATCATATAAGAAAAACACACAATGACGGCGTTTTTGACGCCTACTCTACCGATATAAGAAAAGCTAGAAGTGCTGGGCTTTTAACAGGTCTTCCAGATGCTTATGGCAGAGGAAGAATTATTGGCGATTATAGACGCGTTGCTCTTTATGGTATAGATAGACTAATTGAAGAAAAGAAAAATGAACTTATTTCTGCCCCATACCTTGAAATTACTGATGAAGAAAGTATAAGGCTAAGAGAAGAAGTCTCTGAACAAATTCGTGCACTTGAAGCAATGAAAGATATGGCAAAAGGCTATGGCTTTGATATTTCACTTCCTGCAAAAAACGCACGCGAAGCTTTTCAATGGACATATTTTGCGTATCTTTCTGCTGTAAAAGAAAATAACGGTGCGGCTATGAGTTTAGGCAGAGTTTCCACTTTCCTTGATATCTATATTGAAAGAGATATAAAAAATGGAGATTTAACAGAAGAACTTGCACAAGAACTTGTAGACCAATTTACTATCAAGTTAAGGCTCGTAAGACATTTAAGAACACCAGAATATGATGAAGTATTTGGTGGTGATCCAACTTGGGTAACAGAAAGCATTGGAGGAATGTTGAATGAAAAAAAGAGTTTAGTAACTAAAAATTCATTTAGATTTTTACATTCTTTAATTAATTTAAATCCTAGCCCAGAACCAAATTTAACTGTATTGTGGTCAAACGCTTTACCAGAAAAATTTAAAAGGTATTGTGCAAAGATTTCTATACAAACCGACAGTATTCAATACGAAAATGATGATGTTATGAGACCAATATATGGACATGACTATGCTATTGCATGTTGTGTTTCTGCAATGAAAGTTGGAAAACAAATGCAATTCTTTGGTGCAAGATGCAACCTAGCAAAAGCACTTTTATACACTATAAACGAAGGTATAGACGAAAAATCAGGTAAAAGAGTGCTTGACGGAGTTAAAAAGATAGATAAAGAAATTTTAAATTATAAAGAAGTTAAAGAAAATTACTTTGATGTGTTAGACGAGGTTGCAAAAATTTATGTTAATGCAATGAATGTAATACATTTTATGCATGATAAATATGCTTATGAAGCTAGCCAGATGGCACTCCACGACACTAAGGTTGAAAGATTAATGGCATTTGGAATGGCTGGGCTTTCTGTTGTGGCAGACTCTCTTTCTGCAATTAAATATGCAAAAGTTAAACCAATAAGAAATGAAAACGGAATTGCAACAGATTTTGAAGTTAAAGGAGAATTTCCTAAATATGGAAACGATGACGACCGTGTTGATAACATTGCAGTTGAAATTGTAAAACATTTTATATCGGCATTAAAAAAACATAAGCTTTATAGAAACGCTGAGCATACACTATCTGCACTTACAATAACATCTAATGTTATGTATGGTAAAAAAACAGGCAACACCCCAGATGGAAGAAAAGCTGGCGAACCATTTGCACCAGGAGCAAATCCAATGCATGGGCGTGATACTTGCGGAGCTTTAGCCTCATTAAATTCAGTAGCAAAAATTCCTTATGCTTGCTGTTGCCAAGATGGCGTTTCTAATACATTCTCTATTATTCCAAAAGCACTAGGAAATGATGAAAATTCAAGAATTAAAAATTTAGTAAGCATATTAGATGGCTACTTTATTCAAGGTGCACAGCATATAAATGTAAATGTATTAGACCGCGAAAAATTAATTGATGCTATGGACCACCCAGATAAATACCCTACCCTTACTATAAGAGTTTCAGGATATGCTGTAAACTTTAATAAGTTAAGTAGAGCACATCAAGAAGAGGTAATCAAACGCACTTTCCATGAAAAAATTTGATTTACAAGCAAAAAATGTAAAAAATTGCAAAATTTTTAAAAAAAGATGTGAAAATAATACTCTTTTCAATGAAAAATCTGATACACTATTATTAACGAAATTTCGTAATGGTGATAAGATGAGGGATATAATAGGCTGTATTAGTAGCATAGAAACAATGGGTACAGTTGACGGCCCTGGCGTAAGATATGTGCTTTTTATGCAAGGGTGTAATTTAAGATGTAAATATTGTCATAATCCTGAAACCTGGGCTAAAGATAGTAAATGTTTAAAGTCCACACCAGGAACTATGGTAAGAAAAATATTAAGATATAAAAGTTATATGGGCAAAGATGGCGGAATTACCATATCAGGTGGGGAGCCACTTTTGCAACCTGAATTTGTAACAGCGTTATTAAAATTGTGTAAGTTTCACGGCTTACATACAGCTATTGATACTGCTGGCGTAGGCGAAGAACATATTGGCGACATATTAAACTACACAGACCTTGTAATATTAGATATTAAAGCAACAAATGAAGTAAATTATAGAAAGATAACAGGCTTTTCTATGGATAAATTTAATTCATTTTTAAAGATATTAGATACTAAACCATGTAAAGTTTGGCTAAGGCAAGTTATAGTTCCAGGAATTAACGATACAGAAGAAAATATACTATCATTGAAAGAGTTTGCAAAAAATATTAAAAATGTTGAAAAGATAGAGCTATTGCCATATAAAACACTTGGCATATCTAAGTATGAAAAACTTGGAATACCCTACCAATTAAAAGATGTGCCTGAAATGGACGAAGAAAAATTAGAAAAATTACAAAAGTTATTAAAAAAATAAAAGATATATTTTTATATATTTTTTTAAAAATAAAAAGCAAAAAATATGTTTGTTTTTTTATACTAAATTAAAAGTTATTTAAATAAATAAAAAAATTAATACAAATTCCAACTAGAATTTTTATTAATATTGCAAATTTTAAGATTATTTTATTGCTTTTTTATTGAAGTTAAAAAACTAAAATTTTCATTTTTTAAATTTATTTCATATTCTTGCGATAAATTTAAATTTCCATGGTAAAAAATTTTTGCTCTTCTTTCCTCGCCTGAATTCACTAATTTATACCTAATATCATAAAAATTATATCCTAAAATATTTAAAAATGGATTAATATAAAAGAGCTTGTTGTTTATATAAACTATGCCAACAAGTATTAATATTATAGCAAACACACAAGCCTCACTTACCTTTTCTAATTCAAATGACAAAGCAAATAAAACAAATAATGAAAAATATCCTAAAAAATGTTGGTCTGTTGTATTTTTCTTTTCTAAAAGAATAATTTTTATATTTTTATCTTTATTAAATTTTATAGCCCAAATTACCCCAAAACTACCCAGCAAAATTAAAAATGAAAGAGTGATAATCATTGTTGTATTTAAAACATTAAAGGTTAAATTGTCATTTAAAATATCAAGTAAAATGTTTACAAGTATTAAAAAATACATTGGAATAAATGCACTTATATATAATAATAGATTTTGTATGAATTTCATATAATTAGTTTTATTAAAAAAATAATAAATATTTAAATAAAATAAAAAAAGTTCAAAAAATTTGAACTTTTTATTTTTGAAAATCATAATTCTGTTTTTTATTTAATATTAAAGGTAGAATTTTAGAAATTGTACTACTATGAACAACATTTTTCCAAATATTTCTATCTGTATGATCTGTTTCTTCTGGATTTATACAAATAGTTTTAACTCCAGTTTCGCCTACCTTTTCATCGTTATATGAGTTGCCCACAAATGTTATATTTTCAGGTTTTATTCCATTTTGAATTAACAATTCTACAAAACGCTTTTTCCCATCAAAATCAAACCTAGTGGAATTTATATTTTGAATTAAACCGTTTGAATCGTACACAAACTCGTTTGCATACACCCCAGAAAAATAATTTATATTATCTTTTAAACAGCTTTTGATTATTTGTTTAATAGAACCAGAAACAATAAATAGGCTATATCCATTTTGTTTTAATTCTTGAAGTGTGATTTTAAGCCCTTTTATGCTAGGTGTTAAAGCTCCAATCGTACTAACTTTTACAGAAGTTAAATTACCAGCTCTAAAATATTCACAGGTTCTATCATTCCATTCCTGATATGAAAATTCACCATTTATGTATCTATTAAATAAAGATTTATACGCTGAATTATTACCTATATCATATCCAGAAGTAAGCCATAGCCTTCTCCAAGAATTTTCTCCTTTTTGCGTTAAGGTTCCATCAAAATCAAAAACAACTACTTTTTCCATATGATCATTATAACATAAAAACAATTATTGTCAAGACCAAAGATTTTTGAATATACATAATTATCAGGAGGCAATATGAATATATTTGAAACATTAATAGCAAAACGAGCAATAAACGGCAAGCTTTCTCTTACCGAAAATGAAAAAGAGGTGTTATTAAACTTAGCCGAAACAGGTTTTGTTAGTTTGTCAAGTAATGAAATAAGACTAGAAAAAGACATTTCATTAATTACTGAGCATTGCAAATTAGAAAATGTTTATTTTTGTGAGGCTCTACCTTTTTTAGATTGTTATGCTTATATTTTTACTAGCAAAAAGCCCGTTTTATTAACAAAATATAATTATACTAAATCTAAAAAATATCAAAAGAGTATAGAAGAAATAAATACGAGGCTATATGACAAAAATAAATTTGCGATTTTAACGGATATGTTTGCAAAACCAGAAAATAAGCAATGCATTTATACTATAAAAAAAGTTCTTGCCACTAAGAACAAGAACTATCTTATAGAACACATTATAGATACAGATAAATTATTTCAAACAAATATACCTTTTAAATAATTTTATCTCTTCTATTAGAACAAACAAAATATATTATTATTGAAGCAACTATAAATATAGCCATTCCAGCAAGAATATAGGCACCGTAAGACTCTATAAAAGTTTTATCTTTAACTACAATAGTGTATGTGTCGGAACTTACAATTCTTAAATTTCCTGTGGAATCTGTAGTTTGAGCTTTAACTTCTAGCTTATAGGTTCCAGCTTTATCAAATTTATAGTTAAATTTATTTGTTTCTAGCTTTTCCCCATTTACATAAACGGAATATTCTAAATTAGGATTAATATATTCCATTTTATCCTCTGGTGCTATTGGAGAAACATTAAATACTGCCGTTTCACCAGTGTAAAATGAAGTTTCAACATCTACATTTATTCCTTGAATTGGATAATATATAACATTTACGATTCTCGTTTTTACATTGCTTTGGTTTCCTGATGCGTCTTGAGCTTTATATGTTATATAGTATTTACCTACATTTGAAGTATTAACTTCTCCCGTTGTGATTACAGCTGGATTACTATCATAACTATCACTCGCTCTAACACCTTGATCTAAATATGTGCTACCCAAGTAAATATAAATTTCCTGTCTTCCTATTAAAGATATTGTTGGAGCCATTGTATCAGAAACATTTACAGTTTGAGTAAGTGTTAAAATTTTTTCTTGATTTGAATTTTGATATATTTCATAAGTCGCAACAAACTCACCAATGTTTAAATTACCATTTGGAACACCTTTTATTTCAAAATAATAATCACTGTTATCTAAACCTTCAAACACTATATCATCTCTTGAAAAAGGTAGACCTGCTTCCTGAGAATAAGTTTGATTTCTTAATTCTATTCTTCCATATTGAATTTTAGCACTGTGAGTTATATTTGTATTATTTTTGTATGTAAAAGTTATTTTATAAGTACCATATTCTGTGAATGGTGTTGTTTGCATGTCTAACATGCTCATTCCAAAAGAAGATGAAACATCTTTTGTGATAGTATAATCAAAATAATTTAAATAATCTTCTTCTATAAATAAATTTGTTCCCAATACCGGCATTTCGTTAATATACTTTGTTTTTAAGTTTTGTATGCCATAAACAAAATTATCTGCACCAGTTTTTTCAGTTATGTTATTAAATAATAAGAAAATTATAACATCACTATTAATAAAATCACTAAAACTATTCGTGCTATCTAATTTATTATTGCTAGCATCTATTATTGTATTGTTGTCAAAATAAAATTTTTCTAAACCACTTAAAGAAGATAAATTTAAGTTAGAAATATCTATGTAATTTATGCCCGCAAATACTTCTGGATATAAAATCTGGCTATCTTTTGTGTATGCGATATTTAAAAGGGCATTGTAAAGTGTTTGGCTTGCAAAGTCAGAGGCTTGCAAAATTGAAGTGGGTACAATAACATAATTTATAACAACTTCTTCTGATTTGTTTCCACTATTGTCAACAGCTTGCAATATTATTCGATATTCCTCATTAATTTTTGAAGTATTGATATCGCTTACTTGTGTCCATACACCATCTGATAGCTTTTCAATTTTATAAGCCACAACCTTTCTATCTGTTTCGCTAACCATGCCGTATTTTAATGTATAAGTTGTTTCAGCTTTACCGTTATCAATTATATTGTAAGATATATTTTTTATATCAAATTTCTCGCCTATTAATATGTTTTGAGTTTGATTGGAAAGTGAACTTGTTAATGTTGGAGCAGTAGTATCTACTATTGTATATGTGCTTGTAAAAGTTCTATAAATAGAGCTTTCATTTTTTATTGCAACTTTATATGTAACATGCGCATTTTGTACTTCTGAAATTGTTGATACAGGGCTTAATGTAGTTATAGTTAAAAGATTTTTATTTATTCCATTTACAACAATACCTTCAGTAAATGCAGAATTCCTTTCAATCGTAACAGAGTTTGCCACAATTTTTATTATATAAAATTTTATTGTGAAATTTGAACCGATGTTTGAATTTTTAAATCTTACATTAAATTCATAATAATTCGGAGTTGTAGTATTATTATATATATCTACAAAATTTGTACCGTAAGATGTTTGTAAAATGCTATCATCGTTAAAATAATATGAAAGAATATTTGTTTGAGCATCAGTACTAAAATAATATTCCGTTTTATTTAAAGCCCCATTATAATTTTGAAAACCAAATATAAATTTTGTATTAGACTCTATTTCGTTTGGAATTGTTTGAAGTTCAAGGCTATTTATATTTAAATTTATATATTCTATATTTGAATAATTAGAAACCAATGTATTTAACAAATTTAAAGATGTATTTGTTAAATCATTTTGCATTAAATTTATTATATTTAAATTTTGAAAATTAAATTTTTCAAGCCCTACAAGTGAAGATATATTAGAATTTGATAAGTCTAAAATAGTAAAAGTTTTAAAGTCGTTAGTATAAAGTTCTGTAACTGTTGTTCCCCTATAATCACTTAATAATTCTAATAATTTATTATAAAGATTAATATCTTCGAACTCAGAACTATTTATTAAGTTGTTTTCTTCAACTACTGGATCAGGAAGGTTGTCCCAATCTATTTGAAAAGTTATTTTACCATCACTAGTAATATTTAATGCTTCAATAGTTATTCCTGTGTTTTCGTATGAAACATTTTCTGGTGAAATTAATATTTGATTAGAACCAGAATAAACTTGATAAGTTATATCTCCTGTTGTCCAATTTAAATTTGCACTACTTGTTCCAACATTTATTTGAGTTGTTCCAGCAGTAGCAGAAGAGTTTAAAGCGTTTCCAATCTTAGTTAAACCCACGCCATCTAATCCTGTTGCCACAGAGCCTGCCATACCTTTATTAGAAAGCGTATAGTATGAATAATTTCTTCCCTCGTTAGATGTATAAGCTTTCAAGTACGCCTGTCCAAATGTTCTTAGATATTCACTAGAACTACTACTAACTTCATTCCTCATTACCTGAATGTTATAAGGAGGTGCCATGTAATTTCCAGATGATACCCCAGAATAAGTAAGGGTTTCTACATTAGTATCAACTCTGTATACTACTAAACCACTTGTAGGCAACATACTATCAAATAAACCATAGTTTTTTCTATATTCAATGTAAAAGTATTGGTCGGTGTAATCCCCTTGCCCTCTAATATAGTAAGCAACAACATCGTTTTCAGTTATTTGATGGTCTTCCCAATAAGATGTAGGATATAATTCATAAACATTATTTTCTGTTACTTCAACAACATTGCTTTCTTCAATATAGCCCATTAACATTTTATTGTACGCAAGACTATGTTGTGGCATTTGATAATAATTATATGCCATCAAATCCCAAAGCCCCACAGGCACTTCATCGTAATCTGATAGAGTGTAATCTGGATATAGCGTATCATAAATATAATAATCTGGAAGACCTAAAACATGGCTAAGTTCATGGGCAAAAGTAGAACTTTCAGCTATTTGTATCCCATTACTATCTACCAAAGGGTCTCTGTTAATTAAAGTATCCCCACTATAAACATCTAATGTGGCATCAGCAAGATTATATTTTCCAAGTTTTAAATTTTTTCCAGAAGCATCTACAATAGTTGAGCTTACTATAAATTGCGAACTATGAGCCCAAAGAGCACTAGACCACTCGACATCTCGATTTTCTGGATCTGGGCATAAAAGAAATGTAATGCTATCTATATAGCCATCACCATTCGCGTCTAAATTATAATTTTTTGCATAACTATTAAATGCAGTTGATATTGTTGTCCAAATTGAATTTGTAAGCAAAACCGGATTTTTTGAACCATCACCAGTTAAAAAGTATTCTCTATCATAACTTAATGTAAATGGAGTTCCTTCTGTTCCATTATAAAGTATATTTGTTTGCAAGCTTAATTTTTGATTAGATGTTACTTCAAAATAGTTTTTTACTGAATATTCGCTATAATTATATGTATCTTCTATTACTTCGTATAATTTTTTTTCATATCTACTATGAGTATTATGAAGTGTGTTTGTTTCACCTTGAAAATTGATAAAAATTAGCGTGTTGTTGACTGTAACTGTTTCACCATAACTTATGTTTTTAATTGTTTGGTCGAATGTTTGCAGACTAGATGCTGCCATAGCCACATTATTATCTGTGTTTAAAAAACCAACTCCTAAGCATAAGGAGAGTATAACAAATATAAATGAAAATATATATAATTTATTTTTTTTCATAAAAACCTTGTTTTCATTTTATCATGTTAAAACTTAAATGTAAATAAAAATAGAAAATTTTGTAACTTTTTGCAATATTTTCTTATTTTATTATTAGCAAAAAAAATTAGATTAACAATATTTTTTTAATATGTGCTTTTACACTTGCAAATTTTAACTTAATTTGATAAACTTATGCGAAAAGAGGTAAAAACATGGCTAAAATATTAATAACATCAGCTCTTCCTTATGTGAATAATGTTCCACATTTAGGGCATATTGTAGGTTGTCATTTGCCAGCCGATATTTTTTATAGATTTAATAAAAGTATTGGAAATGATGCAATTTTTATTGGCGGAGCAGATGAACATGGCACTGCTACATTAATATCCGCAAACACACTTAATATGTCACCAGAAAAACTTTGTAACAAACTTTCTGAGCTTCACAAAAAAATGTATGACAAATTAAACATAAGCTATTCACTCTTCTCGGGAACTCATACAAAATATAATGAAGAAACAACAATAGAGTTTTATAAAGAACTAGATAAAAACGGATACATTGAAGAACGCGACGACGATGTAATGCTTTACTGTGAAAATGAACACATAGCACTAGCGGATAGATATGTTAAAGGAACTTGTCCTTATTGTGGCTATGAAGATGCTTATGGTGACCAATGTGACGCTTGCGGAAAAACTTATGATATAAAAGAATTAAAAGAGCCTAAATGCAGATTTTGCGGAGAGCCTGCAACTTTTAAAAAGACTAAGCACCTTTATTTACGATTAGACAAACTTCAAGATAAACTAAATGATTACATAGAAAGCAAAAAGGATATATGGCGCCCTACTGTATACAAAGAAGCAAAACGCTGGATAAATGAAGGGCTTAAACCAAGATGCATAACGCGTGATATCCCTTGGGGAATAAAAGTTCCAAGAGAAGGTTTTGAAGACAAGGTTTTTTATGTATGGTTTGACGCTCCAATAGGTTATATATCTATAACAAAAGAGCTAGGTGGAGAAAAATTAGTAAAAGAATATTGGCAAGATAAGGATTGCAAAATTTACAACTTTATAGGAAAGGATAATATTCCATTCCATTCAGTATTTTTTCCAGCAATGGAATTAGGTTGTGGTAAATACAATCTAGCTTACAATGTTGTTGGTTTTAACTTTATGAATTTTGAAGGTCAAAAATTTTCTAAAAGCAAAAATATCGGTGTATTTTGTGACGGTCTTTTAGATAGCGACATAGATATAGACGCACTAAGAGCTTATCTTGTTACAATGTTTCCAGAAAATAAAGATACGGATTTCCGCTGGGAAGGTTTAAAGGACAATACAAACTCAGAACTAGTAGGAAAATTTGGGAACTTCTTTAATAGAACTTTAAACATGATTTGGAAAAATTTTGAAGGTAAATTAAACTTTGAACTTTTAGATACCACTCCATTAGATGAAAACGACAAAGAAATGATAAATGCTATTGAAACATATCCAAGCAAAATTGCAACCTTGCTTGAAAACACAGAATTTAGAGAGGCTTACAAAAAAGTTATGGAATTTTCAACTATTGGAAACGGCTATTTGGAAAAGGTAGCACCTTGGACAATGATTAAAAATGGCGACATCGAAAGTGCGAAGAAAGTACTATATCTTTGTCTTAACATGGCAAAAGCATTATGCATAGTAGCTCACCCATTCATACCTACACGCACAGAAGAAATATGGAATGAACAGCTTAATTTTCAAGGCAATTTAAACGACAAAGGTTTTTGGAATGAGGCAAGCAAAATAAATATAAAAGCTTCACACAACACTTGTGCGCCAAAACCATTGTTTGCACGAATTGATGACGAAAAATTAGAAGAATACAAAACACATTTTGCAAAACATTTTGATTTATTTAGTTTAAAGGATTAAAAATGAAAAAAATATTAATTGCTTCGGGAAATATGGGAAAAGTAGCTATATATGCTCAAATTTTAGACGAACTAAAACTCCCCTATTGCTCATTAAGAGATATAGATGTGAATATAGATGTTGAAGAAAACGGCGAAACTGAACTTCAAAACGCATACATAAAAGCAAAAGCTTATCACGAAGCCACAGGCATGCCCGTAATTTGCAACGACAGCGGACTTGTTATAGAAAAGTTTGCACCAGAAGACCAACCTGGAGTTTTTGTAAGACGATATGGCGGTCATGAGCTGTCAGATGAAGAAACAATTAAAATATTTTCAGAAAAGCTTAAAGCTGTAGGCGGAGATAGCGATAGCTATTTTAAAGTTGCATTAGTTTTGTGTGATGAAGATGGCAACTATCATTCAAGAGAGTTTAAAAGTTATAGATATATGATTGCCACTCCCAGCCCCGTTGTAATAAAAGGCTTGCCACTTCGCTCATTAGACTATTCCAAAGAAAAGCATAAATATTGGAGTGAAATGAGCATGGGAGAAGCGAATGCCTGCGAAGACAGTGCTATAAAGGAGCAAACTGAATTTATAAAAGAGGTATTTTTGAAGCACTAATTTTTAGTGCTTTTTTTACCTCTAATTATCAATGTTTTTTCTAAATAATTTACTTTTCTAAATAAATTTGCAAAAAATAGTATAAAAATAATGTGAGTTTTAGTAAAAAATGTTTTTAAATTTAATTTAACATTTCTTGCTCTTAAAGCAAGTTTTAAGGTTTTTATTTCTTCAGAAATTATTGTTATAAAATTAAATGCAATAACAAGCATTAATGCAATATCCTCAGTATCTATTTTAAAAATTTTTAATGGATATAAAAGTTTTGATAATCCAGAGGCTAAGCTGGTTTTAGAAATTTTTGATGAAAAAATAAAAGCAAAATTTGTTACTATTATTATTTTCCAAGCAACTATTAAGCTATCTAAAACAGAAGAAAAAATTAAATTAAAACAAAAAACAAAAATAGTAAATATTAAAATATTTAATAAATTTTTAATCACTTTTTTTAATTTAATTTTAAAAATTAGCATTAAAAATATATTAAAAATGGTAAATCCTAAAAGCGCATAAATATTATTAATTAAAAAAACTAATATAGAATAAATTATAAAAAATAAAATTAAAACTACCATTTTAGTCTCTCTTTTATTTTTTGTATTATTTCTTCGTCGCTTTTACAATTTAATTTTAATAAGCTTAAAAGTTGTAATTTTAAAGGAATAAATCTTTCTTCAAAAACACTTAAATCTTTTACTACCTCTTCTATATTATTTATTGATTTAATTTTTCCATTGTCCATAATAAGCACTTTATCAGCATAAACAATCTCACTTAATTCGTTAGTAGAAAATATAACGCTTACCCCATCATTTTTAAGCTCTTCAAATAGTTTGTAAATAATCATTTTTGTGCCTTGGTCTAAATATGCTGTTGCTTCATCAAATATAATTATTTCTGGTTTTATGGCAAGCATATTTGCTATTACAATACGCTGTTTCTGACCTGTAGAGAGATTAAAAGTTTCAGCATTTTTAAAACTTTCCATACCAACTTTTTTTAACGCTTCTTCAATTCTTTCATCATATTCTTCCTTATTTACACCATAATTCTTTAATGTAAATGCAATATCATCGTAAACATTGTTGAATATAATTTGATTGTCAGGATTTTGTTGTACTAACCCTATTATTTTTTTATTTTTTTTAAGCGGGATATCATCAATTAATATTTGCCCATGCTTTGGTTTTAGTACTCCACCTATCAATTGTAAAAGAGTTGTTTTGCCACTTCCATTTTTACCAGTAATAGCTAATATCTCTCCACTTTTTACACATAAATTTATATTTTCCAATTTGAAGTTTGTATATTTATATTCAAGATTAGTTATCGTTATCATCTTCCACCTCGTAAAAGCTATCATAAACTTTTAATTTTCTTAACCCTAAATCTATAAAATATATGCTTACAACTTGAATTGGTAGCATGATAAGTTGTTTTATAATTCTAGTAGGCATTATTACAAAAACAGCTTCTTTTGTAGTTATGTAAATCCATAAAGTATTTAATAATCCATTACAAATAATTAAAACTAAAAGCGTACTTATAATCAAATTGAAAATAAATTTTTTATTTGAAATTTTATTCTTGTGATATAAAAACAATCCATATATTAAACCGCTCAAAATAGCTGAAATAGTATATCCCACAAAATATGCGCCAAACGGAAACAATAAAGCCCCAATTAAATCTGCAAAACCACTAATAAGCATTGTTAGCCAAGGACCTAAAATAATTGCAGAAAGCATTATTGGCATATACGAAAATGAAATCACAAGTATTGGCGTTTTTATGGATAAAAATCTATTTAAAACTATCGTAGTTGCAAGTAATAACCCTGCTAATATTATTTTTTTTAATTTAGACATAAAAAAATCCTCCTATTAAAAGAAGACAGAAAAAATTTTCCGTCCATAATAATTATTAGAAGGATATTATTTCAAATTTAAGTTTTTTCTCTATTAAACAAATATATTTTCTCATTGGGGTGCACCTATCTTGTAGTATGATATTCTTTAATTTTAAATTTGTCAAATAAAATAACAACTAATATTTCAAATTTTTGTTAATTATCTTCCATTATCTTAACGCCTGAGCTTGTTCCTATTCTAGTTGCTCCCGCCTGAATAAATTTAATCATGGTTTCTTTATCTCTAATCCCACCAGATGCTTTTATCTGTTTATCATTAGATAAATATTTTTTCATTAATTTTACATCTTCTAATTTTGCACCATCACCTATAAATCCCGTACTTGTTTTTATAAATTTTGCCTTTGATTCACTAACAATTTTACAAGCCTCAATTATTTCTTCTGATGATAACTTAGAAGTTTCAACAATTACTTTTACAGGCAAACTAGAAACATCACAAATTTTGTCTATTTCTTCTTTTACCTTGTTATAATCTTTCATTTTAAAAAGACCTTCATTAATAACCATATCTAATTCATCAGCGCCCATACTTTTAGCCAATTTTGCTTCTTCAACTTTTATTTCGGTGCAATTTGCCCCAAGCGGAAAACCAATTACGCAAGCTACAAGCACCCCACTATTTTTTAGATTGTTTTTTGCAAACTTAACCCAAAATGGATTTACGCAAACACTATGAAAGCAATACTTTTTTGCCTGCTCACATAAAATGAAAATATCCTCTTTTGTAGCTGTTGGATTTAAATTTGTATGGTCTATATATTCATTTAATTTCATATTTATCCCTCCAAAAAATTCTAATTTAACTTTTCCACTATATTAAGATATTTTACTTTATTTAAAGTTTACAATTTTAACTTCAATAATTATATCAAAAACACATTATATTTTCAAATGTTAGTAATAAATAATTTGTTTTTTATGCAAATTATGATAAAATATTAAAGAGGATATAAAAATGACATTTAGCATACAATTTTTAACAAGTTTGCATATTCTTTTAACTATCATATCTTTCCCAGATATAAGGGTAACAAATGAAATGATATCAAAGGATACAAATTTAAGTCATGAACAAGTAAGAAAATTAATACGAAAATTAAAATCTGCAAATATATTAACATTTCAAAATGGTACAGGCAAAGCCACGCTTGCAAAAAAAGCAAACGAAATAACGCTTTGGGATATTTATTATGCTGTAGAAAATGAAAATTTAGAGAGCTTAAATAAATTTGCTTTACAAATGCCATATAGCATACTTGGAGAAAATGAAAAAACGGTAATTTTATCTAATATAGAAAACTCCCTTAAAACTTTAAAAGAAAGTTTATCTCAAAGAACTCTAGAAACTATTAAAGATGAACTTGATATTAAAAATAATCAAATTGCATTTTAGATTATAAATGAATTTTGCTATTAAATGTTTTGTCTGAATACAAGTAAAGCCATAATTCACAAAACCGATGTTATTTACTATAATGTCTTAACTTAACAAGGATTTTCGTCAGCATATTTTAATATTTTTATTTAAAAAAATAAATGACAATAATTAATATTTATGATATATTAAATAAAAAAGGGGTATAAAATGTATAATAAAAAAGAATATGATTTTATGATTAAATATGTTAATTTAGTTTCAAAAGAAATTGAAAAATTTTATAGTAATGACTATTTAAATTCTCACAAAGATAACTTAAATAAAAAAGCGAAAGAGCAGTTGGATAGTCTTGTAAAGAATTCAGTACAAAATATTATGGATGAAATTGTATATGAGTTGTTTCCAATTTCATACGATCCAAGAGCGGGACAAATACTTGCAGTTTACGCACCAATGCCTAAAAGCAATGATAAAGAAAAAATTTCTGAATTCTTGGCAGAAAAATTTGGTAGTTTTAAAGAAAACAAAAAAGAAAATTGCAAGAAATCTTCATACCGACAATATGATAAAGATGCCCTAGATTATTTATTTGATAAAGAAATTGATTACAAAGTTTTTTTAAACATAATATTTTGTAATAGTCCAATATTTGAGTATTATAGAGATAAGGAAAAAAACACTAAATTTGGTAAAAAAGCACCTAAGGGGCGAAAATATTAAAGCAAATTTTATAAAAACCACAACCATAAGATATCTGCTTAAAGTTGTGGTTTTTATTTGTTATTTAAATAAAACTATTTTTAATTTTAAAAAACACATTGTTTTTAACTAAAACTTTTTAAAAATTAAATAGTATAAATTAAGCTAAAAAACAAAATTTTCAAATGTAATTTACATAAAAAATTTTTGTTTGCCTAACTGTTTTCTTGGTGCGACAAGTGATAAAGTATCCGAACCGCCTACAAGTCCAAGTTGGTTTAGGTTATGTAAGATTAACAGTAAAATTTAATATTTTATCTATAGTTTACTAAACTTAATTCGCTTAAATTTTTT
>CALVOB010000058.1 GCA_944350095.1 uncultured Clostridia bacterium
GGTTTGCTAAAAAATTTTGCTAGGAGGATAAAAAATTTATGGCAGAAAAAATCAGAATCAAATTAAAAGCTTACGATCACGCGCTTTTAGATGAAGCTTGCAAGAGAATTATCGATACAGCTTCTAAAGGCGGAGCAAGAGTGGCAGGGCCTATTCCTCTACCAACAGATAGAGAAGTAGTAACCATCATTCGCTCACCACACAAGGACAAAGATAGCCGTGAGCAATTTGAGTCTAGAACGCATAAGCGTATGATTGATATTTTCAGCCCAAATTCCAAGGCAGTTGATGCTTTAATGAAGCTTGAACTTCCTGCTGGGGTTGACATCAAAATTAAATTATAATAAACAAAATCTATATGGAGGACAAAATGAAAAAGGCAATAATAGGCAAGAAATTGGGCATGACACAAGTTTTCACACCTGCTGGTGTAGTTATTCCTGTTACAGTTGTTGAAGCTGGCCCATGCGCCGTTGTTGGTGTTAAAACGGAAAGCAAAGAAGGCTATAATAGCGTTGTTCTTGCTTTTGGCGAGACCAAGGAAAATAGAGTTAACAAAGCTGAGCTTGGTCAATTTAAAAAAGCTGGGGTTTCCCCAAGAAAAACAATTAAAGAATTTAAACTTGATGGTGACTTCCAAGTAGGCAGTGAAATCAAGTGTGATATCTTTGATGAAGCAGATAAAGTTGATGTTTCTGGTATCACAAGAGGTAGAGGTTTCACAGGCGTTATTCAAAGATGGAACAACCATCGTTTAAAGATGACTCATGGTACAGGACCTGTTCATAGAGAAGTTGGTTCTATGAGTGCAAATTCAACACCATCTAGGGTTTTCAAAAACAAGAAGATGCCAGGACAATATGGAAATGAAAAAGTTACAATTCAAAACTTAGAAATTGTAAGAGTAGGCCCAGAAAGAAACATTCTTTTAATAAAGGGTTGTGTTCCTGGTCCAAGAGGTTCAATAGTTCTTGTTAAGGAAGCCGTTAAGGGTAAAAGGAGTTAAGTATGCCAAGCGTAAAATTATATAATATGAATGCCGAAGAAGTTGGCAACTTAAAGTTAAGTGATGACATCTTTGGTGTGGAATATAACGAACCTGTTATCCACGAGACAATCGTTGCTCAACAGGCTAACGAAAGACAAGGTACAAAAAGCACTCTAACAAGAAGTGAAGTTAGAGGCCATGCTAAAAAGCCTTACAAACAAAAACATACAGGAAATGCTCGTCAGGGCTCTACAAAAGGACCTCATCAAATAGGTGGTGGCGTTGCTTTTGCTCCAAAGCCAAGAGATTTCTCTAAAAAAGTAAACAAACAAGTTAAAAGACTTGCACTTGTTTCAGCTTTAAGTGAAAAATTACGACAAAAAGAAATTACATTCTTAGATGAATTTAAATTAGCAGAAGCTAAAACAAGAGAAGTTGAAAAGTTCTTAAACAACTTTAAATTTGATAGAACAGTTTTAATTGTTCTTCCAGAAAAGAATGATGATGTTTTAAGAGCTTCAAACAATATAAAAAATGTTACAGTAGCAACAGCAGACAATGTTAATGTTTATGAAATTGTTACAAATGCACGCATTGTTATGCCAAAAGCTACTGTAAAAGCAATCGAGGAGGCTAGAATATAATGAACGCATACGAAATTATAAAAAAGCCACTTATGACTGAAAAAAGCTACGCTGGAATTCAAAACAAAGTTTATACTTTTGTTGTTGATAAAAGAGCTGGCAAAGTTGAAATAAAGAAAGCAGTTGAAGAAATCTTTAAGGTTCAAGTGGAAAAAGTTAACACTTTAATCGTTAAAGGTAAAACTGTTTCAAGAAACACAAGAAGTGGTGTGACAGTCGGAAACACCGGCGATTACAAAAAAGCAATCGTAACTCTTACAAAAGATAGCAAACCTATTGCTTTCTTTGAGAGTTTGAGCTAAGGAGGAGTTATGGCAATAAAAACAAATAAACCTACATCTGCCGGTCGCAGATTTGCCACACATGCTAGCTTTGAAGAGCTTTCTAAAGTAGCTCCTGAAAAAAGTTTGCTTGTAAGCAAAAACAGAACTGGCGGTAGAAACGCTCAGGGTAAAATTACAGTTCGTCACATTGGTGGCGGTGGCAGACAAAAATACAGAATTATTGATTTTAAACGCAATAAAGATGGTATTCCTGCCAAAGTTACTTCTATTGAGTATGACCCAAATAGAACAGCTTATATCGCACTTTTAACATACGCAGACGGGGAAAAGAGATACATTTTAGCACCTCTTGGACTTACAGTTGGCGATGTAGTTATGAGTGGCGAAAACGCAGAAATAAAAGTCGGAAACAATCTTCCACTTGCAAATATTCCAGTAGGTTCTGTTGTTCATAATATTGAACTTAGTCCTAAAAAGGGTGGTCAAGTGGTTAGAAGCGCAGGTGCAGCTGCTCAACTTATGGCAAAGGAAGGAAAGTATGTTATGCTTCGTATGCCAAGCGGTGAAATGAGAAATGTGCTTGCTACTTGCAGAGCAACCATTGGAACTGTTGGAAATCTAGACCATGAACTTGTATCTCTTGGTAAAGCAGGAAGAAAGCGCCACATGGGCGTTAAGCCAACTGTTAGAGGTGTTGTAATGAACCCTAACGATCACCCACATGGTGGTGGTGAAGGTAAGAGCCCTGTTGGTATGGCTTCACCTGTTACACCTTGGGGCAAACCTGCTCTTGGATATAAGACAAGATCTAAGAAGAAAGCTTCAAATAAGTTAATTGTAAAGAGGGTAAATTAATATGAGTAGATCATCAAAAAAACAACCTTATGTATTTTCTAGACTTTTAAAAACAGTACAGAAAATGAATGAAACAAATACAAAAAAACCGATTAAAACTTGGTCAAGAGCATCAGTTATCTACCCAGAATTTGTCGGCTTTACATTCGCTGTATATAATGGTAAAAAACATATCCCAGTTTATTGTACAGCAGAAATGGTAGGACATAAACTTGGCGAATTTGCTCCAACAAGAACTTTTAAAGCTCATGCAGGACAAAAAGCAAAAGTCGTACCAGGAAAGAAAGGATAAGGAGGAAACTTAAGTGGCTACAAGAATGAGAGAAAAGTCTGAAAACAGACAGGCAAACAAAGACCAAAGACCATTTGCCAAAGTTAAATATGTTAGAATGAGCCCTTCAAAAGTAAGAATTGTTCTAGACACAGTTAGAGGTAAAAAGGTAGAAGAGGCTGTGGCAATGTTAGCAAATATGCCACAATCTGCCGCTGAAGTTTGCTTAAAACTTTTAAAATCTGCTATTGCTAACGCAGAAAACAATAAAGGTTTAAATAGAGGCGACCTTATAGTTGAAGAAACTTTTGTAAGCCCTGGTCCAACACTTAAAAGAATTAATATTAGAGCAAGAGGAAGAGCTGATAGACTTTTAAAGAGAACTTGCCATATTACAATGATTTTAGGTGAGGCAAAGTAGGAGGATAGTATGGGACAAAAAGTAAATCCAATTGGACTTAGACTTGGCGTTAATAAATCTTGGGATTCAACATGGTATGCAGGTAAAAAAGATTTTGCCAAATTCGTTAAAGAAGATAACGATATAAGAAAGTTCATTAAGAAAAAATATTTAGCTTGTGCAATTTCTAAAATTGAAATTGAAAGAACGGCTACAAAACTTATTGTGAACATCTATACAGGCAGACCTGGAATGCTTATTGGCACAAAGGGTGCAGGTGCAGATGCTCTTAGAAAGGAACTTGCTAAATTCACAAATGCAGGAACAAACCTTATTGTAAACATTAAAGAAGTTAAAAAGCCAGATTTAGATGCAGTTTTAGTTGCAGAAAGCATTGTTGCTCAACTTGAAAAGCGTGTAGCTTTCAGAAGATGCTTAAAACAAGCAATTCAAAGAGTTATGAAAGCAGGAGCTAAGGGCTGTAAAGTTCAAGTGAGCGGTGTTGTAGACGGAGCTAACAGTATTGCTAGAACAGAGCACTATATGGAAGGAAGCCTTCCACTTCACACTCTTAGAGCAGATGTTGACTACGGCGTAGCATCAGCATACACAAACTATGGCAAACTTGGCGTAAAATGCTGGATATACAAAGGCGAAATCCTATCAAAGGAGGAAAAGTCAGATGTTAATGCCTAAGAGAGTAAAAAGGCGTCGTGTACACCGTGGCAGAATGACAGGTGTAGCAACAAGAGGTAATACACTTACTTATGGTGATTTTGGTCTTGTTGCAACAGAGCCTTGCTGGATTAAATCAAATCAAATAGAAGCCGCTCGTATTGCTATGACTCGTTATATCAAGAGAGGTGGTCAAGTTTGGATTAAGATTTTCCCAGATAAGCCTGTTACAAAAAAACCTGCTGAAACCAGAATGGGTTCAGGTAAAGGTTCACCAGAATTCTGGGTTGCTGTTGTTAAGCCAGGTAGAGTTCTATTCGAAATGAACGGCGTTTCAGAAGATATAGCAAGAGAGGCTTTGAGACTTGCTTCTCATAAACTTCCTTGCAAGACAAAATTTATTAAAAGGGAGGAGGAAACGGTATGAAAAAGAACGACATTAGAAGTATGACAAATGAAGAATTAAATAAAAAACTTTCAGACCTTACTTCCGAACTTTTCAATTTAAGATTTTCTCATGCTACGGGAAATCTTCCAAACAATATGCAACTTCACAATGTGAAAAAGGATATTGCAAGAATTAAAACCATTCTCAGAGAAAGAGAATTAAAAGCACAGGCGGAGGAGTAAGATGGAAAATTTAGAAAGAAATTCAAGATTATCTAAACAAGGAACAGTTGTTAGTGCTGGAAAGATGGATAAGACAATCGTTGTTGCAATTGTTTCAAACTCAAAGCATCCGCTTTATAAAAAAGTCGTTAAGAAAACCAAAAAATTCAAGGTGCACGATGAAAATAACGAAGCTGGTATTGGCGATACTGTAGAAATTATGGAAACTCGTCCTATCAGTAAGGATAAATACTATCGTTTAGTGCGCATTGTAGAGAGAGCTAAGTAGGAGGAAAGAATATGGTTCAACCACAAACAAATTTAAAAGTTGCCGACAACACAGGCGCTAAAAAACTTATGTGTATCCGTGTTCTTGGCGGTTCTTTCAGAAGAAGCGGAAACATCGGAGATGTTATTATAGCTTCTGTTAAAAGCGCTATTCCAGGCGGAATGGTTAAAAAGGGTGATGTTGTTAAGGCTGTTATTGTTAGAACTTCAAAAGGTTTAAGAAGAGCAGACGGAACACATATCCGTTTTGATGATAACGCTGCTGTTATCATTGATAACCAAAAACAACCAAAAGGCACTCGTATTTTTGGACCTGTTGCAAGAGAACTTCGTGATAGAGATTACATGAAAATCATTTCTCTCGCACCAGAAGTGATATAAGGAGAAGACAATGGCAAAATCATTTATTAAGAAAGGTGACACTGTTTTAGTTATCACAGGCAAGGACGCAGGAAAAACTGGTAAAGTTATGGAAGTTATGCCAAAAGAAGGCAAAGCAGTTGTTGAAAATATCAATGTTGTAACAAAACATCAAAAGCCAAAGTCGGCTCAAGATAAGGGCGGAATTATTAAAAAGTCTGCACCTATGGAAGCTTCAAACTTAATGGTTGTTTGTCCTGTATGTGGAAAAGCAACAAGAGTTTCTAGAAAGACTGTTGAAGGAGCAAATGTTCGTGTTTGTAAAAAATGCGGAGCAAGCTTAGATAAAAAGTTTGTTAAAACAGTAAAGAAAGAAGCTAAGAAAGAAGCTAAACAAGAAACTGTAAAAGAAACTTCTAAAAAAGAAGTAAAAGATAAAAATGTAACTAAGAAGCCAGCAACTCAAAGCAAAGTTTCAACACAATCTAAAACAAGAGATAATGTTAAAACTACTGTTAGAAAAACAGTTGCAGGTGGAAAATAAGGAGGAATAAATGGAAAACAAAGCAAGATTAAGTGTTGTGTATAAAGAAGAAGTTGTTCCTGCCCTTATGAAAAAGTTTGGTTACAAAAACATTAACGAAGTTCCAAAACTTAATAAAATTACATTAAATATGGGGCTTGGTGATGTTAAGGACAATTCAAAAAGCTTTAACATAGCATTAGAAGAACTACAAGCTATAGCTGGTCAAAAACCAGTTGCAACAAGAGCTAAAAAGGCTATATCTAACTTTAAAGTTAGAGAAGGTATGAAAGTTGGTGCATCTGTTACTCTTCGTGGAAACAAAATGTACGAATTTTTAGACAGATTAATCTCTATTGCTCTTCCAAGAGTTAGAGATTTTAGAGGAGTTTCTAATAAGTCTTTTGATGGCAGAGGAAACTACTCTATGGGTATTAAAGAACAACTTATTTTCCCTGAAATATCTTATGATAAAATAGATAAAATAAGAGGCTTTGATATCAATATTATTACAACTGCAAAAACCGACGCAGAAGCACTTGAACTTCTAAGGGCACTTGGAATGCCTTTTAGGAATTAGGAGATAGTATGGCAAAGAAAGCATTAAAAGAAAAACAACAAAGAAAGCAAAAGTTTACTACAAGAGAATATACTAGATGTTCTATTTGTGGAAGACCACATTCCGTTTTGAAAAAATATGGCATTTGCAGGCTTTGCTTCCGTGAACTCGCAAATAAAGGCGAAATTCCCGGAGTTAAGAAGTCGAGCTGGTAAGAAGGAGGAAAAATATGATAGTTACAGACCCAATTGCAGATATGCTTACACGCATTAGAAATGCAATCACAGCTAAACACGACACTGTTTTAGTTCCTGCATCTAAGGAAAAGCTTACAATAGCTGATATCCTTATGAAAGAGGGCTACATTGTAAGTGCTGATGTTGAAGATACAGATTCTGCACAAAAATTTATTAAAATTGTTTTGAAATATACACCAAATGGCGAAAGTGTTATTAAAGGTTTAAAAAGAATTTCAAAACCTGGTCTTAGAGTATATGCTGGAGCAAGTAATCTTCCTAAGGTTATCAGCGGACTTGGTATTGCAATAGTTAGCACAAACAAAGGTATACTCACAGACAAACAAGCAAGAAGTCAAGGAGTGGGCGGAGAAGTGCTCGCTTACATTTGGTAGGAGGTCAGATATGTCTAGAATAGGAAGAAAAGAAATAATCTTGCCTGCGGGCGTACAAGTAACAGAATCTAATGGCGAAGTTACAGTTACTGGTCCAAAGGGAACTTTAAAGCAAAAAGTTCAAAGAGTTATAAAAGTTAATGTCGAAGGACAGTCTGTTAAACTTACCCGTCAAAACGAAGAGAATGAAACAAAAGCTTTGCATGGTCTTTACAGAGCGTTAATAGCTAATATGGTTAAAGGTGTTAACGAAGGTTATTCAAAAAGCTTAGAAATTAAAGGCGTTGGTTATAAGGCGGCAAAACAAGGCAATAAGTTAGTTTTAAATTTAGGACTTTCTCATCCTGTTGAGGTTGTAGAAGAAAATGGTATAAAATTAGATTGCCCATCAGCTACCGAAATTAAAGTTAGCGGAATTGATAAGCAAGCAGTTGGTCAATTCGCTGCAAAAATCCGTGATATAAGACCTGTTGAACCTTATCACAACTATGGTATACATTATGTTGGTGAAAAACTTGTTCATAAAGTTGGTAAAACAGCAGGTAAAGGTAAAAAATAAGAGGTAAGGAGCAAATAAGATGATAGGAATTAAGGATAAAAACAAAGAAAGAGTTGTTCGTCATGCTCGCGTTAGAAAAAATCTTTCTGGCACAAGCGAATGTCCAAGACTTGCCGTTTATAGAAGTTTAAATGGTATATACGCTCAGATTATTGACGATACAAAAGGTGTCACACTTGCAAGTTGTTCCACCCTCGAAAAAGATCTTGAAAAAGAGCTAAAAGGTAAATCAAAAACCGAGCAAGCAAAAGTCGTTGGAGCAAAGATTGCTAAACTTGCACTTGATAAAGGTATTAAAACTGTTGTATTTGACAGAGGCGGATATCTTTATATAGGAAGAGTTCAAGCACTTGCTGATGCAGCTAGAGAAGCTGGCTTAGAATTTTAGGAGGGAACCGTGGAAGAAGTAAAAAAGCAAGATAGAAAAGAACGCCCAAGACGCGAAGAACGCCCAAAGCGTGAAGATGACGGCATTGAAAAGAACCTTGTAGCAGTAAGACGTGTTACAAAGGTTGTTAAGGGCGGAAGAACAATGCGTTTTAGTGCTCTTGTTGTTGTTGGAGACAAAAAGGGAAATGTTGGTCTTGGAATAGGCAAAGCAGGAGAAGTTCCAGCAGCTATCGACAAGGCAACAGCTTTTGCTAAAAAACATATGGTTCATGTAGCAATTGTAGACGGCACTATCCCTCATGAAATTATTGGAAAATATGGCACATCTAAGGTTCACCTTTTCCCAGCTAAACCTGGTACAGGTGTTATTGCAGGTGGCAGTGCTCGTTCAGTACTTGAACTTGCAGGCGTTAAAGATGTCGTTACAAAAATTCATGGCTCAACAAACAAAATTAACTGCGTTAAGGCTACTTTAAAAGGTCTTGCAGAAATTAGAACTAAGGAACAAATCGCTAGTATGCGTGGACTTCCTGTTGAGGAAATATAGGAGGCGCGCTATGGCAAAAAATTTAAAAGTAACTTATGTTAGAAGTGCTATTGGTTATAATAAAAATCAAGCTAAAATTTTAGAGGCACTTGGACTTAGAAAATTAAATCAAACAAAAATTTTACCAGATAATGCTAGTATAAGAGGCAGTATTGCTCATATTAGCCATCTAGTAAAGGTTGAAGAAGAGTAGGAGGTCGAAATGGATATTCAAACACTTAAACCTGCGGAAGGCTCTCGTCAAAAATCCGTTAGAATTGGTAGAGGAATTGGTTCTGGCATCGGAAAAACCAGTGGTAAAGGCCATAAAGGTCAAAACGCAAGAAGTGGCGGTGGTGTAAGACCTGGTTTTGAAGGTGGACAACTTCCACTCGTTAGAAAACTTCCAATAAGAGGTTTTAACAATAAAAACTTCAAGAAACAATATTCAACAGTTAATGTTGGAGACCTTGATAGTTTTGAACCAAACACAGTTATAACTCTTGAACTTCTATATGAAAACAGAGTTGTAGGAAAAATGCTTCCTTATGGGCTTAAAGTACTTGCAGGTGGGGAAATAACAAAACCACTTACAGTTCAATGTAAAAAATACACTGCCGCAGCAAAGGAGAAAATCGAGAAAGCTGGTGGAAAAATAGAGGTGATTTAATGTTTAAGACCATTGCAAACGCATTTAAAGTTAAAGAGGTTAGAAATAAAATTTTAATTACTCTTTTACTATTATTCATATTTAGAATTGGTTGTTGGCTTCCACTTCCTGGAATTGACATCAGTATATTTTCAACAACAACTACTGATAATCAATTTTTAGGCTTATTAAGTTCTATAAGCGGTGGTGCTCTTGCCAATGGTTCAATTTTAGCACTAGGCGTTTCACCTTACATTCGCGCTTCAATTATTATTCAGCTTTTAACAGTTGCAATTCCTGCTCTTGAAAGGCTTTCTAAGGAAGGCGGAGATGAGGGTAGAAAAAAGATAAACTTTTATACTCGTATTGCCGCACTTGTTCTTTCTGCTGCACAAGCAATAGGAATTGTAGTTGCATTCAAAGATTATTTAACTCCAAGTACAGCACTTTGGGCTGGTGCACCAACTTGGCTTATGGGTACATTCATAGTTCTCATATTGATCGCTGGTGGTATGTTCACAGTTTGGCTTGGTGAAAGAATTACAGATCTTGGAATTGGTAACGGCATGAGCTTACTTATTTTCGTTGGTATTTTGTCAACTGCAGGTTCTGCACTTTTGACCGCATTCCAAAATGTTGCAACAGATATTAACTATTTATGGAACATTTTAATATTTGTGGTTGCACTTCTTTTAATCTTCGCCTTGATTGTTTTTGTAGATTTAGGCGAAAGAAGAGTGCCTGTTCAATATGCTAAACAGATTAAGGGAAGAAAAATGTATGGTGGACAAAGCACATATATTCCAATTAGAGTTAATGGTTCAGGCGTTATGCCAATAATCTTTGCATCAGCACTTCTCACTTTCCCACAATTGTTAATTAGTATCTTCTGGCCAGATGCACTTGAATGGTATACAACTTGGCTTGGTTCTGGTTCATGGATATATATTGTTTTAACAGCACTTTTAATTTTATTCTTTGCTTACTTCTATTCTAAGATTACATTTAATCCTGATGATGTAAGTAGAAGAATACAACAAAACGGTGGTTTTATTCCAGGTATAAGAGCTGGTAAACAAACTAGTGAATATCTAGGAAGAATATCAAATAGAATAACTCTTTTTGGTGCAATTTTCCTAGCATTCATTGCCTTAGTTCCTAGTCTTTTATTTAAGGGAATTGGAGGAATGGGCAGTATTGATACACTACTTGTAAACGCATTTAGTACAACTGGTCTTATGATTGTTGTTTCAGTTGCACTTGAACTTGATAAACAATTAGATGCACAAATGTTAATGCGTAACTATAAGGGCTTTTTGAAGTAAAATTTTGCTAGGCAAAATTTTAAAATTGCAAAGCAATTTGCGGGCATACCCGCACTTCAAAAATGCTAGTATCTATAAAAATAGAACAAATAAAGTTGGGGAGCAAAGCTCCCTAACAAAAAATTTGTTAAGGAGGTTTTCAATGAATTTAATTATGTTAGGTGCTCCAGGAAGCGGAAAAGGAACAATGGCAAAGTTGATTGCTAAGGACTTTGAACTTCCACACATCTCGACAGGTGATATTTTCAGAGAAAACATTAAAAATCAAACAGAAATTGGAAAACAAGCAAAAGCTATCATGGATAGAGGAGAGCTTGTTCCAGATGAAATAACAATTAAGATTGTTGAAAATAGATTGATGGAAGATGATTGTAAAGATGGTTTTATCTTAGACGGTTTTCCAAGAAATCTAAATCAAGCAAAGGCTCTTGAAAATTTTGCTAAAATTGATAAAGTTATTCTTCTAGATGTACCTAATGAAGAAATTGAAAGAAGAATGTCTGGTAGAAGAACTTGCAAAAATTGTGGCGAAATTTATAATACAGAGACTTACAGCAAAGATGTATGTAGCAAGTGTGGCGGAGCTCTATATCAAAGAGAAGACGACAAACTTGAAACAGTTCGTAATAGATTAGAGGTTTATGAAAGACAAACAGCACCACTTATAAACTTCTATCAAGACAAAATTTTTAGGGCAGAAGGAAAGGATACCCCAGCGGAAACTTATGAACCCGTTAAAATAGAGCTTTCCTTGGTGAAATAGATGATTGTAAGAACTCCTGATGAGTTAAGACTAATGCGGAAAGCAGGTGAGATTACAAAAAATGCACTAAATTTAGCAAAATCTTTAATTAAACCTAATATTTCCACATTAGAACTTGACAAAAAAATTAAAGAGTATATAATAAGTTGTGGTGCAACTCCATCTTTTTTGAATTATGAGGGTTATCCGGGTAGTATTTGTGCTTCTCCAAATGATATGGTTGTGCATGGAATACCATCAGATAAGGTAATTTTAAAAGAGGGAGATATAATAAGCATTGATGTCGGTGCAATTTATCAAGGCTATAATGGTGATGCTGCAAGGACTTATCCAGTAGGCAAAATTTCCGAAGAAAAAGCAAGACTTATAAAAGTTACTGAAGAATGCTTTTTTGAGGGAATTAAACATTTGAAAGTTGGAGCAAAACTTGGCGAGCTTTCTAATGCCATACAAACTCATGCAGAAAATAATGGATATTCTGTTGTTAGGGAGTTGGTTGGTCATGGTATAGGAAGAAAAATGCACGAGTGGCCAAATGTTCCTAATTATGGAAAAAAATCAGATGGACCTACAATGGTAGAAGGTATTTGTTTAGCCATAGAGCCAATGATAAATATGGGCAAAAAAGGCATCTATCTATTAGATGATGGTTGGGGTGTTATCACACAAGACGGAAAACCATCGGCACACTATGAAAACACTGTTATATTAACTTTAACAGGAGTTGAAATTTTAACTTTATAAGGAGTTTGTATGTCAAAAGACGATGTGATTGAGTTTGAGGGAGTTGTTGAAGAAGTTCTTCCAAACACTACTTTCTTGGTAAAACTAAGTAATGGTCACACTATAACCGCGTATATTTCAGGAAGATTAAGAATGAATTATATTAAAATTCTTGAAGGCGACAAGGTAAAAATAGAAATGAGCCCTTACGATTTAACCAAGGGTAGAATTACATGGCGTGCAAAAAACTAATAAGTGAAAAGGAGAAATTATGAAAGTAAGAGCATCAGTTAAACCAATGTGTGACAAATGTAAGGTAATTAAGAGAGAAGGCAAAGTTATGGTAATTTGCTCTAAAGACCCAAGTCACAAACAAACACAAGGTTAGAAAAAAATCGCGTCAAATGCGGCTGAATTTTTTGACGCGCTTATATATATTTTAAATTAAATTTCGGAGGAAAATAAAAACATGGCAAGAATAGCAGGCGTAGACTTACCTAGAGAAAAAAGAATTGAGGTAGGACTTACCTATGTTTATGGCATTGGCCTAAAAACATCTCAAAAGATTTTAAAAGAAACAAAAATCAATCCTGATACTCGTGTTAAAGACCTCGATGAAAACGATGTTGCTAAACTTCGTAACTACATTGAACACAACTACGCAGTTGAAGGTGATTTAAGAAAAGAAGTTTCAATGAACATTAAACGCCTAACAGAAATAGGCGCTTATCGTGGTGTTCGTCATAGAAGAGGTCTTCCAACTCGTGGACAAAACACCAGAACAAACGCTAGAACAAGAAAAGGCCCAAGAAAAGTCGTAGGCGGAAGCTCTAAGAAGGGTAAATAGGAGTTAAAACATGGCACCAACAAAACAAGTTAAGAAGAAAAGAGTAAGTAAAAATATAGATAAAGGTCAAGTGCATATTCATGCATCTTTTAACAACACCCTTGTTACTTTTACAGATATGGAAGGAAATGCTATATCTTGGGCTAGTGCTGGTATGCTTGGTTTTAGAGGTTCTAAAAGAAGCACACCTTATGCAGCTCAACAATGCGTTGAAGCAGCAGCAAAGCAAGCAAAAGAACACGGAATTAAATCTGTTGAAGTTTATGTAAAAGGTCCGGGCAATGGTAGAGAAGCAGCTATAAGAGCAATCGGAACAGCTGAACTTGATGTTACACTTATTAAAGATGTATCACCAATTCCACACAATGGTTGTCGCCCACCTAAACCAAGAAGGATATAAAAGGAGAAGAAGATGGCAAAGTTAATAGGAGCAGATTGTCGTCAATGCCGTAGAGAAGGTTGCAAACTTTTCTTAAAGGGCGAAAGATGTACAACTAAAAAATGCGCTATGGAACGCCGTCCAGTAGTTCCTGGACAACACGGCGCTGCTAGAAAGAGAGTTACTCAATACGGAACACAACTTCGTGAAAAGCAAAAAGTTAAAAAGGCTTATGGAGTTTTAGAAAAGAAGTTCCGCGAGTATTATGAAGAAGCAGAAAGAATGAAAGGCGTTACAGGTGAAAACATGTTATCACTTCTTGAAAGAAGACTTGATAATGTTGTTTATAGAATGGGAATTGGTTCAAGCCGTTCAGAAAGCCGTCAGATAGTTAATCACGGACACATTACTGTTAACGGTAAGAGAGTGAACATTCCATCTTACCAAGTAAAAGTTGGCGATGTTATTGCAATCAAAGAAAACAAACGCGATCTTGAAATGTTTAAACAGCTTAAAGGAATGAAAATTGTTATGCCAAAATGGTTAGAATTTAATTCTGAAAAGCTTGAAGGAAAAATACTTGCTCTTCCAAAGAGAGAAGATATAGACTTAAATATTCAAGAACACTTAATCATCGAGTTGTATTCGAGATAATAAAGGAGATTTTGTTTTATGATGGAAATTGAAAAGCCAAAAATTACTTGTGAAGAAACTGAAAACGGTGAATTTGCAAGATTTGTGGTAGAACCATTAGAAAGAGGTTATGGTATAACCTTAGGTAACTGCATGAGAAGAACACTTCTTAGTAGTCTTCCAGGTGCAGCTGCAATAGGTATCAAAATTGCAGGTGTTCAACATGAATTTTCAACTATTCCTGGTGTTACAGAAGATGTTGTAGATATTGTTTTAAACATCAAAAAGCTTGCTGTTAAAACAACTTCATTAGATTCAGATTTTATGACAACACTTCATATAAGAAAACAGGGCTTAGGAGAAGTTACAGCCAAAGATTTTGAGCCTAATGACCAAGTTGAAATTTTAAATCCAGAACTTCATATTTGCACATTAGATTCTGATGCAATTCTTGATATGGAAATATTAATTGCAAGAGGAAGAGGTTATGTTCCTAATGTGTTAAATAAAGAAAGAATTGATAATCTTGAATACATTGCAATTGATAGTTTGTATTCACCTGTTAAAAAGGTAAATTACAATGTAGAAAGCACTCGTGTTGGTCATAGCATAGATTTTGATAAGCTTACATTAGAAGTTGAAACTAATGGAACAACTTCTGCTAGAGATATAGTTGCTCTTGCTGGTAAGATTATTGAAGAACATATTCATCTTTTTGTAGACCTTTGCGAGGCTATGAGCGGAATGAGCTTTATGGTTAGTTCTGATGAAGATAATCAAAGCAAAGTTCTTGAAATGCCTATTGAGGATATGGAACTTTCCGTTCGTTCATATAATTGCTTAAAGAGAGCTAACATTAACACAGTTCAAGATTTAATTAAAAAATCTAAATCTGATATGTTAAAAGTTAGAAATTTAGGTTTAAAATCTATTGAAGAAGTTATTCAAAAACTTGAAAGTTACGGTTTGGCTTTAAGAGCTGACGAAGATTAAAAAGGAGAGGAAAATGGCAAACGATAAATTAGGATTGCCAACAAAGGAGAGAAACGCATTACTTAGAAATCAAGTTTCTAATCTTTTATGGAATGGCAAAATTGAAACTACCTTAGCAAAAGCAAAGTCTGTAAGAAGTAAGGCTGAAAAGATTTTAACTCTTGCAATAAACTCTTATGATGACACTGTTAAAGCTGTTAAGACCATAACTGACTCTAAGGGTGCTAAGGTTAAGCAAGAAGTTATAAACGATGGTCCAAAAAGACTTGCTGCAAGAAGAAAAATTATGTCTTATGTATATGATATTCAAGAACAAAGAAAAGACAAAGAAAGCATTACAGCTTTCAAAGCTAGAACAGAAGGCATAAATCATCCACTTATTGAAAAGATATTCAATGTATATGCTCCAAAATATGCTGAAAGAAACAAAGAGCAAAATTGTGGCGGTGGATATACAAGAATTATCAAACTTGGCGCTCGTCGTGGCGACTCTGCTGAAATGGCTATTGTTGAATTAATTTAATTATATATTTTATAAAGTAAAAAGAAGGTTATATAACACCTTCTTTTTTTGTTTTTTAAAGATAGTAATAGATATTTATAATCATAATATAATGATAAAAGGTTAATAGTAAGATAAGTTATATTGTGTAGAAACAAAAATAAACTTATTAAATTAGTAATTAAAAGGTTTAAAAGTTTGATAAGCAATTTGTTTACTTAGAAAAAGAAAGTTTAACAAGTAGATAGTATATTACCCCGCCCCCACGGTTTTGTCATGCGAAAAATTGAACGCTATGGCGTTTAGTCGAAGAAATTTTTTAAAAAAATTTAAAAAACTATGTTAGTTCGCTTGACAAAACCTCAGGGGGGGGTAAAATAGGCTAGACAAAATAAATTTTAGCTATATTTTGCTAAAATTTAAGTGTAAAAATCTTAAATGGTTTGCACTTACAAATTTTGTCTAATATTTGGGCACGATTGCATTTAGCAAATATAACAAACTTTGCGGAATTTGCTGACTGCTTTCGTAATTAAATTGTAAAAATTTAATTTAAGCCTAAAACAATCAAGTAAATTTATTATTCGCGTTTTTTAGGACTTGGCGAAGAAAAATTTACTTGAAGAAAAGCTCTTATTGTTTGTAATTAGGACTTGCAAGCAACAAACTTTTCACAATTTAATTTAAAAGAAATTTTTAAGGAGGAAAAATGAAGAAGAAATTCAAACTTTTCGCTACAATTGGTTCACTTGCACTTGCTATTTGCATGATGACAATTGGTGTACTTGCTGCAACTCAAGTTACATTTAGTGTAACATCAAGTGTAAGCTTTACCACAGATAAAGTTTATGTTGATGTAAATGGGGAAGTTGCTTATGGTGCAACTGCAAGCAGACAAACAAAATCATTTACTGGTAAAAACTACACTGGCGTAGCTGGTTCTGCACCTGCTGGTGATATTACATTAACAGCTGGCACAGGTTCTCCAACAATTAGTGGAACTGAAGCTCAATTTGGAAATATTCAATTTGCAGAAGAAGTTAATAACCAAATTGTTTATAAATTCACTATTACAAATAAAGGAACTAACCCATGTTTCGTTGAAGTAACTATCCCAGCTTATGAAAGTGGAGTTACTGCTACTAACGTTACAATAGTAACGGAATGTAAAAAAGGTGAACAAAATTTTGCTCATGATGGTTCTGCAAGTCTTGCTACAAATGAAACTATGATATTAACTTATACATTAACACTTACTGATGTTTCAAAAAGTGTTGATTCATTAACAGATGTAGACTTTACATTCAATATGCAAAATGTTGCATTTTAATTAAAACTTAATAATCTCTTAAAGCGTCAAAAAAAAGAGTACAAAATTTAATTAAATTTTAAATAAAAGTCCTAAAATGTAAATTTCTTTTCAGTAAATTTCTTAAACAAAAAATAAAGGTCAATTTTTTGACCTTTATTTTTTATAGAATATTTTTTTATTTAATTTTTTATTTATTTTAGATATTAATTAGTTTAATTTATTTTTATTTGATAGATTTTTTAAATTAAATATTTAATAATATAAAATACAGTTAAATAAATAATTAATTATTATTTATAAATAAAACATTAAAAAAGTATTAATTTTATATAATTGTTTAATTATTTAATTATTATTTTCCTAACAATTTTATTTTTTCTATTAATAATTTTTTTACTTCTTCTTTTCCTGCACCTAAATATTTTCTTAAATCAAATACTTCTGGATTTTCTGATAAATATTTTCTTATGGTTGCAGTGAATGTTATTCTTAAATCGGTATCGGAATTTATTTTACAGATATTATGTTTATGGCAAGCTTCATATAACAACTTTTCGTCTACTCCTTTTGCCCCTTTAACATTACCTCCAAAATTATTTAATAAGTCTACATATTTTTGTGGAACACTAGATGCTCCGTGTAGCACAAGGGGAGTATTTGGCAAAAGATTTTCTATTTCACTTAATACTTCCATATTTAATTTGCTTTCGCCAGAAAACTTATATGCTCCATGACTTGTTCCTATTGCCACAGCTAAACTATCGCAGTTTGTAAGTTCCACAAATTTTTTGGCCTCGTTAGGATTTGTATATATATTTTTATCTGCTTTAACTTCGTCTTCTATTCCTGCAAGTGTTCCAAGTTCTGCTTCTACCATTACACCTTTATTGTGGGCATAATTTACAACTTCTTTTGTTTGTTTTACATTTTCTTCAAAAGGAAAAGATGACGCATCTATCATTACACTATCAAAGCCAAGGTCGACTGTGCGTTTTATAAGGTCTAAATTTTTGCCATGATCTAAATGTAAAAATACTTTTGCATTTTTCTTTGCAGATTTAAACATTGCAACTGTTTCTTCTTCGCCAATATATTTTAAAGCCCCCTCACTAACACTGGCTATTACAGGGAAATCTGTTTCTAAGCTTGCTTCTATAATTGCTTTTAACATTTCTAAATTAACAAAATTAAAAGCACCCAATGCATATTTTTCCTTTAAGGCTTTTATTAATTCCTGTTTCATAGTAACTCCTAAAAATAGGATACTATAATTTTTAATTTTTTGCAAATATTTAAGCGGACAAGTTCATATATTATATCATGAAAAAAATTGTTGTTTTAATGCTAATATGTTTTAGTTTGTTTATGGTTCCTTTTGGTTGTGCAATTAATTTGGACACTGCGGTAGAAAAGAATATGTCGGAAATAAGGAAAAATGTATTTGAGGGCAAAAAAGATGATGTAAAAGTTACATTCATGTCTGGTGAAAGAGAAGACCCTTATGAATATGATGGGGTTTCTGAAAAAAAATGTGATTTTGGTATTTTTACAGTTTATTTTAATGAATTTGTTGGAAGTCTTAAAGTTCCATTTATTGCAACTATTAATGAACAAAAATTTGAAGGTGTACTTGAAAAACATCCTTTTAATGAAAGTTATATGGTAGATATTGGAAATGTTGCAAGTGATGATGCAGAAATAATTATTTCTATAAATAATGAACCTGCTATCGTTTTAGAAAACATTTCTTCTAGTTGGGAAATCAGCTGGCAAGATGCCTTAGAATTAGGCAAACAATATTTAAATGACGAATTAAATGAAATAATTTCTAATGGCAAATTTAATGCAGAATGTTATTTAAAACCTATTACAGACGAAGATTTTATTTCTGGACAATACTTTTGGGCTTTTAGTGTAATTAATACAAAACATCAAAGATATATTGTTGTATTTGATGTAAATAGCGGTGATTTACTTGTAAAGAATAAAACTGATTGACAAAATTTTTAAACTAAATTAAAATAATAAATATGAAATACACTACTGAACAAAAAAAAGAACTTGCGTTTTTAATTGGCGTTACATTTAGAAGCAATATAAGCTTTGAAGAAGATTTAAAAGAACTTACAAGACTTGCTGAAACGGCAGGTCTTGAAGTTGTTGGACAGGACGGACAATATATTAGAGAAATAACTCCTGCAACGCTACTAGGAAGCGGAAAACTTGAAGAAATAAAAGAAAAAATAAAAAGTTTGAATGCCAATGTTGTTATTGTTGATTATGAACTTTCTGGTTCTCAGGCTAGCAATATTTCAGAAATATTAGGCGTTAAAGTAATAGATAGAATGGCGCTAATTTTAGATATTTTTGCCCAAAGGGCTACATCGAATGAGGGTATGCTTCAAGTAGAACTTGCTCAACTTAAATATACTCTTCCTAGGTTAAATCAAATACAGGGAACAAGTGGAAGATTTGGCTCTGCGGGTGTAGGAATGAGAGGACCTGGGGAAACTAAGCTAGAAACTGATAGGCGTGCAATCAGGCTTAAAATTCAAAAACTTGAAAAAGAAATTGAAAAGATTAAAAGCAGGCGCGATTTAAAAAGACAAAAACGCTCAACTAGCGGTAAGAAAAAAGTGGCAATTGTAGGTTATACTAACTCTGGTAAAAGCACACTTTTAAATGCTATTTCTAAGGCTGGTATATATGCTGATGATAAACTTTTTGCTACACTAGAAACTACTAGTAGGAATGTGTGGTTAGGAGAAGATAAACAAATAATTTTAACCGATACAGTGGGTTTTATAAATAAACTTCCGCACATGCTTGTAGATGCATTTGCATCAACTTTGGAAGAAGCATTAGATGCCGATTTGATTTTGCATGTTGTAGATATATCTAATCCTGCATATAAAGAACAAATAAAAGTTGTAAATCAAACTTTAAAAGAAATAGGTGCAGAAAATATACCAGAAATAATAGCATATAATAAATGTGATAAAATTCATGAAGAAATCATTTTAAAAGAAAATGAAATATATATTTCAGCAAAAACAGGCAAAAATTTAGATAATTTAAAAGAATTAATAAAAAAATATATTTAAAACTGCAAATTTTTTTGCAGTTTTATTTTTTTAGAAAAAATTTTATTAGGAAATAATTAAAATGCAAATTGTTAAAAAGAAAGACATTTAAAAATGTTGTTTATTAAATAATTTTAAAACTTTGGTTTTTATTTTAATATTTGTTTTAAATAATTATTTTTGTATTTTGTAGGTTTTTCGTAGCAAAAGTGGCATTGCCTTTTGCTAGCAAAAGATAACTTGCCTTGGCAAGTTATAATTTTGACGAAGTCAAAATTGCAATGCCACTTTTAATTATTCTTTAAATTTAATATTTTCAAGTTGTAAAAGCTTAATTTTTTTATCAATTCCGCCTGCATAACCTGTAATTTTGTTATTTTTTCCTAAAACTCTATGGCAAGGAATTATTATAGATATGGGATTATGAGCAACTGCATTTCCAACAGCTCTTGCAGACATTTTTTCTTTATTTAGTTTTAGGGCAACTTTTTTTGCAATTTCACTATAAGTGGTAGTTTGCCCGTAGGGAATAGTTTTTAAAATTTTCCATACTTCTTGGTTAAATTTTGAACCATTTAATTTAAGAGGTAAATTGTTGATTTGAGGATTTTTCTTATCAAAATAATTGTCGAGCCAACATTTTATAAGTTTTATTATATTTAAATTATTATTTTCCTCTAATTCGTCTATATTGTTAGGAATGTTTTTTTGATTTTCAAAATACAGTCCACATAAATTTGTGTAGTCTGTAATTATTATTATATTTCCTATTGGCGACAAATAATATGATTTGAACATACATTAACCTTTTTTATATATTATCAGTTATTTATAGTTTTGACAAATATATGTTAAAAAAAGAAAAACGCACGAGATTTTTAGTCTCGTGCAGTTTTATGTACTATTTAATTAGCATCTTTTGTTATCACTGCATCCACATCCGCAGCAGTTTAAAAGTAGGATTAACCATATTAAGTTGCCACAGTCGAAATTAGTGTTGCATCCACAGCTGGAAAGGAGTAATAATAAAATTATTATTGAGCAACAATCGCAACCATTTCCGCCGAATCCGCCATTACCAAAACCACCGAAAAAGTTCATATTTACCTCCTCTTATAGTTTAAACCAAATTAATATGTATTTTTTTATCTTTTGTACATTTAAGCTTTATCTTTGGCTTACATTATCATACTATGTGG
>CALVOB010000059.1 GCA_944350095.1 uncultured Clostridia bacterium
AAATAGAATTTATAGAAAGAAACTACGATATAGGAAATAGATTAAAGGAGATTATCACAAAAAAAATCAATAAACTTGACAGATATTTTGGTGATGATGCTCAAGCTCGTGTTGTTTGTAAACTTGAAAACAAAACATATAAATTAGAACTTACAATAACAAATAAGGGGCTTTTGTATAGAAGTGAAGTGACTGGTGAGAATATGTATGATAACATAGACTTAGCACTTCCAAAAATTGAAAGACAAATATTAAAACAGGCAGATAAGAGAAAAGATAAATTTAAACTTGGAGCTTTTGATATCCCAGATTTACTTTTCTTAGATGAAAAACCAGAGGAAAAGAAGAAAGATATTTATAAGAAAAAATCTTTTGATCTTGTGCCAATTACAGTAGAAGATGCAAAAGAATTTATGGAAGCCTTAGACCACAAGTTTTATGTGTTCTTAAATGCAGAAACGGGGCTTGTTAATGTTCTCTATGCTAGAGGTGACGGCGAGCTTGGTTTGATTGAATGTAATTATTAAAGAGCTTTAATGTAAATTTATAAATAAAAAAGGACTATATCAAATTTGTAAAGTTATTTCAAAGATATAGTTCTTTTTTATAAAGCCTAAAACTTATAATATGTTTAGTTGTATTTCACCATTTTTCTATATTTTACATAGTATATAGGGAAGAGGTGGGGAAGATGAGAATAATTTGTGTTAAGGCGCCAAAGATACTTTCAGGATTATTGAAATTGATTTTTCGTAAGAAAGTTATCAAGCCAGATATTATAGGTTAATACATATATATAATAAAAAATATAACCTTTTAAAACGGGTTATATTTTTTTAATGATTATATTTTTATAACAAAAAACTGCATAAAAAGATATTATATTAACCTTTTTTGCTTGTTTTTATGCACTTTGTGCAAGCTTTTACTTTCTTTTGTTCTCCGTTTATCTCCATTTCAACAACTTGAAGATTTGCGTCCCAATGCTTAATAGCTTTACGGTTTGAATGGCTAACAGTATTTCCTTTCATTTTTCCTTTTCCGCATACTTCACAAACTTTGCTCATATTTCCTCCTATACCAGTTTATTATCATTATTGCTTGCCTATTTTATCATTATTAGGGCAAATTTGCAAGCATTTTATTTAAAAAATTTCAAAAAGATATATAATTTTAGTTGAAAATTAATTTTTTGTGTAGTATATTATTATCATAAGCTACTATGTAGCAGATTTCTTGTTTAAGATCAATATTTCTTGTAAATATTTTTTAATATAAAATAAAAAAGGAATTCACACTGGTGACAGTTGAAACAAATAATTATTATGGTAAAATAAGTATTTCCAGCGAAGCAATTGCTGTCGTTGCGGGTTATGCTGCACTTGATTGTTATGGTGTGGTTGATCTTGTATCAAAAAATTTAAGGGATAACATTAAAGAACTTTTAAGAAGAAAAAAATATTCAAAAGGCATAAAAATTTCAACAGTTGAAAATAGAATTTTTATAGATGTATACTGCATACTCAAATATGGCGTTTCTATAAGTGCGGTTGCAGAAAGCCTCAAGAAATCTGTCAAATATAGCGTAGAGAATTTCACCGGCATGATTGTAGACACTGTAAATGTTCATGTTGTTGGTGTAAGGGTTTAGAGGGCGTATGCAGAAAGTAATTAATGGGGCGTTATTAAGAAAAATGATTATTGGGGGTGCAAGCTTATTAGAACAAAATAAAAAGCTTGTAGACTCTTTGAATGTCTTTCCTGTTCCAGACGGAGACACTGGTACTAATATGTTTTTGACCATGAAGTCTGCTGTGAACGAAGTAAATAATTGCATGAATAATAATTTAGACAGCCTTTGTGAAGCCTTTTCAAAGGGTGCGCTTCGTGGTGCAAGAGGTAATTCTGGTGTAATAACATCTCAAATAATCAAAGGTTTTTGTAGTATTCTTAAAACAGTTACAGAAATTAATACTAAAACATTTGCTAAAGCTATTCAAGAAGGGGCAAATATTGCTTATAAAGCGGTAACAAAGCCAAAAGAAGGCACTATTTTAACAGTTATTAGAGTTATGGCAGAAAGTGCCGTAGATGCTGCAAAACGCAATTCTACTTTTGAAAATTTCTTTAAAATTGTACTTGAAAAAGGTGAGGAAGTTCTTCAGCAAACACCTGAAATGCTTCCTGTATTAAAGAAAGCTGGGGTAGTAGATGCTGGCGGAAGAGGGCTTATAGTTATATTTACAGGGTTCTATAAGGTTCTTTTAGGTGAAGAACTAGATTTTGTGTTTGAAGATGCTCCTGTTCAGGCAACGGTAGAAGATGTAGTGCCAGATTTAAATAATATTCCAGAAATTGAATTTGGGTATTGTACTGAATTCATGATTATAAATATGCATAAAAAGACTACGGAAGCAGATATAGATAAACTTCGTGAAAAACTTATGCAAATAGGTGATTCAGTACTTTGTATAGGTGATTTGCTTTTAGTAAAAGTTCATGTTCATACAAACCAGCCCAATATTGCTTTAGGCTATGCATTAGAACTTGGCGAACTTTTCAATTTAAAAATAGAAAACATGCGTGAGCAAAATCGTGAACTTAAAAGAAAAGCACAACAGCAAGTTGATTTAAAAGAACATGGAATGGTTGCAGTTGCTCCAGGGAAAGGTATTGCAGACTTATTTAAAGACCTTTATGTTGATCAAATGATAGAAGGTGGGCAAACAATGAATCCAAGTGCTGCGGATATTGCTAGTGCTGCCGACAAAGTTCCAGCAAAAAATGTATTTATTTTTCCTAATAATAAAAATATTATTTTGGCAGCAGAACAAGCCAAAGGTCTAACAACAAAAAATTTACGAGTAATTCCTTCTAAAAGCGTTCCTGAAGGTATTTCAGCTGCACTTGCATTTAATCCAGAAGGCACAGTAGAAGAAAACGAAGAAGCAATGATAGCTTCTCTTCAAAATGTAAAATCTGGTTCAGTAACATACGCGGTTAGAAGTACTCATGTAGATGGATTTGATTTATCAGTTGGGGAAATTATAGGTCTTGATGATAAGGCAATATTATCAAAAGGTACATTAGTAGGACCAACAACTGAAGCACTTATAGAAAAGCTTATTACTGATAGTGCAGTAAATATTACACTTTTCTATGGGGAAGATATAAAAGAAGAAGAAGCTATATCACTTCAAGAAAAACTTTCAGAGAAATATCCTGATTGTGAAGTTACGGCTATATATGGTGGACAACCGGTTTATTATTATATAATCTCAATAGAATAAAATATAAAATTATAACTAAAAATTACATTACACAAAAGTGTTATGTAATTTTTTTATTTAAAATAGTATAAAGATTATTAAAAAGTTGCAAAAAATTAGTAATTATGCTAAATTATATAAATACCAAATGTCCTCTTAGTTAAACGGATATAACAAGCCCCTCCTAAGGGCTAGTTAGGGGTTCGATTCCCTTAGGTGACGCCACAACAAATATAGGATATGAGAAAGCCGTCGGGGCTTGTTGCGCTC
>CALVOB010000060.1 GCA_944350095.1 uncultured Clostridia bacterium
ACACCTACAATAGTAATAATATCAGATAAAATCTGTTCTAAATTCTTATTCATAAACAAAAACCCTTTTAATTCAATATGTAGTAATAGTACTATAAAATAACTTGTTGCGCGACCTATATATAGTAGCATAAAACAAAAAATAATACAAGAGATTTTAACATATTTTTACAAAATTATTAAGTTTTTTACAAAATACTAAATTATAAAAATCAAGGCAAAGAATTGAATAAAAAATAAAGAAACAAAGAAAATAAAAAAATGTAAATGAGTGTAAAATAACGATTGACAACCGCAAATAAATTATGTTAAACTAACAAAGTCTAAAAACGAAGACAAAATTAAAACATAAGTCTAAATTATTCTTACAATAATATTATAAGGATAATGGAGAAATACCCAAGAGGCCGAAGAATTTGAGCTGAAAACTTGCCACTGGCAACTTTTCTAATCGCTCAAATACCCCTGCTAACCCTTAGCAGTGGAGCCTAGCTACTCCTATAAAACATTTGGGAGAAATAAGAAATATGGAGAAATACCCAAGAGGCCGAAGGGGCTCCCCTGCTAAGGGAGTAGGTCGGGAAACCGGCGCGAGGGTTCAAATCCCTCTTTCTCCGCCAATAAGCTTTGAGCTTGAACACTAATGATTTAGATTTGTTTAATAATGTATTGCAAGAATAAACAGGGTTTTATAGGTATAAAAAATAGGAGAAATTCTCCTATTTTTTTTAACTAGTTTTTTATAAATTCTATTAAGGGCTTATTAAAATAATTATTGGATTTTTTGTTGGTGCTAAATTTTTATCTTTAAAAAATTTATCTATTAATTCATCCTATTTATACTTTTACCTATTATTTACTTATGTGAACATTTGAAATAGTCGCAAAATTTTCACTCGATTAATATGTTTCATAAAATTTTATAATTATAAAGTCATTTCGCTTGCTTTTGTTGGTGGATTTTTAGAAAAAGCATTTGTAGCCCCCTCTACAAATGAATTTTTAGCATTTTCACAATTCATGCTAATAATTTTTTTTACATCTTTCTCAATTGCCACTTCGCTGTCATAATGATATTCGGATTTTAAAACAGACTTTAACGCAGTGGCCACCTTTTCAATTTGAATTGGATCTCCACTATGTAACATAAGATTTTTCACATTATCAGCTGTTAGTTTGCCAGAAGATTGCGCATTGTTAATAATAACTTCAATAGGCAGGCTTCTATAATCGTCCAAAATTTTCAAATCAACTTCTATTATATGTTGTATACTTTCAATATTTTCCTGTATTGTCTGCATAAGTTTTACAATCTTTACTCTATCTAATGTACTTTCAATTTCATATTGAAAGTCTTTGAAATTGCTACTAAGATCTACATTTATTAATTGTTCAAATAAATATGATTGTAATGCAGGTCGCATTTGAGCTAGTTTCAAGAGGTTATCAGGGTTTTTAACAAATAGTTCTTTTGTTTGAGAAAGAATACTTGCAATTTTCTCTTTCTTCTCTGCAACCTCCTCTTCGGTATTAAAATCGTAAATAAACATTTCTAATTCCTCATTTAATCCACTTAAAAAACCTTCTAAAGCATTTTGTGTTTTATCTTGTTTAGAAAGATCTTCAATAAGCTTAAGAAATTGAGAAGTATCACCAGTGTTTATTGCACTTATTAAACCTTTTTTAAATAATAAAGCTTGTTCATAATCAAATTTGATATCCGAATATTCAGCCAAAATTGGAGATAGTTGTTTATATAATTTTAATTCTTTCTTTTTCTTAGTGTAATCGTTCAAAATATATACGATTTCTTCTCCCCATATTAATTTTGTTATGCCTTTTTTAAATTCAGGATTAATTTCCATGATTTTTTCCAATGTCTCTAGTGAATACTCAAGTTTTCCCCTATTAAATCCCAAAAATAAAGATGTCGTTTTTGGAGAATGATATATAACTTGTTTTTCTTGTTTTCTTTTCTGTGATTTTTCAACCTGTTTATAACTTGATAAAGCCCACTCGCCTAAAATATGACTTTTTATTTTAGAGACGTCTTCAAGTGGAAGCATAAAATAATTTAAATTCCCAAAACCCACTTCTTCCGTAGCACAATCCCATGTTGGATCCAAATAAAAAAATCCATTTATTTTATATTTTTCGTCTTTTATATAAACAATCAAATTTTGATGTCCGCCACTAATTGTTTCTCCATCATGAGACACTTCAACAAAATTTCTAAAAATTTTTATATTTTCATCTCCAACTTGTTGAATTATTTCTTCAAACAATTTAGCAAATCCTACGCACACAATCTTGTTGCTATTTAAAACTCCATAAACAGATCGTGATTGAGAATAGTGTTCATTTTCACCTTCGGAAACAAATTGTCTACGCGTTACATCTAAATAAGCTGACAACAATTTTTCATATGGAGAATATGATTTTTCTTTAATTTTGCTTGCAATTTTGGCAATTTGCGAATTTGCATTTTCAACTTCATCAATACTCCATGTATACTCCATATCTTCAAAGCCCAAAGTTATGTTTCTTTTCTTTAAAAACTCATCAACTTTTCTTATTAGTTGCCATTGTTCTATTGAATATACACTTTCTGGATCTGAAATAGACATTATAATGTTTTGTGATTGAATTCCATGTTGGTCTAATTCAAAAAGGATAGGAGATATTTCTTTTTCATATTCATTTTTTAAAAATTTTTCTGCACGGAATAAAACAACAAATTTTAAATCTGGGGTTTCTGCCAATTTTGCTTTAAATTCTGCCACTGCTTTTTCAAGTGTCATATTTTCATTATTCAAATTAAAATAATATTTGTTTTGCATAAGATCCTTTTTTTAAATTGTAACATAAACCTATAAGTTTGTAAAGTAGTGTTTATTTTTTATATATCTCTTTATTTAAGATTTTTTTATTTAAAAAACCTTTTAGCATTTTACTTTTGCTTACTATATTTAGTATGTGCAACTTTTTAATATAAAAACAAACTACTTTTTTAACAAAATGATTGTCCAACCGACAATACAATAAGTAAATGCTAATTTGCAAAAAAACTCGGGGTTATTAATGCAAGAAATATAAGTTAATGAAAGCTTTACAATTTTTTTAGACTCAGATGATTTACTATATAAAACATCCTTGTTTGAAAAGTATATATAAAATACAAAATGAAATGGCTAAACAAATGTATATTTTGCCTATCCACTAACATTATATACTGCTTATGTTGTGAGGGAGGAAAAGATGATGATTACCGTGGAGGCTATCTATTTCCTGTTCAGGTTTTAAATGAAGAAGAATTAGCAGAGCTTCAAAAAATTTCGCCAGAAATGTTTGAAAAAAACAGCGAAAAAACTAATAAAAATGAAAAGAGTGAAGATTATTCAAAATAATAACAAATCATAACTCTTTAAATTGTTAAAATTATTAATTAATATGTTTTAATGTGGGACTAAATAAAGTTAATTAGAAGAGTGCAAACCTTAGAAGGTTTGTGCTTTTTTTAAAATAATTTTTTACAAATTTTATAAAATAGTAAATTTTTAGTAAAATTATAAAAATTTCTTGAATAATTACAAAAGTTATGATAACATTGGCATGTTTTACAAAGGAAGAAATTATATGAAAAAGGTTAAATTTATTACTACAATTTTTACTATGTGTATGATGATTTGTTTAGGAACTTTTGCTGTTTATGCTTTAACATCTTCAAGCTTAGTTTTGCCAAACAAAAATATATCCTTTACAGCGTCTGACGACTTGTATTATAATGTTAAAATTACTCATGAGTGGCTAAGTGATACTATTGAGTTTGGAATAGATAATACATCTGGCAGTATGGTAACAAAAACTGAAGATAGTGCATATTTAGAAGAGGTTGAAGGTGGCTATAACATTGCTTATGTAGATGGTGTAAGTAGAGATATTGTGTTTGAAGATATTATTACTCCATACGAAACAACATATCAAATTACTAATAATGGTGATGCAACTTTTACATTAAAAATATCTGGAATAGTATATGATAATATTAAAGACCCTAGATATATAACAAAATTAAATAATGGGAAAGAAATAGAAATAAATTCAGATACAAATGCTTCAGGTGTTGAATTATCAAACGGGATTTGTAATTATAGTGTAGATGTTGCAAAAGGTCAAACTGTAACAATAGGCGTAATTTATCAACTTGCAAGAATAAATTCAAGCATAGATGTAGATGAACAAATTTCAATAGAACTTATCAAAAAAGCTTAATCCGACATTATTAAGTCGGATTTTTTATTTGAAATTATAGCAAAAGTTAAATTTTAACAATTAAATCAATTCTTTTCTTTAAACAAATATTTCTAAATAATTTGGAAATATTTTTTATATGTGTTAAAATGAAAGCGAAATATGGAGGTTCTATGCACGCAAAAAAAATCTTTGACAATTTGACGGGCGGTGTTGTAACAGATAAATCTTATCTTGTTGATATGATTACAAAATATGGAAGACGAGAAAAAGATAGTGAAGAAGTTAAAAAACTTGGTGAAAAACTTTATCAAATACTTTTAGATAATGGGTTAAATGAGAAACAAGAAATTGATAAAGATAGGCTATTAGACAAAGCCGATAACTACATTTATGGCGAACGCTATAAGGACGCGATTGAACTTTTAAAAATTTTAGAAAGCCTTGAAGACTGGACACTTTATAAAAATAAATATCCAATGTATTATTTTAATAATGAAATTGAAGTTAAAAAGTTTTCTTATTTAAATCCTAATTTAAATTTCATGTGGAAACCTTCAATAAAAAATGAAATTCTTTCTTTGCTTGCTTACGCAGAAATAGAATTAAAAGAATTAAAAAAGGCTAAGGATACATTAGAATTTTTTAGGAAAATTAATCCTGTTAACATAAATCTGTTTATGCTTGAAGCAAAACTAGAAAAATTCAAAAATTTGGGAAAATATAAAGATAAGCTTTTTGATGCTTTTAATTATGCTTACACAAAGGAACAATTTGCAAACATATATAAAGAACTTAGCTATTATTACGAGCAGAAATCGGAATATGAAATTTGCTATTGTTTACTTAGAGCAGCTACAAGTTTTTCAGATAGTTTAGAAATAGAAAAAGCAGAAAAGAATTTGCGTGCCAAGTTTAAAGAATTAGGAATGAAAGCCCCAGATAACTTAACCGGAGAAGAAGTTGGCAATAAGCTTTTAAGTTTAAATATTCCTATAAAGATTACGGAGGAAATGTTTACGGCTTTAAGTGAAGGCTACACAGCTTATTTGGAAAGTGGATACGCAAACATTGAAGGAAAAGATTATTTTAAAAACCTTATTTATAGTGTAACAGGCGATGAGAATTATATTTACGACCTTGAAGATATGGCAAACATTCCTAATAAAGAAGAAAAAGAAGTAGAAGAAGACAAAAAGGATAAAGAAGAAAATAAAGAAAGGATTGTAAAAGCTAGAAATAAAAAAAGTAATAATGAAACATCTAAAAAAGAAAAAAACACAGTAAAAACGACTAATGCTTTTAAAAAAAATACTCCAGCTAAAAAGATAAATAAGGGAGATAAAAAATGAAAAAAATTGTAAGTTTAATTTGTATAGCTCTTGCTTGTATGGTTCTTACAGCATGCGGAGAAAATAATTATAATTTTACTTTAAGAGCTTTTAGCGGAACTATGTATGAAGAGTTTATGTCTTTGTCTACAAAGCAGAACAGATTTATTGATAACATAGAAGAAAATATTGAAGGCTCTATGGCTACTGAAGAAAAAAATGTTTTTACTAGTGGTTTAAATACCTATAACGAAGTAAACGATTTAATTTTGCTAATTATGCCAATTTTTGATTTAGGGCAAACAGGAAGCGAAACAAGCGCCGTTTATTCAACATCTAATTTTAATAATTCTGTTTATAAAAATATTGAAATCTTTCAAGTTGAGCGCCAAGAAACAAGTTTATTCACTGAACAAAATAGTTATAGCTACAAAATGGATTGGAGTGATGGTGGAATTGTAATCGACTATTCACTTGAAATTTCATTTAATGAAAGTTTAAATCAAAACGATTATACAATAAATATGAATTTTCAAGATTCTAATGCTAGTGTAAATAGTTTTACTAAAACATATTTAGTTCGCTATGAGCAAGGTTCATCATATTTTTATTTTGAGATTAAAGATTCAGAAACATCTTTAAATAGCATTGAAGCAGAATATTATATTTTATCTGATGATTATTACATAGCAAGAATTAGAGAATGCACTTATGTTAATAGTGTTCCAAATTATACGAGTATAGATTTGATGTTTAATAACTTTGATGGCAGATTAAAATATGGCAATTTTAGTACTCAAAAACCTAGTTCAATTAAAGGTCTTTCAGATATAACATACTCCAATTTTGCTGTTATTTCTGAGGAGGATAGGGCAAGCACGCTTTCAAGATATGCGTTTGATATTTCTGATGGAAGAATTTCTACTGAAAAAGTAACAAGAGGGAACTAATGTTAAGTGAAGAAGAATTAAAAAAGGAAAGAGAATACTTAAATTGTACTTACAATGAAGTAACTAGAAAGTTAAATGTGTTGCAAAAAACCTTAGATAACTATAAAGAAAGAACACATGAACTTTCTAAGTTTATAGCCGACAACTTTTATGATATGGATGCACAAGAGGCGGCGGTTCAAAGAAACTTATTAGATAACTTAAATTTAGAGAAAGCGGGCGTAGAGCGCGCCCTCTTTACATGTGAAAAGCAGGCACAAAAACCTTACTTTGGAAGAATAGATTTTATAGATGACCTTGAAAAGAATAAGGAAAGTTATTATATAGGAATAGCATTTTTAGATAATCCTAATGGTTTTCCTTATGTGCTAGATTGGCGTGCTCCTGTATCGAGTTTATATTACGATTACGAACTAGGTGAGGCTTGCTATAATGCACCAGACGGAGAGATTAGGGGCGAGATAACTCTTAAAAGACAGTATAAAACCATAGAAAACGAGCTCTTATTTGCCTTTGATAGTTCTGTAACTATAAATGACGAAATTCTTCAAGATGCATTAGGGCAAAATTCTGGTTCTAAGATGAAACAAATTGTTTCAACAATTCAAAAAGAACAAAACATGATAATTAGAAGTAACGATTTTGAGAATTTATTAGTTCAAGGTATAGCTGGTTCTGGTAAAACCTCAATTGCGCTTCATAGAGTGGCTTATTTATTATATAAAAATAGAATTCCGTCTAAGGATATTGTTATAATTTCACCAAGTCCGCTTTTTTCAGATTATATTTCTGATGTTTTGCCAGAGCTTGGAGAACAAAATGTTTTTACTACAACATTTGAAGAAATTGCAAAAGAAGAACTTGATGGAATATTGAATTTTGAAAGTAGAGCAGATATGCTAGAAGATTTACTAGCAGGAAATTTTGAAAGGGCAAAAGAAGTAAATTATAAAGAAGGTGCTGAATTTTTTGAAAGCTTAAAAACATTTTTAAATAATGTTGTAAGTTTAAGTTTTGAAGCTAAGGATATTAATCTTGGTGACAAAAAAGTTAAGGCTGAGACAATCAATAATCTTTATAATGAAAGATATAAAACTAAAAAACCTTCTATTAGAATAGAATGGATTGCAGATTATGTTATAGACCAACTTGGAGAAAATGTAAATGCAAGAGCTTTAACTTCAAGAGTGAAAAAAGTGCTTCTTGGAATGTTTAAAATTAATAATATTACAGAAATATATTTAGCATTTTTAAACGCTATTGGTATGAACTTAAATATATTTGCAAACAAAAATACACTTCACTTTGAAGATGTGGCACCAATTTTATATATAAAAGATTTTATTTTAGGAACTGCGGAATTCAAGGAATTTAAGTTTGCCGTTATAGATGAAATGCAAGATTATAGTTTGATTGCCTTAGAATTAATCTCGAAAAGATATCCATGTCCAAAAACTGTGCTTGGCGATATATATCAAAGTATTGAAAGAGTTTTAAATCATGCATATTTAAATGAATTAAGTAAGCTTTTAAACAATGCTAAACTTATTAAACTTGCAAAAACTTACCGTTCTACTGTGGAAATAACAGAATATTCTCAAAAGCTTATAGGGCTTGAAGGGGCTATTAACTTTCATAGGCATGGAGCACCTGTGTTAGAATTAAGCGGAGAAAATTTAGAGGAAAAGTTTATAAAAGAAATTGAAGAGTGTAAAAATATAGGATATAAACACATTGCAATTATAACGCCAACTATGAAAGAGGCGGAAAAACTATACGTTGAAAATTCTAAGCTGGAAGGCGCGAACTTGATAACCGACAACACAAGTGAACTTACAGAAGGCGTAATTATTATTCCTACAACTCTTTGTAAAGGACTTGAATTTGATGCCGTGATATCTGTTAGAAAAGAGCCTAAAAACTACCTTGAAAAAAATGCTGAGTACATCACTGCTACAAGAGCACTTCATAGGCTTTGCGTTGTAACAATTAAATAAAATTTTAATAAAACTTATTTAATTTTATTTATACATTATTTTTTTAAAAAATTAATATAAAATTTAAATTGCAAGAAATAAAGCTATAAAAAAATATAAAAAGAGGTGAAAATGATATTTGATTATGCAATATTTGGTGGAGGAGTTATAGGCACAGCAATATTTAATAAACTTACAAGAAAAGGGAAAAGCTGTGTTTTGTTAGAATGTGAGCCAGACCTTGCAACAGGAGCAACTAAGGCAAACAGCGGACTAATTCATGCTGGATTTGATGCTGAAACAGGTTCTTTAAAAGCTCGTTTCAATGTAAGAGGAAACGAATTAACAGAAGAATTGGCAAAAGAACTAAAAGTATCCTTTAAGAGAACAGGAGCTTTGGTTGTAGGAAACGACTTAGAAAAATTAAATATTTTAAAACAGCGTGGAATAAAAAATGGCGTTAAAGATTTAGAAATAATAGGAAGAGAAAAATTAAGGGAGATTGTCCCAAATTTAAAAGAAGAAATTAACTATGCCTTATACGCTCCATCTGCGGGATTAATATCGCCGTATATGTTTGCAATAGCTTTGGCTGAAGAAGCAGTAATAAACGGTGGAGTTTGCAAACTTAATTTTGAAACACAAAATATAGAATATAAAGATGGCATTTTTGAAATATCAAGCGAAAATCAAACAATCTTAGCGAGAAAAGTAATAAACTCGGCAGGTGCTGGTTTTAACAAAGTGTCTAAACTATTAAAAACAGAAGAATTTCCAATAAAGTTTAGGCGTGGCGAATATATAATTCTCGATAAATCAGACTTTGTTAAACTTTCAATTTTTCCTTTGCCAACAGCACTAGGAAAGGGTATTTTAGCAACTCCAACGGTAGACGGCAATATTCTTTTAGGGCCAACGGCAGAAGATATAGACGAGTTTAATACTGAAACAACAGAAAGTGGAATAGATAAAATTATCTCATATATTAAAAGCACATTTAACAATGTGCCATTAAATAAAAATATAAGACAGTTTTCTGGAATAAGAGTTTCTTGCGGAGAAGATTTTATTGTAGAAAAAAGCAAAATAAATCCTAATGTTATATTAATTGCAGGAATAAATTCCCCAGGGCTTAGTTCTGCACCTGCAATAGCAGAATATGTGGCAGAACTATTTGAGGAAAATGGAAAAGATAAGCCTATGAAGCCCCGTGAAAGTTATACTTGCGAACCAGCAGGTAAAATAGTTTGTAGGTGTGAAAAAATAGGCGAAAACGAAATAGTTAGAGCTATAAAATCACCAATTCCTGCCACTACAATTGACGCAATAAAAAGGCGAGTGCGTGCAGGTATGGGTAGATGTCAAGGAGGACAATGCCTACTTGAAGTATGTAAACTAATTGCAAAAAATTTAAATATACAACTTGAAGATGTGAAAAAAGAAAGCAAAAATAGTTTAATAATGTTTAAGGGGGACTTTTAGTGGATACAGATGTAGTTGTAATAGGCGGAGGTCCTTCTGGAATGTCCGCAGCATTAAAAGCAAGAGAGCAAGGAGCAAAAGTACTTTTAATAGATGCAGAACCGCGTTTAGGTGGAATTTTAAATCAGTGTATTCATAATGGTTTTGGCTTGAAACATTTTAAAGAAGAACTTACAGGCCCTGAATATGCACATAAACTTGAACAGCTTATTTTAAAATCTGATATAGAAATAATGTTAAATAGTTATGTTAACTATATTCAAAAGAATGTAGTTTATGTAATAACGCCTAGTGGTCAAGAAAAAATTAATTGTAAAGCCATAATTTTATGTGCAGGTGCGCGTGAGCGTACGGCTGGTGAAATATATTTAAAAGGTAAGCGCTTGGCGGGTGTGTATACGGCGGGAACTGTTCAAAAAATGATAAATTTTTATGGTAAGCTTCCGGGTAAAAAGGCGGTTATCTTAGGCAGTGGAGATATTGGGCTTATTATGGCAAGAAGACTTACTTTAGAGGGTGCAAAAGTTGAACTAGTACTAGAAATTATGGACCATTCTTCAGGTCTTAGAAGAAATATTCGCCAATGTATAGAAGATTTTAATATAAAATTATTATATAGCCATACTGTTACTCGTGTTGTCGGCAAGGATAGGGTAGAGGGAGTATATTATGCACAAGTAGACGAAAACAGAAGACCAATTTTAAGTACAGAAAAATTTATTGAATGTGATTGTCTTTTATTATCCGTTGGCCTTGTACCCGAAAACACACTACTTCCAGAAAGTGTGGAAAGGGGTAAATTTGTTATAGTTGATGACGAAAGGCAGACAAGTGAAGATGGGATTTTTATTTCTGGTAATGTTCTTCATATTCATGATTTAGCAGATAATGCAACAGAAGAGGGAGAAATAGCAGGTAAATATGCAGGACTTTATGCACTTAATAAACTTGAAAAATATGATAAGGTTAAGGTAAATTTTTCTAATAAAATATCTTATTGTATGCCGGCGCTTGTTAATAAAAAAACCGAGGGCAAATTTACAATTTATATGCGTGCAAATTCTAATTTTATAAAAAAGAATATTCTTGTAAAGTGCGGAGAAGAAATAATTGCAAAGAAATTTTGTGTGGGAATAACTACGGGAGAAATGCAGGAAATTGAAGTGGATTATAACAAATTAAATAACGATTTATTTGTAGATATAGAGGAGTAAATATGGAAACAATTTGTATATGTTGTCCTATTGGTTGTAATTTAAAAGTTGAAGAAAAAAATGGTGAAATTGTAGTTACGGGGAACAGTTGTCCAAGAGGTAAAGCTTATGGTATAACTGAATTTACTGCACCAAAAAGAGTGCTTACAACTAGTGTTGTTTTAAATGATGTAACTTATACCTTAAAAACCACTTATGCAATTCTAAAAGATGAGCTAGAACATGCACTTAAAGAAATTAAAAAATTAAAGCCAGATAATTATAAAATAGGAGATATTGTTATAAAAAATTTGCTTAATCTTGGTGTTGATGTTGTTATAACGGGCAAACTTGAAAAGGTTTAACAAACTTAATTAAAAATAAAATATTTTATAAATTGTTTAAAATAATAAAATTAAATAATTTTTTATAATAAAAAAAATTAAAAAATATTGCCATCTACTAAAAATAAATTATTTAAATAAATAAAAAATAAAAGTAAATAATTTTAAATAGCTATTTTTTAAAATAAATTAATTTAATAAATTTTATTAAATTATTAAATAAAAAAGAACTTTATTCGTTTTGGTATAACTATCCATTTAAATAAAGTTCTTTTTTATTATGTTTTTTTAAATTTAAAATTTTTTATTTTATAACATATTTTCAAATCTGCGGTTTACTTCACGAGCGCCAAGAATTTGTGCAATGGAATAAATGTCGGGAGAGTTCTTTCTTCCTGTAAGGGCAATGCGGATATACATGCAAAGGTCTGCAATATTTCCTTTATAGTTTTCAGGATTTTGTTTATATGCTTTGTTATCTGTGGCATATCCTAGTTTTGGGGCTAATTCTTTTATGCGGGCAAACCATGTTTCTTTGTCGTCTTCTTCGTTATATACATCTTTGTATGCATTTATAACTTCTTTAACTTTTTTCTTGTCTACTCCATCTAGTTCATAATTTTTTATGCCATAAAACATATAATCGAAATAATTTTTAACCTCATTCCATTTTGCTATGTCTTTTCTAGGTTTTGGAGTTTCACGGTCTATATTTAAAACGGCTTTTGAATAGTCTTGATTTTCAGTGAGAGTTTTAAAGAACTCTACATCATAGCGTCTTGCCCATTCTGTAAGCATTGCATAAACTTCATCTGCGGATAAATGAGAAATGTAGTTTTTTGAAATATCCGCGAGTTTTATAAAGTCAAACATTGGGTTATTAGAACCAATTTTTTCTATTGAAAAAGGAAATTCTTTATATGAAAGTTTAGGGTTGTTTGTACGCCAAATTTCAAAGTCGGAGTTTAAAAGATTTAATAGATATTCTATAACTGCTATTTTAGGATATCCCTCTTCTATAAAATATCTAACATCTGCTTCTGGGTCTTTGCGCTTACTTAGTTTTCTTTTGTTTCCGTTTTCATCTAATTTGCAAATAACAGGGGTGTGAGCATATTTTGGTGGCTTAAAACCTAATGCTTTAAAAAGTTCTAAGTGTGCTGAAAGTGATGGATACCATTCTTCACCGCGAACAACTATTGTAGTGCCCATAAGGCTATCATCTACAGCATGTGCAAAGGCGTATGGTGGTATGCCGTTACTTTTCATTAGTACTATGTCTTTTGCGTTTTCTCTTATTTCGCGTTCGCCTTTAATTAAATCTACAACTTTAATGGTTTTTTCTGGATTTCCACAACTTTTTAGCTTTAAAGCAAATTCTTCACCGTTATTGATTTTTTCTTCTATCTCTTCATAACTTAAGGTTCTGCATGGGTCGTGTTCTTCTATTGCACCTGTTTCTTCTAACTGCTTTTGCCTACGCTCTTCTACATCTTCAAGACCTTCGCTTTTTTTGCAAAAACAAGGAAAAGCTTTGCCTTTTTCTACTAAATATTTTGCAAATGATTGATATATATTTAATCTTTTACTTTGAATGTAATCGCCATATTCTCCAATTTGTGGAAGTTCATCTCCTCGATACCCTTCATCTGGGGTTAAATCGTAAGATACAAGCATATTGTAGGCTATATCTCCAGCGTTATCTATAAGCCTTTTTTGGTCGGTGTCTTCAAGTCTTAAATAAAATACGCCATCTGATTTTTTTGCTGTAAGTTTATTTATAAGTGCACTATATGCATGTCCAGTGTGAAGATATCCTGTTGGGCTAGGTGCAAGACGAGTAACTTCTGCCCCTCGTTTTAAATTGCGTTTAGGATATTTTTCTAACCAATATTCAATTGGTTTTGCGTTAGGGTATAGTAAATCTGCTAATTTTTGTGTGTCCATTTATTCTCCTAATAATGTAAGTGTAGAACTGTATAGAACTTCTACATAATCATTTAAAAATTTTTCTACTTTATTTTTGTATGCAACTTCTTCCAAGTCGTCTTCATTTACATCAGTTAAGTCGATGCTATCTAATGATGTTTTATATAAATCTATTTCTGATAAAAATCTATCATAGATATCTTTCCATGAATTGAAATTTGCATTTGTAAAAATTGTAGTATCGGAAAGTTTGCTGTTTAAATCTGTAATGTAGCCTTTAACTTCGGCATTTTCTGTGTACTCTCCGTCAAACTCGCCAAAAGCGTAAAGATTATAAGCATATATAATTCTTGCCAATGCAGAGTTATAACAGTATTTGATATCAGAACTTTCGCTTGTTGTTATTTGATTGTAAGATAGCTCATAAGTATTTAAAAAATTAATATTTAATTCATTTACATTTAATATAAGCGACGAAAATGCTCTTTTATATTCTTTAAGTTCTTGAAGAGCGTTAGGGCTTGAAGTTAAATTTTCAACATCTTTTACTGCATTTTCAAAGTCTTGTTTTGCTGTTCGAAAGTTCGTTATTTCTTCATTTAAGTTTTCAATTTCCTGATTTAACTTGTTATGTGCTTCAATAACTTCTTCGTTTGTAGCATTTAGTGATACTATTCCAAAATTTTTATAATATGTTTTTGTAATGCCAAAAGAAAGCTTTAACATTTCATCATAACTTTTCAAAGAAGAAAATTCGGTTGAACTTGAATTGATTGCTGTTTGAACATTTGATATATAAACAATTGGTTGACCATAAAAAATGTCCTGATTTTTTGGAGTTTCATCTGTTCCTAAAATAAGTTCAAATTGCGTTAAAGTTTGTTTCCAAAATTCGTTAGGTTCTCCACACGCTGTTAGAATAAAAGCAAAACAAAATATAGCTAATACACTTAAAAATTTTTTCATGCCTCTACCTCCACAATATTATCAAAAGCTGTAACTAAATTATCTACATTTTCTTGTGTAAAAGTGTAAGTAGTTAAAGCGTTTTTATAATTATTTGCTATATCATAAAAAGCTGATACATTTGCTAAATTGGCTTCTACTTGTTCTATTGTATGGCAAACTTTAAATATATAGGTTGCTGAATATTCGTTTACTTCTATTCCTCTTGTGGAGCTATTATATATTATCTCACTTGCATATTTAAATACGCTAATATTTGACTTTACAACTAATGTATATTTTTCAATAAATTTTTGAGCATACAAGTTTTGGTCTGCTTCACTTATTGTAGTGCTTAATAATGGCTTTATAAATTCGTCACAATAAGAATAAAAGTCGTCGTATGTTTTAATTGCACTATTATAAGCACTATTTAAATTTTTAGCTTCGGTGTTATAACTATTAGAACGGTATGTGAAAGTTAAGTTTTCACTAATAAAACTTGATACATTTATTAATACTTCATTTAATTTAACATAATTATCTAATGTTGCTTTGTTCTGCTCGGAAAGTTTATCAAAATTTAAAATGCTTTCTTGATAGTAGGCGGTATTGTTAACAACAACATCGTTTTCTCTATTGTCATTTCTTGTATATAGGGCAATAAAATCGTCAAAATTGGTTTTTGCTTGGATTAGAGTAGGTTCGGGCAAAAGTACTGTTACAAGAATTATTGCTACTATTGCTGTAATTAAAACAATGGAAAAAAATATAATTCTGCCTTTTTTTGTTTTAAACATGATTTTCTCCTTTATAGAGTAATACTAGCACATTTTTGTAATAAATAAAAGTGATTTTTGTCAGTATGCCTTGAATTTAGATATTTTTACTCGTAAACTTTTCAAAAAAGGGAGAAAAATATGGAAATAAAATCATCACTTGAAGAGTTAGAAAAGAGAATAGCCATGCTTAGAAAAGCCGCAGCTCTTGCAAAGGATTTAAAATCTTTAAAAGATGAAGTTGAAGCTCTTTTACAAAGATTGCTTAATTTAGAACAGTATTTTAATCAAACTGAACAAAACAAACAAGATATAATAGTTATAAATGAAACTCTTCTAACAATAACTTCTAATATTTCTACACTAGAAACTAATCTTCAAAACATGCAAGAAAGTTTATGCCAAGCCCAAGATGATATAGCTATGCTTCAAACTATTACAAATGGCATAAATAGCGAACTTGATTTATTAGATACACAAATATCGAATATAAACACTAATATAGAAGAATTTGATAGTGGTTTATCAAATGTAAATACTCAAATAAGTTCAATAAATGGTCAGATAGATGGAATAAACTCTGATATCACACAAATTGAAAATGGCATGATAACCCTTGAAAATTCTTTTGCTGGACTTCAAACAAATGTAAACATTTTGCAAACAAAGTTTAATAACCTTGAAGACAATGTTGGAAATTATGATATAACTATTCAAGATTTAACGGACAGATTAGATTATGTGCAAGAAAATACCAATAGCAATATAAATTCTATAAGTAATATTACTCAAAGTATGGCTACTATACAAACAGACATTACCGATATAAAAAACGATGTTGTTGCACTTGAAGGTTCTTATAGTAGATTGGAAGATGTAAGCAGTCAATTATATGCAAAGTTTGATACAGTTGAAACTGAAATTCAAGAATTAAATGATAGTATTAGCTCTCTTCAAAGCACTGTAAATACCCTTTCCGTAGATGTGGAAAGCTATAACTCGCAAATAGCTTCAATTTCAAACAGTGTTTCTGAACATACAAGCCAATTAAATAGTTTATCTAGTCAAGTAGAAAGCAACACAGGGAGTATATCTACATTAAATACAAATTTAAGTGAAGTTTCTTCTAGTATAGGTGAAAATACTAATCAAATAAATGTTTTAAATTCCCAAGTTGAACAAAATGCACAAAATATCACAAATTTAACTTCAAGAGTAACAACGCTAGAAAATAATTCTGGTGGTTCTGGTGGAGGTTCATCTAATATTATAGAAACATTTAATATGGGTGTGGAAGAAACATTATCGCTGGGAGTTAAAGAGCAAGGGCAAAACTCGGCATTTATTTATTTTAGATGTGAGCCAACTGCTAAGATAAAAATAGAAATGGAAGTTATATGTTCTAATTTAAATTTGGCATATCAAAATTATAGTTTTAGTGTGTATTTAGATGATAAACTTATGCAAACTGTAGATTTTCCAGAAGCTGATACCTCAACTATTGCAATTCCATTTTCTTTTGATTTTTTCCCTAAAAAAAGTAATTATAGAATTAAAGTTATGGCAAATAACACCTTTTCATCTAATTCAATATTTGATAGTATAAAAATGAATATTGTGGGAAGAAACATTATTATTTTAAATAGACATCGCGAACTTAATGTTCAAATACTTGATAATACTTATTATATAACTAAGCAAACAGGCAACAGTGCAGTTTATTTAGAACAGACAACGCCAGATTTATCACAAACGGGAACGGCGCTTGCTGATATTTCCGGTTATGCTTTTTTATATAGATTTTATAGACATGCAACATTTTCATCATCTACAAAAAAATGGACTTTATCAAACTCTAAATATGCGGTAGTTATAGTATACGGAACGGAGCGTAAGTGTGGAGTTTTCACAGTAGGTTCAAGTAACACACCTACTTATAGAGGCGGGGATATGTATGATGTTTACTACACTGCAAAAAACGGGCTTTTAGGTTATGACTTTTGTGGTACAACTATTGATGGCAAGCCTAAAATAGCTTTGAATACTCAATTTAACTCCACAAATACAAGCTTGTATACTGTTACATTAAATGGTGTGCCACTAGAAGATAAATATGTTCAATGCATACCTGTTGTTGATAATTATCTTTTAACAAGAGCGGATAATAATTCAGCAGGCTATATACTTTTAGATAATACAGGAAAGCTTTACTATTTGCCACAAAAAAAGGCAACTTATATGATAGAAATAGGAATGGGAACACAGCCAAACGCCTATTTACAAGAAGACAATCAAACAATTAATATATATTACACTCATTGCAATACAACTTATAAACGCACTCTTACTTTAAATTCTTCAGAAGAATTTGAACTTTCAAACTCGGTGGAAACTTTTCCGGGTGTAACAGAATTTATAGAAGGTATTAATGGAACAAGCATACAAAAAATAGACGGAGAATATACCGTTGTTCAGGGTTGACAAATATTCCATATATGTTATAATTTAACTATAAAGGGGAGCTTATGTGGTACGAAACTCCAACTGAACTTAATAGAATATTTTTTAGTTCACTTGAAAAATATTGTGAGCTAACTCGTCCAACGGGCGATAAAATTTTTGATGCTTATGTGAAAAAGTTTTATAGAAAAAACCTAAGTCAAAGAAGGGAAGAACTTGTAAAGAAAATGCGTACTTTGGCTTGGCAACATTCTTTATTATCAAACTTTAAAAGCAATATAACAGACTACGAACTTAGGGTATCTGAACATAACTGGGGATATCAAAGCGAAGAAGAAAGAAATAAAAATATGTATATTTACAACTTTCTTTGTGACAATTTAAATTCTGTAACAAGAAAGATTACAATGAGCAAACTAGTAAATGAATACAAAGAATGTAAAAACGAAGTTATTGCAATAGAGCGTTTAAAAGAAAACCCTAGTTATAAAAAGCATATAGAAAATTTAAAAATGGCAGATATGTTTTATAGCTCGCTTTCAAGAAGTTTTGTCAATTATTTAAAGGCCCATCCAAATACAGAATTTGCCAAAAAATACAATTTATCTTATAGAAATTTTGATAGACAATTTTTTGATACTCACATAGAAGATATAAAAAAATTAAATCCTGAATTAAATCAAGAAAAATAAAATAAGGTTAGAGAAGTGTTTTTATAAAATTTCTCTAACTTTTTTTATTTTTATAATTAATATGTTTTAAAAATTAATAAATTAATTTTTTAAAAAATAAATTGTTTTATTAACTAAATATTAAATGATGTAAAACTCAAATATATTAATAACCATTCCTATAATAACGCTAAATAAATACAAAAGACCTAAAATTAATAAATTTTCTTTTAAGTTTTTATTTCTTGTAAATAATATTACAAGCCCTAGTCCTGCACCTGCACACAATCCAGCAACTAAACTTCCAAAACTTAATACACCAGAAAAGAATAAACTACAAAACAACACGCTTATTGCACAACTAGGTATTAAACCTACTAATCCAACAAGCAAAGGTTGGAATATGCTATTAGATACAAGTATATTAGATATATTTTCAATTCCTATAAAGTAAATTAAAACATTTATAATAAGTGAAGCTAAAAGCAAATAAAATGCAATATCAAAAGTATGCTCTAATGCATGTAGAAATATGTTGTCTGCACAGTGGTCATGTCCGCTCTTTTCAAATTTTGCTTCATTATGTTCGCTATGACTATGACAACCACAGTGTGCATTTTCTTCTTCAATTCCTGAAAAATGGCATGAAGAGTTTAAACTTTGTGCTGGCACAACATTTCGTTTTCTAATTAATACATAATCGATAAAATAGCCAAATGCTACTCCGCAAACAAATTTTATTGCAAGCAATACTATTATTGTAACAAAGCTATTTGGCTCAGATAGCATTACAGGAATAGCTTCATCTGATGTTGCTAAAAATACAGCAATTAAAGTTCCCATAGTAATGTGCTTTTTAGAGTAAAGGTCCGCCATAACCCCAGAAAAGCCACACTGAGGAATTTGACCTAGTGCACTTGCAATAAAAGGACCTGTTTTTTTAGAAGTTTTTAAAATATTTTTATGTGAAAAAAACGCTACCAACAAATAGACTAAATATAAAATTGGTAGAGCTTTTAAAGTATCAAAAAATGCGTCTTCTATTGCTTCAAACATTATAATTCCTTTATATAGCAACTTATACTATTACATTTTTATTAAAAAATCAAGAAAAAGATAAAAATTTTAAAATAAAAATATAATTTTTGCTTGCTAGTGAAATATTTATAATTTAAGATATCTATTTTTAATTTATGCTATATAAAGTGAATTATTTTTTATATTTTTAAAATAAAAAGATAATTTTAAATAATAAAAAAGCATAGAATTAAATCTACGCTTTTTTATTGTTGATAGCCGTTTAACCGTTTCTTTGAGCTGTTGGATATATTGGCATTTCAAAGAAACCAGGGCATTCTGTTTGTGCAGGATTTGGCATTTGGCATGGTGGTAAAACAGGGTAGCCAAACGATGGCACTAAAATGTCTACTTCGCTTACAATTTTTAATATTGTTTGAATACAATATGTTATTGTAGCCGTAGAACCTGAAATTGTGCCAATTTCACTTGAAACTGCTGCAACAACCTTAACTTCCACAGGAGAAAGTGCAACTTGTGGTACGAAAAGTACTGCCGACCTATCTACTGTTATTGTTCCTTGGGCTGTGCCAGGAATACGATTTGCATCTAAGTAAGAAACAGTAATAGGAATAGTTATTGTAGCACTAACATTAGCATAGTTTGGACGAGAATCAATTCTGTCGATTGTAACATTAGAAATTGTTGCAGGATTTAATGGATCGCTTTGAGCCGAAACGTATGTAAGTGGCTCTGTTGGACTGCTTGGAGTAAAGTTAGTAAGAGTAACCGTAGCACCTGTAACTGTATCACGATTTATACAAGCGTCGAATACCTTATTTGCCTCTATTAAAACCCTTTCACAAATATTATTTAATGCACTAGAATTAATTGGTCCAGGTCTATTGGGGTTGTTATTGTTGATGTAAAAAGACATAAATTACCTCCTTTAATTCTCACAATATACTATGCGTGTTTTTTAAAATGTGTGTTTTTTTATAGTAGTAAAAAATTTTTATTAAATTATTTGTTAAAAAAATTTTTTTATAGTATCCTATTAAATAAGGAGTTTATATGATTATATTAGCTAGTGACCATGCAGGTTTCCAATTAAAAGAACAGATAAAAGAATTTTTTAATAATGAAAACATAACAACAATAGATGTTGGAACTTATTCCAAAGATAAAGTTGACTATCCAGATTTTGCAAAAGCAGGAAATGAGCGTGTGCTTGAAAGTCCGCAAAATATAGGCATATATTTTTGTGGAACAGGTATAGGAATGAGCATTGCTGCTAACAGAAATCCTAAAATCAGAGCTGCACTTTGCATGAATGCCACATTTGCAAGCCTTGCAAGAAAGCATAATGATGCAAATGTTTTAATTCTTCCAGGAAGATATATGAACAGACTAAAAGCAATAAACATTGTTAAAACATTTTTGACTACGGATTTTGAAAAAGGTAGACATTCCGTTAGAGTGAGAAAGCTTAATAACATGGTTTAAGAGGCGTTTATGATAACATTTATTTTTCCAATAAAAAAAAGAAAAATTGGCGAGGACTTTTTAGAGAATTTCAATATCTTTTCTGATGAAGTTCAAGTTTATTTTGCACTTGAAAAAGGTAATGAAATCAAGTTAAACGAAGTTAAGGGTGTGCAGGCTAATATAGCTTATTTTAACGAGGGAACAAGAGAAGAGGATATGATAGAAAGTTTAATTAGCAAAATAAACACTCAAACTCTTGTTTTTGTGCGTGACGGTGAAAATCCTCTTAGTTTTGATGGAATAAGAAAATGTGTTGTAAAACAGCGTGAGGGCTATGATATTGTACTTATGAAAAAAGAGAAGAAACAAAATAGGTTTAAAGACTTCTTTTCAAATATTTTAAAAAATCTTGCCTCAAAGATGTTTGGATTTAAATTTTTTGATGGCGAACTTACAGTTCAAGTTTTTGGAGCTAATGCTATAAATATATTAAAGATGAATGGCACAGGCAATTTAAGTAAGATTAATCGCTGGGTTGGGGCAAACATAGGGTATGTAGATGGCGAAGTTGAAAGAAAAAAATTTAAAGATTCAAAGTTTAAAAAAAGCAAAATTTCAACTGTGCTTTATGGTTTGGCATTTATGATTGTGCTTGCAGGAAGCATAATGCTTGGTGTTTTTATAAATCTACCTTGGCTTGCTATACTTGGTTTAATATTAGTAAATTTTGTAAGTGCAACACTTTTTGTTTATAATCTTTTAAGATGTTTTACAAGATATAAAGTTGGCGATTTAACTGCAAGTAAAGTGGCAATAATAGACTTTATGGAGGTAAAAAATGACGAACAGTGATAATATGATAAAACTTGCTAACATGCTTGTAAATTATTCTTGTAGCGTACAAAAAGGAGAAAAAGTATTAATAGAAGCAAGAGATGTTCCAAACGATTTTTTAGAAACTCTAATTGATGAAGTTTGGAAAGTTGGGGCATATCCTTTTGTTTGGGATAGAAATTCAATAGTAACAAAGGCATTGATTAAAAATGCGAATAAAGAATATGCGGAATTAAACAAAAAATACGATTTGCCAATTATGCAAGATATGGATGCAGTTATTTTATTAAGGGCGTCAAATAATAAATTTGAAACAAGTGATATACCTGCTGAAACTAAAAAGGTTTATGATATCTATTATACTGAGCCTGTTGAAATGAAAGAGAGAGTAAATAACACAAAGTGGAGCTTACTTGCTTTTCCAACACCAGCTTTTGCACAAAGTGCAGGTATGAGTACAAAAGCTTTTACAGATTTTTATTACAAAGTTTGTACGCTTGATTATGCAAAGATGAGTAAAGCCATGGATAAACTCGTTGAGTATATGGAAAAAACTGATAAGGTAAAAATAACAGGAAATGGAACAGACCTTGAATTTTCTATTAAAGGTCAAAAGGCTATCAAGTGTGACGGAAAGATGAATGTTCCAGATGGGGAAGTGTATACAAGCCCACTTAGAACTAGCATGAACGGGAAAATAACATATAATTTGCCAACGCTATACAATGGTAAAAAGTTTGAAAATGTTAGTTTTGAAATTGAAAATGGTAAGATAGTAAAAGCAGAGGCTGGCTCAAACACAGAAGAGTTAAATAAAATTTTAAACACAGATGAGGGAGCAAGATATTTTGGCGAGTTTGCTCTTGGCGTAAATCCTTACATTCGCGAGCCAATGCTTGATATTCTTTTTGATGAAAAGATTTGTGGTTCTTTTCACTTAACCCCGGGTAGCTGTTATGATGATGCTTCTAACGGAAATAAATCTGCAATTCATTGGGATTTAGTTATGTGTCAAAGAGCAGAACATGGTGGAGGAAAGATATATTTTGACGATGTTCTTATTCGTGACGACGGAAAATTTGTAGTTAGTGAACTTTTGGATTTAAATCCAGAAAATTTAATGTAAATGCTTTGATTTTTTTATTTTAAAGTTTAAAATTTAAGAGAGGAGAAAAAATAATGGAAAAAGTAAAAATTGGAATTAATGGTTTTGGAAGAATAGGAAGATTGCTTTTAAGGGTATGTGCAGAGCGAGGAGATGTTGAAGTTGTTGCAATAAACGACCCATTTTTAGATGTTGAATATGCAAAGTATTTATTTACTTATGATAGCATACACGGCAAATTTAAAGGCGATGTTGAGGTCAAAGACGGCTATTTAGTTGTTAATGGAAACATTATAAAATTCTTTGCAGAGAAAGACCCAAGTTTAATACCTTGGGGCGAAGTTGGGGCAGAGTATATAGCAGAGGCAACAGGTAAATTTACTTCCTACGAGGGTGCAGAAGCTCATTTAAAAGCGGGTGCTAAAAAGGTTATAGTAACAGCCCCAGGGAAAAATATGCCTATGTTTGTTATGGGAGTAAATGAAAAAACTTATAACAAAGATATGAAAATTGTATCCAATGCAAGTTGTACTACAAACTGTTTAGCTCCACTTGCAAAAGTTGTTAATGATAACTTTGGAATTGCAGACGGGCTTATGACAACAGTCCATTCTACTACGGCAACTCAACTAACAGTAGATGGCACTACAAAAAAGGACTATCGTGGGGGTAGAGCAGCCTCTTACAACATAATTCCGTCATCAACAGGGGCAGCAAAAGCCGTTGGTGAGGTTATTCCAGAACTTAAAGGAAAGCTTACAGGAATGAGCATGAGAGTTCCAACGCTTGATGTATCTGTTGTAGACTTAACTTGTAATTTAAAAAAGCAGACAACCTATGAAGAAATTGTTGAAGCAATGAAAAAGGCAGAGGCAGGAGAGTTAAAGGGTATTTTAGGCACTACAAGTGATGCAGTTGTTTCTTCTGATTTTATAGGTGATAAAAGAACTTGTATATTTGATATAACCGCAGGAATTATGCTTACACCTACCTATGTAAAGCTAATTGCTTGGTATGATAATGAAATGGGTTATTCAAATAAGGTTATAGATTTAATTAGCCACATGGCAAGCGTGGATAAAAGATAGGTAAAGTTATGAACATACTTCACGATATAAGCCCTGAAAGAATAAAACCAGACGATTTTGTGGCTTGCATAGAGATAGAAAAGGGTAGCAAAAACAAATATGAATTAGATAAAGAAACGGGAATGATAATTCTTGACAGAGTGCTATACACAAGTACACACTATCCTATGAACTATGGATTTATTCCTCGAACTCTTTCTGGTGATGATGACCCGCTAGATGTATTTGTTTTATGCAGTCAACCTATTGAAAAGATGAGTTTAGTTCGTTGCTATCCAATTGGAGTTATTTATTTAACAGATAGAAATGAAACAGACGAAAAGATTATAGCCATTCCTTTTGGCGATCCGCAATATAATGAATATACAGATATATCAGAATTGCCAAGCCATATTATAGATGAATTAAAGCACTTTTTAAGTGTATACAAACAACTTGAAAATAAAGTTGTTAAAGTGTTAAAAGTTGGCTCGCACGAGCAGGCAAAACAAACAATTAAAGAATGTATAGAAAATTACAAAAAATTTCGAAATTTAAAAAAATAAATAAGTCAAGTTTAAAAAATACCTAAAACAATAAAATTTTTTAGTTTAGATGTTTTTTTATATTATAAATTAATAATTAATATAATTTGATAAATAATGTTTTAAAAATATAAATAACAGTTGATTTTATAATATTTGTATTAAATAAGGAATAAATTAATAATAATTCAAAATATAAGGTTATTTAATAATTTTGTTTAATGGTTATTATTAAAAATAAAATTCTAATTTTAAAAAATTATATTACGCAAGATTAATAATAAAACACTTGACATTTGCTATTTTTTGTTTTATAAAGGAGAAAAAAGGGGTAAAAAATGAAATATTGTGAAAAATGTGGTGCAGAGATGCACGATGAAGCAGTAATATGTGTTAAGTGTGGTTGCGAAGTAAAAAATAGAAATGTAAATCAAAACAGCAATGAAGGATTAGATACTGCAATAAAAATTTTTATGATTTTATCATGCGTGGCATGGGCATTTTTTATAATACCTTTGGCTTGGATTATTCCAATGACTGTTGTTGCTTCTAATAAAATGAAAAATAACGAGCCTATTGGTACTGGCTTTAAAATTTGTACGCTAATATTTGTAAATACTATTGCTGGCATTTTATTACTTATAAGAAATGAAAAATAAATATAAGTATTTTTAAAATTATTTTTAAAGAATAAAATAAGTTGTATAATTATTTTGTGAAACGAAATGTAATTTTAAAAGGGATAAAATGAAATATTGTGAAAAATGTGGTTCAGAGATGCACGATGAAGCAGTTATGTGTGTAAAATGTGGAAATATGACCAGTAATAACCAAAATTCAAAACCAAAGGTGGAAACAACTGAAAAATATTGCACAAAATGTGGGGGAAAAGTTTCTTCAGAAAGCACTATCTGTGTTCATTGCGGTTGCCTGTTGGGTAAAAATGTTTTTTCAAGCAAAAATAATGATTCAATTACAGCAATAAAAGTTTTTTTAAACATAACAATTTTTCTATCAGTAATATATATTGGAATTCAGGTTGGGTTATTAATTTATTTTTTTGCAGTAAATAAAACATATTTGTTAATGCCATATATTGTTTACATGTGTGTAGGATTAATATTTTCAATTGTTAATATGGCATTGTCTGACATTGCATTAAAAAAAATAGAGAAAAAGCAACCTTTTAATGTTGGCTTTAAAATATGTATATTACTGTTTGCAAATTTAATTGCCGGCATTTTATTGCTTGTAAATGAAGATTAAAATTTCAAACAAAGACTAAAAGCAGTAAATCAATTTTTTGATAGGTAAGTTAAAAGTTTTAAAAATTATTATTTTTAAACATTTCACCAAGTTCGTTAATATTTCCAGCGCCAAGAATAAGCAAGGTTTCCTTGCCTGTTAGGCGCTCTTTTATTTTTCTGTACGCACTATTCATGCTTGAATGATAATAAGAGTTTTCAAGCAATTCGGATAAATGTTTTGCACTACCATCAAAATCAAAACTTTCTCTTGCACTATATGTTTTAATTATGTGTACTTCGTCTGCAAGCCTTAATGCAGATAAAAATTCGTGTAGAAGAGTTTTAGTTCTTGAATAAGTGTGAGGTTGAAAAGCAACTATAATTTTATTTTTTGTAAATTTTTTAGTGGATTGTATTATTTTTTTTATTTCGGTTGGGTGATGAGCATAATCGCACACGATTAAACTAGGGTATTCTCTTATAATTTCATATCTTCTTTTTACGCCTTTATAAGTTAGCAAGGCTTGGTAAATTTTAGAAAATGGAATTTTATATAAAAGTGCAACGCAAATTGCGGATAGAGAATTTAACACATTATGTTTTCCTATTGCATTTAAATAGATTTTGCCCAGATATTTTTCATTAGAAAATAAATCGTAGCCATATTTTCCATTTCCTAGGTGGGAAATATTTTTTGCTTGAACAAAAAATTTACTTGTATACGCTAAATATCTTTTTTTATCTACTTTTATGCATAGCTTAGACTGTTCTTCAAACTTTTTAAAGCTCTTTTTAACATTAGAAAAGCTTTTAAAAAAGTCTAGATGTTCTGGCTCGATATTTAAAATTATTGATGTTGTAGGGTATAGATTTAAAAACGAGTTTTTATATTCACACGCTTCCGTAATGAAATATTTTTTATTGCCTCTTAAAAGATTGCTATTAAAATAATTAGATATACCCCCAATATGAACGGTAGGATTTTTGTTCGCTTGTATAAATATTTCCGCTATCATTTCTGTGGTGGAAGTTTTCCCGTGTGCTCCACTTATAGCTATAACATTTTTGTAGGTTTTAGCTATTTCTCCTAAAAGTTCTGCCCGTGTTTTTATTTTAACTCCTCTTAAAACGGCCTCTTTTATTTCTGGATTATCTTCATTTATAGCACCTGATACAATTACAAAATCAGCGCTTCGCAAGTTAGAATGCTTGTGACCATAATAAACATCTATACCTTCGCTTTCTAGTTTCTTTGTAATTAGGCTTGGTTTTAAATCTGAGCCACTAACAAAGTTGCCTTCTTTTTTTAGTTCTATGGCAAGAGCACTCATGCTAATACCGCCAATTCCTATAAAATGATAGCTTTTCATCTATAATATTTATGTAAAATTGTAAACTTTTGATAAAATCTCTTTAAATTATTTGCTTTTTTAATGTAAAACTATTAAAATATAATCAGCTTGAAAAGCAAATACTTAAAAAGGAAGGTATGAACTCTTGAAAATTTCAGACATCAGAATTAGGCTAGTTAAAAAAGATGACGGAAAGCTCAAAGCTGTTGCTTCAATTACAATTGACGAGTGCTTTGTTGTTCACGACATCAAAGTCATTGAGGGAAATGAAGGTCCATTTATCTCAATGCCTAGTAGAAAGACTCCTGACGGCGAATACAAAGACATCGTTCACCCAATCAACACTGAAACGCGTGAAATGATTCGTGATGCTGTTTTGGAAGCTTACAAAAAAGCAGAGAGCGAAGCAGTTGAAGCTTAAATCTGTTTTAAACTAAAAACTTGAAGGAAAGCCCTTCAAGTTTTTTTATATATTAGTTATTGAATAATTGGTTGACTATTTTACAGAACGCTCCTTATAAATTAAAAAAATCTTTAAATAAACCACCTAATAATATATAGACTTAAATTTAAGCAAATTTGACAATTAAAGAATAATATGGTATATTCAATAGTCTTCTTTTTCAAGGAGGAATTATAGAAAAGGAAAAACGCTCGCTTAAATATTTGAAAACTCAAATTGAAAGAAGCGAAAGGATTGCGTTAATTGCGCATGAAAATCCTGATACAGATGCGTTGGCATCGCTTGTATCATTAAAAAAGATAATTGAAAGAAATTTTGATAATAAAGTTGTAGATATATTTGCTCAAACGGACAAATTAGACGAAATTAATAAACCATTATTAAAAGAAGACACTTTAAATGCTCGTAGGGCAGAAATATACGACTTAGCAATAAGTTTAGATACTCCAAACTTAAAGCGTTTAGGCATATATGAAGAAATTTTTACTAGTGCAAAGGACAGCGCTCAAATAGACCATCATAATACTAATGAAAAATTTGCTAATAATAATCTTGTTTATTTTACAAGTTCTACAAGTGAAATTATATATTTGATTGCAAAAATAATGAAATTGAAAATTTCAGATGGTATATGCAAAGCCATATATGCAGGCATGATTACAGACACAGCGAATTTTACGCAAGGAGCAAAAAGAAAGACTACAATTGGCGTAATAAACGATTTTTTTAATAGAAAACTTGAATTAGATAAAATTGCAGAATATTATTTTAAAAACAATTCGATATCTAAAAACAAGCTTTTAGAAAAAGCAATTCATTCTATGAAATTCTATTTTGACGGCGGGCTTGCAATTATGAAACTAAACAAACAGGATTTTTTAGATGTGGGTGCAAAAGCTGGTGATGAGGAAGGTATTGTAAATCAGGGTATAAACACTAAGGGTGTAAACATAGCTTGTATATTTATTAAAAGAGATAACAATCTTTATTATATTAGTATGCGTGGAAAAGGTGGCGCTAATGTTGCTTCTATCGCTCAAAAATTTGGTGGTGGTGGACATGAAACAATGGCAGCCTTTACATATCAAGGTAATTTAATGGATATAAAATCCAATTTCTTTAAAGAATGTTATTCTGAGCTTAAAGGTTGTAAAGAAAGGGTTAATGATGAAAATTTGTTTTTTGATGATGTTGATGAAAATATAACTAGCAAGTAGAAATTTAATAACTGTAAATAAAATTGTTGGCAAAATTTGCTAACAATTTTTTGTTTTTTTTCATATATACACAGCAAGGGGTAAAATATGTTATTCAGTATCTTTAACTCAGAAAGAAATCTTTTTAGGCTAATAGGTTCTAAAACACCAATGGCAATCGCTTATGTTAGAGGGAATGAGGCAAATGAAAAAATTAAGGGAAGTGTAAAATTTTATTCAATTCCAGAGGGGACTGTTGTGGTGAGTGAAATATATAATCTTCCAGAAACTAAAACAAATTTTTTTGCACAACACATTCATGAAAATGGAACTTGTGAAGGTGATTTTTCTTCTGCGGGCGAACATTACAATCCCACAAATTCAGAACATCCTTGTCATGCAGGAGATTTGCCACCTCTTCTTTCTAATAAAGGCTATTCTTGGTCAGCGGTGCTAGATAACAGATTTAATTTAAAAGATATAATAGGCAAAAGTTACATAATACATGATAGCCCTGACGATTTCCATACTCAGCCGTCAGGCAATTCTGGCACTCGCATAGCTTGCGGGATTATTGAAAAGCCAAGATAATTTATAAGCCGGCACAAAAAGCTGGCTTTTTTATTTGTAAAACAAAGTAAAATGTGGTATTATGCTTTTATGGAATATCAAGCACTGTATAGAAAATATAGACCTAAAACCTTTTCTGAAGTAATAGGGCAGGACCATATAACAAAAACACTAGAAAACCAAGTTATATCAGGAAAAATATCTCATGCCTATCTTTTTACAGGAAGTAGAGGAACAGGAAAAACTAGCACGGCAAAAATTTTTGCCAAGGCAATAAATTGTGAACATAATCAGAATGGTTCGCCTTGTCTTAGTTGCGGAGTTTGCAAGGCGTTAGACGAACCCTCTAATATTGATATTGTGGAAATAGACGCAGCTTCCAACAATCGTGTTGATGAAGTTAGAGAAATAAGGGAAAATGTAAAATTTTTACCTGTTACAGGAAAATATAAAGTTTATATTATAGACGAAGTTCACATGCTAACCGATAGTGCTTTTAATGCACTTCTAAAAACTCTTGAAGAGCCTCCAAAACATGTTGTGTTTATATTAGCTACAACAGAAGTTCATAAAATACCTGCAACAATACTATCTAGATGTATGCGATTTGATTTTAAACTTGTACCTGTTGCTACACTTGTTACGCTATTAAAAAATATTTTTAAAAAAGAAAACATAACCTTTGAAGATGAAGCTTTAACTTTAATTGCATCTGCGGGGCAAGGGAGCGTTAGAGATACACTATCTGTTGCAGATTGTATTGTGGCTTATACTAATGGAAATATTACTTTAAAATCAGTAATGGAAGTGCTAGGGTTAAATGAATATAAAAGTGTTGTAGCATTAACGGATAATTTATACGATAAAAACTTAGGAGAATGCTTTAAAATAGTAAATAATGTTTTAGAAAGCGGTAAAAACATGAGTGTTTTTGCAAAAGATTTAAGCGTACATTTTAGAGATTTGCTTGTAATAAAAACTCTTAGCACTGCAAATGAAATATTAGGTCTTTCTAATGAAATGTGCAATGCTTATAAAAATCAAGCCGATAGAATGGACGCAAAATGGCTAATAGATTGTTTAAAGAATTTTAGCTCAATAGAGGCGGAACTTAGATATTCACTTTCGCCTAAAACGCTAGTTGAAACAGCAATAATAAAATGCCTTGGTGAATTTGATGTAAAAAAAAACGATTGACGGCGTCTGAACCATTAAAAGTAAAGACTATTTGGGGAAAAATTGTTCTTTATTTAAGAGAAAACAAAAATGTTGCTCTTCATGTTGTTTGTGGAGATATAACTAATGTGGAGATTGAAGGAAATAAATTAGTATTAAAGGCAGAAGAACAATATCTTTACGACATGGTAAGTTCGCCAGAAAGTATAGCGGAGATAAAAAAGGCTATAATTTGGCAAGGTTTAGATTTAGATATTGAAGTTATCAAATTAAAAAAAGATGATGACCTTGTAGAAGAAGATTTAGCAAAATTAACTAAACTTGGAATTAAGTTTAGGAAAATATAAAAAAGGAGAATATTATATGAACGGATATAGAGGTGGATTTGGTGGCTTTGGAGGTGGAAATCTAGGGGCACTTATGAAACAAGCACAAAAAATGCAAGAGGAAATGGGAAGAATAAGGGAAGAAATTAATTCTACTGAATTTACAGCAAGTGCGGGTGGCGGAATGGTTGAAGTGGTTATGACAGGTGATAGAACTCTTAAAAAAGTTACATTAAAACCCGAAGTTGTTGACCCAGACGATATTGAAATGCTAGAAGATTTAATTGTAGCATCTGTAAATGATTGCCTATCTCAAATTTCTAAGGTAGAAAAAGAAAAATTGCCAAGTGCAAACATGGGGATATAATGAGAAATTCAGAACCAATAGAAAGACTAATTGCATCTTTTAGAAACTTGCCAGGGGTTGGTTACAAAACAGCTGAGCGTTATGCTTATTATATAATAGAAGCAGATTCATCTGAGGTAAATGACCTTGTAAAAAATATTATGTCTGCAAAAACGGAAGTTAAATTTTGTAGAGAATGTGGTGGTTATACCAATAAAGATATTTGTTCAATATGTGCATCTAGGAGTGGGGATATAATTTGTGTTGTAGCAGAGCCAAAAGATATATCTGTTATGGAAAAGGTTAAAAACTATAACGGTATATATCATGTACTTGGCGGAACATTAAGTCCGCTTGAAAATAGAGGGCCCGACGACCTTAGAATAAAAGAATTGCTTAGTAGAATAGAAAAATATGGCACAAAAGAAGTTATAATGGCAACCAATCCTGATGTAGAAGGTGATGCAACTGCAATGTATATAGCAAGACTGCTATCTCCTTTAGGGGTAAAGGTAACTAGAATAGCGCAAGGCATTTCCATGGGAACAGACCTTGAATATGCAGATGAAATAACTCTTACCAAGGCTTTAGAGGCGAGAAGAACAATAAATTAAGCCAAAATATCTTAAAAAAATTTTTAAAAAAGGTATTTACAAATATTAAAAATTGTGGTATAGTACAAGTACTCAAAGGGAGGATATATGGAATTAAAACTTACCCAAACTATAAACGGATATACAATTTCCACAAGTAATTGCAAAATTGCTGGCGGAATTAATGCTGAAAAATCAAAACCCTTACCCGATTTCAAAGCTAAAAAATATCAAAATGTTAAATCTTTGGGAAAGAGCGCGAACCCTACGCGTGATGAAATTTATTCCAGACGCCATAAACTTGGCAATATAGTATACCCTGAGAGATGATTTCTTTTTCATTACTTTTTTGGGGAAAACAACTTCTAAATTTAGAAGTTGTTTTCTTTTATATTTAGTAAAATGTTCTTTTATAAAAAAGTTATTAAAAATCTTTGCCTAAAAATATAATATTGTGATATAATACAAAGGCAGGAGAAAATATCAGTGAATAAAAAAGAACCCATGTATTTTGTCTATCCAGCATATTTTGTAGATGGAGAGGACGAAATAGTTGTTAGTTTTCCAGACTTAGAACTCGTTATAGAGGGTGACACTTACGAGGAGGCTTTTTTATTTGCAAAAAATTATTTAAAAGAATATTGCATTTATTCGTTAAAGCACGATTTTGAAATTCCAGATCCATCTTATTATAAAGACATAATAAAGAATGGCGATAGGGCAATGCTTGTAGATACATTTGTATTCCCAAATGATATGAAATAAATTTTAAATCAAAAAAGAACTTTATCAATTAGGATAGAGTTCTTTTTATTTAAATTAAATTATAATTAGTATACCACTTTTAACATAAATAAAAAACGAGTTAATAATTAACTCGCTTTTTTATTTATTTTCTGTTAGCTATTACACCAGCTGCTCCGCCAACTAGCCCAAAAGCAAGAATTAAATAAGAACCTGCTGTAATTACATAGTGAGCAACTCTATCAAGATTTTCTACATCTGGATTAGCTTTTGCTACTAAACATATTAACATTATAAACGCTACTATAGAAAGTATAACAGTTGCAACACTAGCTAGCATTCTTAAAAATCTTGGGAATTTAATTCCTATTAATTTTAATAGTTCAAGTACAGCCATAACAAGAGCACAAATTATTGCGATTAAAGCTATAATTTCTGTTGCTGTTGCTAGTGATGCAACTTCTTCACTTGCAGCAGCTGCCAACATATCTCCTAATGTAAAAATAGAAAATGTGCTTGCGTCACCAATAACTGTCCAATATTTTATAGAAGAAATAAACATTGGTATAATCATGAGTGCGCCAAGAACAATTGCAACTAGAGAGCAAATTAACTCTCCGATATTTGCCTTTTTAGATTTTTTCATATTTTCCCCCTTTTAATAATTAAAATATAACGCAAATATAAAATATAGTCAAATAATTTAGTTATTATGTTTGTTTTTATTTTAAAAATTTTGTATTCTTTAATAGGAGAAGTTTTATGATTAAGTTTGGAACAAGCGGTTTTCGTGGAATTATCGGTGAAAATTTTAATAAGGAAAATGTACAAAGAGTTGCTTATGCACTAGCAATGCTTATAAGCAAGGAAAAAATTGAAAAACCTATTATTGATGTGGGCTATGATAACAGATTTATGGGAGATTTCTTTGCTAAATGGGTGATTGAGGTTTTAATAAGTTACAAGATAGATGTAAATTTTTTTGAAAAAAGTTTGCCTACGCCTGTTATAGGTTTCATATCAAAAAAACATACTTTTGGCATAGTACTAACTGCTAGCCATAACCCTTATTATTACAATGGTATTAAAATAATAAAAGATGGAGGAGAAATTCCAGATTCATTTGCTCAAAAAATAGAAAAAATTGCAAATGCAGTTAAATTTTCAAAAATTAAAACTACTGCGTATGAAGATGGCATATCACAAAAAAAGATTTGCCTTGTAAATAATTATGAAGATTATATAAAAAGTGTTTTAAGTTATATAAACAAAAAATCAATATGTGACTATAATCCTAAAATTTTGTTTAATTCTATGCATGGAAATTCAAGTATGGTGATTAAGGAAATTTGCAAAAAAATAGGATTTAAAAATTATGAAATTATGAAAGAAAGTATAGACCCATATTTTGAACATGGTTTACCAGCTCCATATTTAAAAAATTTAACTGACCAAGCAAAAAGAGTTAAAGATGAAAAGTTTGATTTAGGGTTGGCCTTAGATGGAGATAGTGATAGAATTACTTGTATAGATAAAAGTGGGGAAATTTATGATTGTAACTATATTTTAACAGCATTATTTAATTATTTGGTTAAAGAAAAAAAGTTTGAAGGAGGAGTGGTGCATAATACTGCATTTACAAATCTTTTAAGTTTAGTTGCAAAAGCAAATGATAGAGCAGATTATGTTGCAAAAGTTGGATTTAAACACATATCAGAAATATTTAAAAATACAGACGCATTCATTGGCGGAGAAACAAACGGGATAGCATTAAAAAATCATCTTTTTAGTAAAGATGGTGTGTTAGGGGCTTTTCTTTTAATAGATTTAATTAGTTATTACAGAAAAAACTTTAAAGAAATTCTTTCTAGTATTGAAAAAAAGTATCATTTTAAAGGTAAGGTTATAGAATTTGCATATCCAATTACTTTAAAAAAGAAAGAAGAGATTACAGATTTGGTGTTTATAAAAAAAGAACTTCCTCTAATGGATAGAAAACTAATTTCTTGTGATTATAGTGATGGTGTAAAATATATATTTGAAAATGGATATTGGGCTATGATAAGATTTAGTGGAAACGAAAATGTTGTAAGGATTTTTGTTGAGGCTGAAAACGAAAAAAATTGTCTTAGAGATATCAGTAAACTTGAAAATTTTATTAATGTAAAGGAAAGGCAATAAACAAGTGGAAGAGTTAATAGATGTTTTAGATGAAAATGGTATATTAAAGGATGTAAAACAAAGAAGCGAAGTGCACAATAAGGGACTTTGGCATAGAAGTGTGCATGTTTGGATAATAAATTCAGATGGAAATATTCTTTTACAAAAGCGTAGCGAACAAAAAAAGTTTTTTCCTAATGTTTGGGACTGTGCTTATGCTGGACATATATCTCACGGAGAAACGGCAATAACTACTGCAATTAGAGAAGGTGAGGAAGAACTAGGTTTAAAAATTGTAGGTTCAAACTTAAAACATCTTTTTACAAATAAAGAAAGTATAAGTTATTGTGGTATAATAAACAACGAGTTTGTAGATATATTTATCTATGAATGTGATATAAACTTAAAAAGTTTAACTCTTCAAAAAGAGGAGGTTGCAAAAGCCAAATGGGTGACGGTGGAAGAATTTTTAAAAATGTTGAAAACTGATAAGGTTTTACATCATGATGAAAAGGAATATGAAATTTTATATAAATATTTAGAAAACAAATTTGTTTTAAGGTGAAATATGATAGACTTACACATACATACAAAATTGTCCGATGGCACTGATAGTGTTGAAGAATTATTAGAAAAAATAAAAGAAAAAAATATAAAAATCTTTTCTTTTACAGACCATGATAATATAGAAGCGTGCAAAATAATTCAAAGTAAATATAAAAATTTTTTAATAGATAATAATATAAAATTTATTAACGGAATAGAATTCTCTACCGACTTTAAAGGGAAATCTAGGCATATTCTTGCATATAATTTTGATATTAAAAACGAAATAATAAACAAATTAATTAAAGAAGGGAAAGAAAGGAGAAATTCTAGAACAAATAAAAGGCTAGAATTGTTAAAAAAAGATTTTAATATAAACTTTTCAAAAGAAGAGTTGGACAATTTAAAATCTTATAATAATTTAGGGAAGCCTCAGATTGCAAACATTTTAATACAAAAAGGCTACGCTAGTAGCATAGAGGAAGCCATATCAAAATATTTATATCATAAATTTCCTGCGGATAAACTTAGTGCAGAGTATGTTATAAAAAATATAAAGTTAGCAGGCGGAATTTCCGTTTTAGCACATGGTTTAGGTGGAGAGGGTGAAAAAAATATAAATCCTCAGGAGTTTGCGGAAGATGTTAAAACATTAAAAAGTTTTGGCTTAAAAGGGTTAGAGTGCTATTATTCTAAATACTCATATAACGAGAGAGAAATAATAAAAGCAGAAGCAATAAAGTACAACCTACTTTTAAGCGGTGGAAGCGACTATCATGGTAAAAATAAAACTATATTACTTGGAAATGTAGGAAAAGACTATACAGCCAAATTGGAGGACTTTACGATTCTAAATGATATTGGTTGATGAAATTATAAATTTTTATCGTTTTTTGTTTAAAAAACCTACAACTTAAAATTAAGTTGTAGGCTTTTTGTTTTTCTATGCAAAATTCAAGTCAAGATGATCTAGAAGAACCCAATGTTTAGCATGCGTGGTTCTTACTATGTCCGTAGGTTCAAATAAATAAAGGACTTATCTAAGTCCTTAACTGGCTCCCCAGGTAGGATTCGAACCTATACGAACCTAGAAGAACCCAATGTTTAGCATGCGTGGTTC
>CALVOB010000061.1 GCA_944350095.1 uncultured Clostridia bacterium
ATAATAAAACTAGAAAACGGAGCGGAAGGACTGCTTCACATTTCTGATGCCACCACTAAAAATGATGCAAGAATATATCAAATAGTAAAACTTGGACAAGAACTAGAAGTTAAAGTTAAAAATATCGATTTAGAAAAGGGAAGATGTAGTTTTAGTTTAATTGATTGATAGCCAAAATTTTATGTTTTTGATTTGTTCTTCTTTGTTTGAAATTCTATCATGCCCAGGATATAATATATTATAATCTAAATTATCAAGTCTTTTCAGACTTGATTTTTGTTGCAAATAAGAAGATGTAGGTAAATCAGTTCTTCCAATGCTTTGAGCAAACAATGTATCACCACTAAATAAATTTTTGCCAATTAAAAAACAAGCACTTCCAGCAGTATGCCCAGGTGTTAATATACATTTTATTGAAATATCAGCTATATTTAAAATTTCATTATCATTAAAAGTTATAATATTATTTTTAATTTCACTAAAATCTAAAGTCTTGTGAAATGCTTTAGAAAGATTAGTATCTTGATTTAATAATCCTAATTTATCCATAATAGAAATATAAATCTGGCAAGAATAATATTTTTGTAATTCGTTTAAAAACATAATATGGTCAAAATGACAATGGGTGAGAAGTATTGCCTTTATATTTATATTAAATTTTTTAACATCTGCTAGTTCAACACCAGCATCAATTAAAATCCCTTCATCTTTATCATTATAAACAAGATAGGAATTGGATTTTAATCTATTGTGTATTGAATTGATTTTTTCTATTTTCATAAATTATTGTTTTTATATTATAAAAAATTGGAGCTACTGGCGGGATTTGAACCCGCGACCTGCTGATTACGAATCAGCTGCTCTAGCCAACTGAGCCACAGTAGCACATTACTTCGCTAGTATACCATATAAGTAAATATTTTTCAAGAAAACTAGTTAAATTATTGCTAAAAAATTTTATCTATGATAAACTATTTCAGTTTAAATAAAGGATTAATTTTTTATGAAAATTTCAAAATTAGTAGGCGAGAGAACAAAAGAAGTTCCATCTGGTGTTATAGCTAAAAGTCACGAATATCTATTAAGAGCAGGTTACATAAAACAAGTTTGTAATGGGGTTTTTTCTTTGCTTCCACCAGCTTTTAGAGTACAATTAAAGCTTGAAAAAATAATTCGTGAAGAAATGGATAAAATAGGCGGACAAGAAGTTTTGCTTCCCGTTTTAATGCCAAAGGAACTTTGGGAAGAAAGTGGTAGATATTCCTCAATTGGAAGCGAAATGTTTAGGCTTAAAGATAGGGCAGAACATGATATGGTTCTAGGAATGACTCATGAAGAAGCGGCAGTTCATTTGGCTAGAAATACTATTAAAAGTTATGACCAACTACCATTTATGATATATCAAATTCAAACAAAACTTCGTGACGAGCCTCGTGCAAGAGCAGGATTAATCAGAGTTCGTGAGTTTATCATGAAAGATGCATATTCTTTTCACACTAGCAAAGAAGATTTAGATGAATATTATGAAAAAGTGAAAGATGCATATTTTAGAATATATAAACGCATGGGAATGAAAAATGTTGTAAGTGTAAAAAGCGATTCTGGCATGATGGGCGGAAAAATTGCAGATGAATTTATGCTTATAACAGATATAGGCGAAGATAGTTTAGTAGTTTGTGACAATTGCGACTATAGTGCCAATATGGAAGTTGCAGAATCTATTTTAGATATTTATGATAGTATTGAACAGCCAACAGAACTAGTAAACACTGGCGATAGCAAAACTATAGAAGATGTCTGCAAGCTTTTGAATGTAAAACCTTATCAAACATGTAAAGCCGTTTGTTACTATTTATCTAAAAGTAAAAAATATGTTATAGCTTTTATTAGAGGAGATTTAGAAGTAAACGAAATTAAACTTAGAAATCTTTTAAAAGAAGAAGTTGTAGCAATTAGTGTAGACCATCCAAAGATTGTTGCAGGTTATATAGGCCCTAAAAATTTCAAAGAAGAGGATATTATAACTTTGTATGATGTATCTTTAAAAAATGCTAAAAATCTTGTAGTTGGCGCAAATGCTAAGCCTTACCATATAAAGAATTTTTCTTTTAACAGAGATTTTATACCTGAAACTTTTGTAGATATATCAAAAGTTAAAGAAGGGCAGAAATGTAAAAAGTGCGGAAAAGGAAATTTAAAAATAGTAAGGGGAATAGAAATAGGTAACATTTTTCAACTTGGTACAAAATATACAGCCAGCATGAATATGACAGTTCACGATAGCAAAGGGGAAGAGATTAATCCTATTATGGGTTGTTATGGAATTGGAGTAGGTAGGTGTCTTGCAAGTATTGTTGAAGAAAGTTCAGATGAAAAAGGAATTATATGGCCTATTTCAGTTGCACCATGGCAAATATATTTATGTCCTTTAAGGCTTGATGATGAAAATGTTGCAAAAACCACATTGGAAATAAACAATATTTTAGAAGAAGCTGGGTATGAAATACTTTTTGATGATAGAAATATTTCTGCAGGCAGTAAATTTGCAGACAGTGAATTAATGGGTATACCAATTAGAATAGTAATTAGTCCTAGATCTTTACAAAACAACGAGATAGAAATTGCGATAAGAAAAACAGGTGAAAAAATAATGTGTTCAAAAGGGGAATTACTTAAAACATTAAAGAGTATTGTTGATAATTTAGGGTAGTTAGTATAGCTACCCTTTTTATATAATAAAAATGCATAGATAAAAAGTATTAAAGAAAAAATTTTTAAGTTAAGCTAAAAAGAAATTTTAAGCAGGGAACTAACTTTTTATTCAAAAACTAATAAAACAAAAGCTTACAAACTATTCGCAAAAGACAGCTTTTGCGAATAGTTTAGCTAAGATTTTTTTCTTGTTCAATGTAATTTTTTAAAATTATACGAATTAAACTTGAAAAAGTCCTGTCTTTTTTGTCTGCAATAGCTTCTAGTTGTGTTTTTATATTATCGTCTAATCTTAAACATACTAGTTTCTTAGCTTCTTTCACTTGTTTTCACCTCCTTTTATGTCTTGATTTTAATGTAATAAATTGTATTACGATTTAATATATATCAGATGTAATACTTTTATGTCAACTGTTTTTTAATAATTTTTTAAAAAGTTTTTTTTGTACTGAACAAGTCGCGAATACATGGAGCGCGTGGGGTTTATGTTGGCGCATAATTACCCGGGTGAATGCGCCTTGTCGCGCAGAGGGCGGAAGCGCCTTGATGTTCTGTTGCAGTTTAGTATTTTAGACGCCTTGTTTATTATTTGATGCGCCAAAGTACTACAATAAAAAAGGACCTTGAATTTACAAAGTCCTTTCTGGGTCCTAAGCCTTAAACTGTTCTTTTCAATTTTTCTAATTGTGCAATTTTTTTGCGTTCTTTCATTTCCATGTATTCCTCTTTTGTCAAATCTGTTTTTCCAAGTTGTATTGCCATTGCATATTCTGCTTCGAGTTTTCTTTTTTGTTTTAGCGCTTTCATAAACTCGTGATTTTCAATGTCATACAAGTTGTCATAGTATTTACATGGTTTTATTTTTTGAGCTATACCTTTTTTATTTGCTAAAATAATTTCGTCTAGCTCATACATTTTGTCTTTATGTTCTTCGTAGTAATTTCTCGCTATTCCCTCTCGCCTACTCATTCGAGTGAATTCTGGTTCTACTCCTAAGAGTTTATAGTATTTTTTTGCGTCTTTGCCTTTTATTTTTTTCATAACATATCTAGCTGTATAAGCTGCACTGTTCCAAGTTACCTCACCTATTGTGACATGACCTTTTCCCCAAATGTTGCGTATTATTTCACTTGTATATATTTTGTCTTTACTATTATTTGTGAATAAGTATTCTTTGTCTCTAATGTTCAAATTAAATACAATTACATGAAAATGTGGTCTGTCGTTTTTGCTTCCATATTCACCACATGCATAAAATCGTATTCCTTCCTCGTTGTAGTGATATTTGTAATATCTTCTAAGGTCTTTCATAAATTTTGTTAGTTCTTCTGGAACTAGTGTTGGCACTTTCATGATTTCGCCTGTTTTTCTATCTGCTCCGTCATTGAAAGTTAGTTCGCTATCTTCGTATGTTAGAGTTATAAACGCATTGTATTTGTATTGTTTTGCTTCCAACATACAACGGTTTGCCCATTGTCTCGAATAATCTAATCTGCAACCTATACATTTTCCGCAAGGTATTTCGATATAATCTGTGTTCCAATGGTCCACACATACTTTTCTTCCAACATAGTATTCTATTCTGTCGACATCTCCGCTTGTTATTCTGTACTTGTCTTTTCCCTTGCTTGTTAATCCAATTTTAAAAGCATGTAACGGGTGATAGCAACTCATATTATCACCTCACTTTTATAGTGGCAGTCGGGGCCCCATTAACCTTACTTGATGTTAATGGGGCTGACTGACACAATTTTTTATAAAAATTTTATTATTTACTCATGTATTTCATTAACGACATAGCCGTGTTGTACGCATTTATTTCGTCTCTTCTGCTACTTTCACTATATGCTTTTGTTAAGTTAGCAGCTGCGTTGATTGCGTTTGAAATATTTGAGTTGTTTCCTCCACCTGACATTGTGCCATGTGCAGAACTTGCTGTCGGTGTACTTGCACCAGAGCCACCAGCGGCAAGGACAGGGTTTAGCCCTGCCGCTTTTAGGTCTTCGACCTCTCTTTGGTGTGCTGTGTCGCTCATCATTTTTGACCAGTCCCTAGCTTTTTCTGCTTCTTGTGCTTGGAATCTTCTATCTGTTGCTCTTTCAATATGTCGCATTCCTGTATTGAAAAGAGTACCAAGTGCTTGAGTTCCAAGTGTTGCTAATGTTAATGCTGTTGCGCTCATTTATCCTCCTTAGTGGTGGTCTGCTAGTCCAGGTATGCTGAACATTGGCATTGGTCTAGTAGCTTTATTAACTATGTAAAAGTCACAGAAGAATTGGTCTTCTTGTGAGCTTTGTACTGCAAGTGTTCTGTCAATGTTTACTTTTGTTTCTTGTATCCATTCATTACCTAATATTGGTAAACTTTCATAATCATCTGCTAAGTGCCAGCTGTCGAGTGTTTGTGCATAGTTACTTCGCATTGCTCCACTTACTCTATTTGGTACATATCTATATTCTGCCCATGCTTCTTGGTATCCAAATACCTCTGTATCTTCTGTGTTACCTTGTGCGTATATCTCTTTGTTGAATATAGGTTGTTCACCTATGTTGGCAAATACAGGAAAATAGTAGTCAAATCTTTTTTGTCTGCTCCATTTCCTCTCTATACCTTGTTGGTATGTGTGTGTTGTTCTTACTGCAACAAGTGTTAATACAAATCCGTGTTCTGTAAATGATTTTGTATAACCATTTCCTTTGTAACCTGTCAAGCTATAAGCCGCAGTGTTACCTTGTGGACTTGTTGTATCTGTACTAGATGTTTGTACAACTTGGTTAATATTAATTGGCATTCTTGAACCGCCTAAATATTCTGGTCTTTGTTGTCTTGCGTCTGGACTTGTTACACCAAAGTGTGCCTTTATCATTTCAACATAACGAGTACCACCTCTTGCGTCTTTTTCAAGCGCTTTTTGCATTTGAAAAGCCATTCTGACAACATTTATACTTGCAGCTGTTGCGTTTGCTAAGTCTGCAATTATTCCGCTTTTTGTTGGGTCCGTTGTTAGTCCTAGTGAACCTTGTGTTGAACCTTTAGTGGTTGTTATTCCTGGGTTGTTTATAGGGTTTGGTATAGTTTCACTTTCTAAGTTATAATTTCCGTAAATTCCTGCTATTGTTGTACTATTATTAGCACTACTTATGTATTCTGGTATTAAGTTTTTTGTTAATGCATTTTCTCCAAATTGGCTATACATTGTCGGTACTAATTTATATTGTTGTTGTCCTGTTGCGTTTGTAACGCCGTTTGTGAATACTATATCTTTTCCGTTTCCTATAACTGGTGCATTATCACCAATAGGTAATAATACATCTGGTCCTTTTTGTGGAGCTGGTAATGCACTCGTAAAATAATCATGGTATTTATTTACAGGTAAAGGCATACCACCTGTTATTGCGTCTGTAACATATGTTGTACCGTTTGAACCTGTTGTTGTAGTATCTCCAAGGTCAATATATGCAGGGTCTTGTAAGTTTTCATCTCTAAACCAATCATTCCAAGTTAAAACATAAGCTCTTACAGGTAAGTGATTAACTGATAAATTAGGTTTTTGTGTTGGTACTCCCATGTAATCCATAATAGTACCTTTTGTCCAACCTGTGCTTGCTGGTGCTGTTATTTGTGGTATTTCGTACTCTGTTTCTTGCTCCCATGCGCTCGTAGTATTTTCGCCCATAAATTCCTTCCAATGTTCCCAACAAAGTCTTGCAGGTACAAAGAAGAAATATGTATCAAGCCAAATATCGTCCATTATAGGATGAATTGGTGTACTCATACGAACTACGCAAGCCATGTCAACACTAAAAGTATCACCTGGTAAAACCTCTTGCCAATCTAGCGGTATAAGTTGTCCCGCGTTGAAGCTTGTTTTAATGCCGTATTTTTGAAAAAATGTTGACCTTTTAATGTCTATACTAGGATTTGTTGCAAATCTGCTTTGTGCGTTTCTATAAAGCATTGTTTGTTACTCCTTGTTGTATTTGTTCTTGTTGTATTGTTTGTTGTGTTTCGACTTTTTGTTCTTGTGGCTTTTCTTTTAAGCCTTTTTCGATTAATACTTGTTCAAGCTTGCCGTTTTCAATACCTGCCATAAATTCTGTAACACTGTGGTTGAATTCTCTTCTAATATCGATTGGCAATTTTTTGAATGTATTTTCTGCTTCGATTATTAATTGTTGAGCTTCTGCAAGGTTTGTTGGTAATTCTGTGACATCTCCGTACATACCTTGTTTTTTGTCTAGTACGCTTGTATCTCCTGCTGTGTATTTTTCAAGAATATTGTATAACAAAGTACTTTCTTTGCTTTCTTGTATTTTTTCGTAAATATCTGTTTTACCTGTTGCTTTTAGCTCTTTTTTACCTGTTGCTTTGTCAATTTTTAACGAATATGTATTTACAATTTTATTGCTTTTTGGATATGGCATTCTAGGTGGTTTATTTGTTAAACTGTAAAATTCCATGTTTTAAGCCTCCTTAATGACATAATCGGTTGCTTTCGCTATAAATCTTACCTCTGATAGAATTTCGCCCGTTTGGTCATCAAAATGGCCTAAAAGCCATAGTTCTTTATCTTCTGGGTTTGTGTTTATAATATTTGGTTCTTTTTTTTGTGCTAAGTTAGCAAATTCTCTAACTGCTACACCATCATTTTGTAAATATAATGGGCTCATGTACCCGATTTTTGTATCTTTAATTGAATAAATATTTAATTTCATTTTTTTATTTTTCCTTTTTTATAATATTTTTTTTATTATTGTTCCTATTAGTATTCCTAATGATATTAATTGCATTGTTATTGCTATTATTTGTAGT
>CALVOB010000062.1 GCA_944350095.1 uncultured Clostridia bacterium
CCTATTACTTTTCCTAAAATTTCTACTTCAAGAGTATAAATTGGAAAGTGTAGGGGATTTTGTGGTTGTAATCTATATCCTGTTTTTTCTCTATAAAACTTCTTTACTGTTGTTCCGCTGTCAAGCCTTGCTACTACTATGTCACCATCGTCAGCTGTATTTTGAACTTTGGCTATTATTGTATCACCATTGCTTATACCAGCATCTTTCATGCTATCTCCAACTACTTTTAAAAGAAATAAATCTTGGTCTGTTCCAAAAAAGTTTTTAGAAATAGAGTAGGTTTCTATTAAATTTTCTTCAGCCATAATTGGTTGACCACCAGCTATTTTTCCTAAAAGTGGAAGCCTTACCATTTCCATACTATTTTTAAGCATTTTTGTTTCATCAACAATTTCAATGGCACGTTTTTTTGATGGGTTTTTTCTAATTAATCCACGTTCTATTAATTTATTTAAATAATAATCTACGGTATTGACTGATTTTATACCTAAGTATGCTTCCATTTCTCGATAGCTAGGAGTATAACCATGTTGACATTGATAATTTTTTAGATATGTCAAAAGTTTTGCAAGATTAATTTCACTTTTTTTCATAAGTACTCCTTTGGCATATGCCTTACTATTAAAAAATAGCATAAAAATTAAAATTTGTCAAACATTTGTTTTAATTTCTTAGTTTTACAATATCTGCAACAGAGCGTCTTTTATCTTCACTAATAGCTGCATAGTGTTTTTTTGTTGTATTTACATCTTTATGTCCTAACACATCAGCAACAATGTAAATATCTCCTGTTTCTCTATAAAGATTAGTTCCGTATGTACTTCTTAATTTGTGTGGAGATATCTTTTTCAATGGTGTTACAGCTCGAGAATATTTTTTAACCAAATTTTCTACTGCACGAACTGTAATTCTTTTATTTTGTAGTGAGATAAACAAAGCCTTTTCTTCTGGAGGTAATTTTTTTTGCTCTCGAACTTCCAGCCATTTTTTTAAAGCTTCTTTTACTTCATCTCCAAAATAAAGTATAACTTGATTTCCACCTTTTCGTGTTATTTTAAATGCATTATTATCAAAGTCTACATCATCTACATTTAATCCAACACATTCGCTTACACGAATGCCTGTGCCTAAAAACAATGTAAGCATTGCTACATCTCGCTCTTGTGTATGTTTATTGAAACCTTGTTGTTGTTTTGTAAGTAAAAAAGGATTTTCTGCTTGGTTTATCAACTTACCAACTTCATCAACTTCTAATCTTAAAATGTCTTTTTGATGAATTTTAGGTGTCGTTACCTTGCTTGCAACATTTGAATTTATCTTTTCTTTATTGAAAAGATATTTAAACAAACTTCTTATGCTAGAAAGTTTTCTTGCTTTACCTTTTTCTCCATTTTTACAATTTTTTCCATTAAAACTATAATAGGAGAGATAACTTAAATAAGAGCTTATATCATCTGATGTTACTTTGTTCAATTGTTCTAGTGTTATTTCTTTTGTTTTGCAAGAGAATTTATACTTTGCTAAAAAATCAAAAAAAACTCTTAAATCCATTGCATAATTAAGTCTTGAAAGAGTAGAGGTATAAGGTTCTAAATCTAAGAAATAATTAAAACAGAATTTAGGCAAGCTTTGCATATATCTTGAAATCTTTTCTATATTATTTTTATCTCTATCTTGAAAATAATTCGAACTCATAAATATATTTTAAACTCTTTTAAAAAAGTTGTCAAAAGATTTTAGTTGTGATATATTTTATTTTAACAAAATGTTTATAAAGGAGAAAATATGTTAGACTTAAATTTAATTAAGGAAAATCCAAAATTTGTGCAAGATGCACTTAAAAAGAAAGGTTGGGATGTAGATTTTTCTAATCTCATAAAACTTATGGATACTAGAAAGGAACTTATTGTAAAAGTAGATGCTTTAAAAAATGAAAAAAATAAGCTTTCAGCTTCCGTTCCTGTTGTTAAAAAAGAGGGAGGAGATATTAACTCAATTTTTGCCAAAGTTAAAGAACTTAACTTAGAAATTGAAAATTTAGATGAAGATTTAAAAAACTGTGAGAAAGAAATAGATGATTTTGTAAGTCCACTTCCTAATATGCCAGATGAAGATTTACTTCCTGGAGAAAAGGAGAACAACAAAGTTATAAAAACTGTTGGCAAAAAACCTGAATTTAGTTTTAAACCCAAAGACCATGTTGAACTATGTGAAAAACTTGGAATAATAGATTATTCTCGTGCTGCTAAAATTAGCGGAAGAGGCACATGGATTTATAAAGGTCTAGGTGCAAGGCTTGAATGGGCGCTTATAAACTATTTTATTTCTGAACATTTAAAAGATGGCTATGAATTTATTTTACCACCTCATATTTTGAATTATGAGTCTGGATTTGTAGCTGGTCAATTTCCTAAATTTAAAGAAGATGTTTTTTGGCTTGAAAATCAAGAACCTAAAAAATTTATTTTGCCAACTGCTGAAACTGCACTTGTAAATTTACACAGAAATGAAATATTAGAAGAGGACGATCTTCCTAAAAAATATTTTGCTTATACTCCATGTTATAGATGTGAAGCAGGAAGTTATAGAACAGAAGAAAGAGGTATGATAAGAGGATATCAGTTTAATAAGGTTGAAATGGTTCATTATGCAACTGAAAAGAATTCTAAACAAAGTTTTGAAGAACTTGTAAATAAAGCTTCAAGCTTAGTAGAAAAACTAGGGCTTCATTTCCAAATTTCTAAGCTTGCAGCAGGGGACTGCTCTCATTCTATGGCAAGAACTTATGATATTGAAGTTTGGATTCCAAGCATGGAAGTTTATAAAGAGGTGTCTTCAGTAAGCAATGCTAACGATTATCAAGCACGACGCGGGGCAATTAGGTACCGTGATAAAGAAACACATAAAACAAAGTATTGCCATACTTTAAATGCTTCTGGACTTGCAACATCAAGGCTTTTCCCAGCAATAATAGAACAATATCAAAATGAAGACGGAAGCGTAACAGTTCCAGAAGTATTAGTTCCATTTATGGGTGGCATAAAAGTTATTAGACCTTAAAAGGAATGATATGGGAGTTTTTGATAAACAAACTATAATTGGCTTTACTAAAGATATAGACAATGAAATCATTGAAGAAAATTATTCAAGACTTTTACAAATTTTATCTTCTGTAATGTCTGACCTTAGCAAAAAAAATGCAATAATAGGTTCAGATACAGAAGTTGTGCCTATAAATGAATTTGCTAATGGAGCAATTACCCCTGTTTCGAATTTAGATGTGTTTTTAGTTATTAAAAGCCCTCAAATAGAACTCAACACCATTAAGATAACAAAAAATAAATTTAAATCTTTTTGGGAGCGTTTAAAGTTTGCATGGAAAAAATCTAGAATTAGAAAAAAAAGAAAAAAAAGAAATAAAAAACTAAATGACCAAACTACAATTACAGCTCAATTGAAAGGAAAGTATGATTTAAATGTTTTGTGTTTAGACCTTGTAAATAACATCTCAAATTATATCACTCCTTTAACAATTGTAAGTGTTACTAATTCTATTGTAAGCATAACAGGCGATGATTTTACATTTCCTGTTAATATATATCCTGCAATAAAAAAAGGTAATAAATATTCAGTTTACAATAAAATTTTAAATAAATTTTATGAATACGATTTTAATCAGCGTTTTGATAATTTAAGAGAAAAAGCAGAAGGAAAAGAAGATAAAGTTTTAAGCTTAATAAAAATTTATAATATGCTTTACTATAATTTATATAGTAAGCCATTATATCAGCCTTTTGTTGAAAGTTTAATATACAATTTACCAGAAAATACATTTGATGGTGAAGATATTTATGAAATTTTTATTAGGTCAATAAATTTTTATAATAATGCAAGATGGCAAGACTGTGCTTCAATATTAGATAAATCTATTACAATGTTTAAAGATGAAAGATTAAACATGAGTTTGTATGAAACTTTAGATTTTATTAAAAATGTTAAAAATAATATATAGGAGAAAGTATATGTTAAGTGTTGCTATTGATGGCCCAGCAGGTGTGGGGAAAAGTACGGTAAGCAAACTTGTAGCTAACAAATTAGGCTGGCATTGTTTAGATACGGGTGCATTGTATAGAGCTATAGCTGTTGCTTGTTTAAGGGCTAAAATTGATATAAAAAATATAGAAGAAGTTAAAGCACTTCTAAATAAAATCGTTATAGAGGTTAAATTTGAAAATGGTATTCAGCACACATATTTGAATGGTGAAGATGTAACAAAGTTTTTAAGAACGGAAGAAATGGATATGTTATCTTCTGTTACTTCTGCTTATAAAGAGGTTAGAAATAGCATCATAGATTTACAAAGAAATTTAGCTAAACAAGAAAATCTAGTAGTTGAGGGGCGAGATATAACGAGCAATGTTTTAAAAGAAAGTAAGAATAAATTTTATCTTGACGCAACAGCGGAAGAAAGAGCTAAAAGAAGATATAAAGAAAGAATAGATAGGGGAGAAAAAGTAAATTATAATGATATTTTAGAAGACCTTATTCAAAGAGACAAAAATGATATGACAAGAAAAGTCGCACCTCTTGTTTGTACAAAAGATTCAATTAAAATTGATACTACTTCTCTAACAATAAATGAAGTTGTGGAAGAAATATTAAAAAATGTTAAACTTAATTAATTCCTCCATTTACTCCAATAATTTGTCCGGTTATATAATCGGATTTTTTATTGGCTAAAAATAAAGCAAGCTCTGCTACATCATTTGGAGTTCCTAATTTATTTAAGCTAATATTTTCTTTAAATTCATTTATTTCTTTAGTAGTTAAATTTTTATTCATATCTGTATCAATAAAACCAGGGGATATAGCATTTACTGTTATATTCATTCTGCCATATTCTTTTGCAAGAGCTTTGGTAAAACCATTGCAAGCTGACTTAGAGGCGGAGTATAAAACTTCACAAGAACCTCCAATTTCTCCCCATATAGATGAAATATTTATAATTTTACCTTCTTTAAATTTTAGCATATTTTTTAATACTAAATTTGTTACTATTACCATACTTTTAAAATTAGTATTAAAAATTAAATCGTAATCATTTTCATTACAATCTATAAAAAGTTTTTGAAGAGCAACTCCTGCGTTGTTTATTAAAACATCTATTTTTTTAAAGATTTTTATTGAATTTTCAACAAATTTTTCTAGTTCATTTTTATTAGTAACATCTGCCTTTTCGCAATAGACATCTGAGCCTAAATTTATAAGCTCATTTTTAAGCTCATTTGCTTTTTCTTCCGATTTATTATAGCAAAAAGCAACATTATAGCCATTTCTAGCAAAAACTCTTGCACACTCTGCGCCTATACCTCTTGAAGCACCCGTTATTAAAACTGTTTTTTCTTTCATAAAGTTTATTTTACTACAAAAAGTTTTCTTCGTCAAACAAATCAAAATCCTTGATTTATATTTATTAATAATATATAATATTTAAGTATGATTTATTTTTTACTTGCATTAAGTTCACAACTTGGAGCTTGGGAAATTATAGCTTTAATTGTAGCATATTTAATAGCTGTTTGCATTGGGATGACTGCACACGAGTTTTCTCATGCACTTGTTGCTACTAAAATGGGAGATGATACTCCAAGATTGCAGGGTAGATTAACCCTTAATCCTTTTGCTCATATTAGTGGTTTTGGTATGCTTTGTTTTATTCTTGTTGGTTTTGGTTGGGCAAAGCCTGTTGAAGTAAATCCTCTTCGTTTTAAAAGATTTAAAGCTGGAATGGCTTGGGTATCTATTTCAGGAATTTTAACAAATATCATACTTGCATTTTTATTTAGCGGATTTTTTTATTTTAGTTTATTATTAAATCCTACAAATTTATTTTTCTTCTTCTTACAATATTTTTTATTATTTAGCTTTTCAATAAACATAGCACTTGCTATATTTAATTTACTTCCAATTTATCCATTAGATGGGTTTAACTTTATAAAAAGTTTTTGTAAGTATGATAATAAATTCGTAGTTTTTATGGAGAAATACGGTTCTATAATTTTGCTTATTATTTTAATTACACCTTTATTTGATTTATTTTATTCATATGTTGTAACTGGTATAGAAACGCTATTCTTTAGTTTTTGGGGGCTATTTTTATAATGGAAGAAAACATTCAAGAAAATATGTTTGATGATAAATATAAGTTTAAGTTGGACAACTTTGAAGGTCCACTAGATTTATTGTTACATCTTATAAAAGAAGCAAAGATGGACATAGCTGATGTCAAACTTGCTGATATAACCGAACAATATTTAGAATATATGCAAGGTTTAGATGAGCTTGATATGGATAGAGCAACAGAATTTATTACAGTAGCAGCCACTTTAATAGAAATAAAATCTAAAAGTTTACTTCCAAGACCAGAAGAAAATTTACCTGACGAAGTTGACGAAGAAAAACTACTTTTGGAACGCTTGAAAGAATATCAAATATTCAAAGAAGCTAGTCAGGACTTAAAACAAATAGAAGATATAGATAAAATGTATAAAGCACCAGATTCTAGTGTGGGAGCACCAAGATTTGTTCTTAAAGATATGGTTTTAGATAAACTTCTAGATGCGTTTGTAGCCATCTTAGCTAAATCCGATGAAAAAATAATAAAAGATGAACCTAAAAAAATTGAAAAGGATAGGTTTACAGTAGCTGAAAAAATAATATCTATAAAAAATCTTATAAGAGAAAATAAACATTTAAAATTTTCCGAACTTTTTGAAGAAGACCAAACTAAAAGTGAACTTATCAATATATTTTTAGCAGTACTTGAACTTTTAAAATTACAAATTATAAAAGCAGTTCAAACATCTGCTTTTGCAGAGATTGAAATTTTTGAAAATGAAAAATAGGAGCATACATGAATAAAAACTTAAAGGAAATAATAAAAGCAACACTTTTTGTAGCAGGTGAGGGTATCCAGCTTTCAGCTTTTTCAACACTTGAAAATTGTGATATTAAAGAAGTAAAAAAGGCTGTGGAAGAGCTTAAAAAAGAACTTAGTGAAGATAATGGAATTCATATAATAGAGTATAAAGATAAAATTCAACTTTGTTCAAATCCAGCATATTCAAGTTATATATCTGAAATTTTAAACCCAATAAGAGAAAAAGCCCTTACAAAAGCGGCACTTGAAACTCTAGCGATAATAGCCTATAAACAACCTGTAACAAAACTTGATATAGAAGAAATAAGAGGTGTAAATTGCGACTATACTGTACAGCTTTTAACAGAGCATAAAATGATAGAGGTTGTTGGCAGAAAAGATGCAGTAGGCAAACCATTATTATTTGGTACAACAGATGAATTTTTGAAGAGATTTGATTTAAAAGATATAGATGAACTACCTAATTATGAGGAACTTTTAGACAGAATAGCATTAATAAAAACCGAAGACGAAGATAAATCTGATAGTCTTTATAATGATTTTAAACTACCAGAAGAGGAAGAAGTTCCAGAGTTTTTACAAGGTGAAGATATTGAAATGTTTACTAGCGATGAAGAAAATTTAAACCAAGGAGAAGAACATGGAGACGCAATTTAACTTAGATGCAATAGATAAATCTTTTCAAACTTATTCGGCTGGAAAAATAGTTGAAGGAGTAGTTGTATTAAAGCGAGATGATGGAGTTATATTTAATATAGGCGGTAAACGAGATTCATATATCCCTAAAGAAGATTTTATAAATTTTGAACAAGTAAAAATAGGTGATAGGTTCAAAGTTATAATAACCAATAAAAAAACTGAAGATGGAATGATTATAGCCTCAAAATCTCAAGCTGACCAAATAATTATAGGTTCACAAACTGCAGAAAAAATAAAACTTGGTTCAAAGTTTTCTTTTGTTGTATCTTCAATTAAAGATGGGGGACTATGTTCTAAACTTGGTGAATATGAAATATATATACCTGCCGACGAAGTTTCAAGCAAAGAAATAGGATATGTTGGAAAACTAAAAAATAAACAACTTGAAGCTATTGCAACAGAAATTAACAGAGAAAAAAAGACTATTATAGCTTCAGTTAAAATGCTTTCAGATCAAATTGAAGAGCAAAATAAAAAAGCTTTTTGGTCAAGCATTTTTATAAATAAAGTTGTAGAAGGAACAGTGGTTAGAATTGTACCATTTGGTGCTTTTATAAATGTAGGCGGAATAGACTGTTTACTTCATATTTCTGATATTTCTTATGATAAAATTAGTAGTGCTGATGAAATTTTAAAGGTTGGAGAAACTAGACAATTTAGGGTAATTAAAATTGATAAAGAAAACAAAAAGGTTTCTCTTGGTCTAAAACAGCTTTATGATAATCCAAAGATTACACACATAAAAGAGCTTGAAGTTGGAGAAAAGTATAAAGGAGTAG
>CALVOB010000063.1 GCA_944350095.1 uncultured Clostridia bacterium
ATAAAAATAAAGAAAAAAGATAACTTCAAAAAATATTTTTTTTGATTTTCATAAAAATAATAATTGAAAAAAATAATAAAAAGTCAATCAAAAAAAGCTTTATAATAAAATATTATAAAATTTTTATAAAAACTGTTGACAAACGAGATTTACTTATGTAAAATAGCAAGGTATGTAAAATATAACCTTTTCCAAAGACAGCAAGTTGTTTAGTCGTAAAACCTTATAGGTTGCTTGCCGAGGTAAAGAACTTTTAGGAGATATTATCCCCGCGTCCTTTACCACGGCGCGGGTTATTTTTTAAAGAATTGCACACAAATTTATTAAAAGGAGGCTAAAATTGAGCGCTAATTTTGAAGCGAAAAAAGCTTTGGTGGAAGATATTAAGAATAAAATTCAAAGCGCTAAATCAATTGCTTTCGTGGATTATCGCGGTTTGACTGCCGGTGAAGACACAAAAATGAGAAAAGCTTTCCGTGAAGCTGGAGCTGATTACAAGGTTTATAAAAACCGTTTAATGCTTAAAGCATTAGAAGCTCTAGGAATTAATGGTTGTGAAAAATACTTAGAAGGAACTACTGCTGTTGCTTTTAGCAATAAAGATGAAGTAGGGGCTGCTAAGGTTATTGTGGACACAATCAAGGAAACCAAAAAAATGGAAATTAAGTTTGGTATCCTTAACGGAACAGTTGTAGACAGTAAAGCTGTTGAGGCATTAGCAAAACTCCCATCAAAGGAAGTTCTAATAGCACAACTATTAGGTATGTTAAATGCACCCGCTACCAACCTTGCGCGTGTGCTTAATGCTCCTACACAGGGGCTTGCAATTGCACTTAATGCAGTTGCCAATAAAGGTTAATAAAAATTTTTAAGGAGAAAATTAAAATGGCAGATTTAAATAAAATGTTAGAAGAAATCAAATCACTTACAATTGTTGAAGTTAGTGAACTTGTTAAGATGTTAGAAGAAGAATTTGGCGTTAGTGCACAAGCTACAGTTGCAGCAGTTGCAGCTCCAGTAGCTGGCGCAGCAGCTCCAGCAGCTGAAGAGAAAACAGAATTTACAGTTGCATTAAAGGAAGCTGGCGCAAACAAGATTGCAGTTATTAAAGCTGTAAGAGAAATTACAGGACTTGGACTTTCAGAAGCTAAAGGTCTTGTAGACAATGCTCCTTCAACAATCAAGGAAAATGTTCCTACAGAAGAAGCCAAGAAAATGGAAGCTATGCTTAAAGAAGCTGGCGCAACAGTTGAACTTAAATAATTATTTTAAAAAAGATATTTGTGTGCAAAAAAAATCTTGGTTTTACCAAGATTTTTTTTAAAGCTTTATAAAGTTTAATGAAATAATTTTCACTTCTGATTATCTAACATATTTACTATTTGTAATTGTTTATAAATTGGAACTATAACTGTATTTTTATTTTCGTTTATTGTATCTGTGCTACAAAATATAAAAGTGGTTTGTTCTAGTCCATTTTCATTCTTTAATTTTATTCTGAAATTAAACTCAGGTTCTTCGCTTGCATTTATAAATTTAATTTCATCATATTCGGCATCTTTTACTATTAAAGATGCAGACTTCATGTTTTCTAATATATTACATGAATTTAATATGCATTTCGTAAAAAGCACATTATGTCCTTTTATTTCATTGGGTAATTTCTTAGATGTTATTTCTTTGTTATATAATTTTGTAAATCTTTCTACGCTAAAAACAGTAATTGCTGATTTATTATTATCATAAAATATATAATACTTTATATTTTTCATAATCTTTCTCCAATATTAATATATCATATCTCTTTATTTTTTTAAAGTGTTTTTTTAATTTTAATGTTTTTGCAATTTTTGTTGATATTTTGTAAGTTTTATAATACAATTAGCTTGGAGGGCAATATGACTTACGATGTCTTGATAGTAGGGGCAGGGCCTGCTGGGCTTTTTACTGCTTATGAACTAATTTCTAAAAACAAAAATTTAAAGGTTTGCTTAGTTGACCAAGGTAAGAGGGCAAAAAACAGGGTGTGCCCTATGAAAACAACAGGGAAATGCGTAAATTGTAATCCTTGTCAAATTCTTTCTGGCTATGGTGGTGCAGGAACTTTTAGTGATGGAAAATTAAATTTTATTCCAAAACTTGGCAAAAGTGACCTTTTTAAATATATGGGCGAAAGTGATGCCTATAAGTTAATAGATGATACTGAGGAAATTTTTAATAAATTTGGAATGGATGCCGAAGTTTATCCTAAAAATATGGATAAATGTGAAGAAATAAAAAAAGAAGTTACTTTAAAAGGGGCAAGGCTTCTTGTTATAAAACAAAAACATTTAGGCTCGGACACACTTCCAGAACATATTGAAAATTTTACTACATATCTAGAAAATGCAGGTGTTGAAATTTTAGAAGATTTTGATGTTGAAGATATTGAAGATTTAAAAGACGGAACAAATAATGTAATCTTTAATCATAAAGGTAAAAAGGGAAATTTTCAAGCAAAATATGTAGTTGTTGCACCAGGTAGAACGGGCGCGGGCTGGTTACAAACATTGTTAGATAAGCATGAAATTACATATACATCTCAAAGCATAGAAATAGGTGTTAGAGTTGAAGTTCGTAAAGAAGTATTGGAAAGTATTACAAATGTAATATATGATCCAACTATATTTATAAAAACAAAAACTTATGGTGATGAAATAAGAACATTTTGCACTAATCCTGGTGGATATGTAACAAAAGAAAATTATTATGGCTATATTTGTGTTAATGGTCACGCATTGAAAAATGTTAAATCGAATAATTCTAATTTTGCCTTTATTAGTAAAGTAACTTTAACTCAACCTGTTACCAATACAAGACAGTATGGAGAGTCTATTGCTAGAATTGCCAATGTTCTTGGAGACAAAAAGCCAATTATACAAACACTTAAAGATTTAAGACAGGGTAGAAGAAGTGAATGGCATAGAATAAATAAAGGTTTTATAGAACCAACGCTTAAAGATTGTGTTGCAGGTGATTTAGCATTGGTTATGCCATATAGAATTATTACGAATATATTAGAGGGATTAGAAGAATTAGATAAAATTATTCCGGGTGTAAATAATGGTGAAACTCTTCTTTATGGTCCAGAAATAAAGTTCTTTTCTAATGAAATAGAAACAGATAATCATTTCAAAATTAAAGATAAAAATTTGTACTTTGTTGGAGATGGCGCAGGTAAAGCGGGAAATATAGTAGTGGCGGCGGCCACAGGGCTTGTTGCTGCAAGAGATATATTATTACGAGAAAACAATTAGTTTTATTGTTTTGTTAATATAAAAATAAAACTGCTAAAAGTTGCAGTTTTATTTTTTTTAGTTAGTATTATTAGTACTTTTATAATTAAAATTAATTTTAATTTATTTTAAACAAACAATGGTAATTCCAGGATTAAAATTTCCTAAATCTTCATCAGGAGGTGAACTTGGACAAGCATATATTATTTCGCGAGCCCGCTCGTCTTCTAATGTCCATTCACTGCCTGTAATATAAAATTTTATTTTTTTATTTTTCATTAAATTTATTAGATGTCTTCTAACGGCAATACATATTGCTCCGCCTTGACCATGAGAACCATAACCATGAATAAATTTTATTGCTTTTATATTAGATTTTTTACTTAGTTCAAGTTCAATATCTAAATTTGCAATTGCGATTTCTACGGTTGGATTAAATTCTTTTAAATTAACAACTTTAAATTCCATAAAATTATTTTAACATATTTTACATAAAAATAAATTAAAAATAATAAAAAAATAGCTAAAAATAGCTATTTTTAATTTTCTGCCATAATATTTATAATTTTTTCTATTTCTGCTTTTATTTTATCTGCATATTTTTCAATATTTTTTTGACCTTCTACCATAATTCTGATTTTAGGCTCTGTTCCACTTGGTCTTACAACTACACGTGCATGTTTTTTTGCATTTTCTATTGCCGAAATTACATTTTCATCTTTTAATATATTTTTTGCTTTAAAATTTTTTGTTATTATTTCTCTTGTTGCAGTTGGATAAACCTCTATGTTAGCTACTTTTTCAAATAATTCTTTATTTTCTTTGTAGATTGAGGCTATTATTATAGCTGTTAAAATACCATCTCCTGTAATATGTTTATCGCCAATAATAATATGTCCTGCTTGCTCGCCCCCAATTATTTCTCCATTTTTTAACATTTCTTCAATTATGTATTTATCTCCAACAGGTGTTCTTACAAGCTCTATTTTATCTTCTTTTAATAGTTCTTCTATTTTAGAATTAGTCATTATTGTGCCTACAACTTTGCTTATTTTTTCACCTTTACTTATCTTATATTTTGCAAGAAGATAAATAATTTTATCGCCGTCTAGCAATTTTAAATTTTTATTTAAAACTAAAACTCTATCTGCATCTCCGTCAAATGAAAAACCTAAGTCTGCATCAAGCATATTTTCTTTTAAATTTTCAATATGTGTTGCTCCGCAATTTTTATTTATTTCTCCCTTAGTGCATATTGCTTTCACTTCTGCACCAAGTGCTTTAAAAATCTTTGGGGCTATTTTACTGCTTGCACCATTTGCACAATCTAAAACAATTTTTAAACCTTTTAAAGAATTAAAGCAGGCTTGTTTTAAAAACTTTTCGTAACTTGATATTTCTGCTGTTAAGTCCAATAATTTTCCGCTATTAATTTCAATTTGGTTTTTTAGTTTACTTTCTATTTTTATTTCTTCCGTGTCTGTTATTTTTACACCATTAGCTCCAAAAACTTTAATTCCATTATATTCTTTTGGATTATGTGAAGCTGTAATTACTACTCCAAAGTCAAATCCTAATTTTTTTGTTAGATAAGAAATGCAAGAGGTGGGGGCTATTCCAATGTTAAAAATTTCAGCACCACCTTTTATCATGCCAGAGATGAGAGCATCATATATTTTTTCACCACTAGGGCGGGTGTCTCTTCCTATTAATATTTTAGGATTTTGTTTTAATTGACAAAGAGCATTACCAACAGAGTTACATAGTTCTTCTGTAAGCTCACTAAAAGCAATTCCTCTAATTCCGTCTGTTCCGAAATAAATTTTTGCTCGTTTAAAATTTTCTAGATAAGGGTTATAAAATGCTTCTTTATTTTCTTGTCTTGATCGCGCAATTGCAAAACTTCTTTTATCTACGCATTTTGTAATTGTAGAACCAGCAGCAATAAAACATTCATCTTGTAAGGTGCAGGAGGCTACTATTGTAGAATTGCAACCAATAAATACTCTATTTCCAACAAAAGTTTTATATTTTTCAAGTCCATTATAATTTGCAAATATAACTCCGCACCCAATGTTGCAGTCTTCTCCTATTTCTGCATCTCCGAGATAGGCAAGGTGACAAGCTTTTGTTCTATCACCAATTTGACAATTTTTAATTTCAACAAAATTTCCTATTTTGCATTCTTTGCCAATTTTTGCGTTACCTCTAATGTGAGAATATGGACCAACACTAGTTTTTTCGTCTACAAAAGAGTCTGTAATAACACTATTAGTTATAATTGCCTTTTCTTTGATAATAGAATTTACAATAGTAGAGTTCTCTATTTTTGCATTAGAAAAAATATGAGATGAACCTTCAATTATGCAATTATTGCCAATTATAGCTCCTTTTTCTATAATAGCATTTTTAGATATTCTGCAATTTTTACCTATTCTCATTTGTTTCTCTTTAAAATTTTCTATTTTTTTCATAGAAAATATATATTCAAATATTTAAAAGCGTGTTAAAAAATTATTCTGTTCTAAGTGCAACCACAGGGTCTTTTTTAGCAGCAATTCTACTAGGAATAAGTCCGCTAATTAATGTTAAAACAATGCTTATAGCAATTAGTATAAGTCCATGTAATGGATTAAGCATGGCTATTTGACCAACATTAACTCCTGCAACACTATTAATAATAGCATTAATTATTGGACAAAACAAATATGTAACAGCAATACCAATAATACCTGAAATCAACCCAATAGTTGTTGTTTCGGCATTAAAAAGCCTTGAAATATCTTTTTTTCTTGCACCTATGCTTCTTAGTACACCAATTTCTTTTGTCCTTTCTATTACTGAGGTATAAGTTATTATTCCTATCATTATAGATGAAACTATTAATGAAATACTTGCAAATGCTATAAGAACATAAGATATAATATCGATTAACTGTCCAAGCGTAGAGGTAAGGAATTCTGTTGCGTCTGTATATACAATATTATTTTTTTCACCTTGGCTAGAAGAATTCCATTCAGATATATAATCTAAAACATTTTGTTTTGCTTCAAAAGATGTGGGGTATAAGTAGATTCCTGTAGGAATTGAACTTGCACCCACGGCTTGCAATGCAAGGTTTACAACTTCGTCAATGGATATCTCTATGTTATATTGATTTTGAATTATATATTGCATTGTTCGTGTGTCATTAAATATAAAAGGGTTGTTATCTCCAATAAAAGATTTCAACTCACTAACATCAATTTCAAATGGCACATAAAGTTTATAACTATCCTTATTGGCAATTGTAAGTTTTGCTATTTCAGAATTTTTGCAATTTTCTATATATTCTTCTCTGAATTCAGGAAGATACATTATGCCTTCATCGAACAAGGAAGAAGAGGCATCATCTTTTAATCTAAGAACACCACTAATTGTTAGTGTTTTAGTGTTAGTGCTTTCATACATAGAATTTAAATCGGTGTTTTCTTTAAAGCCTATAATGTTATTTTTATTATCAAATTCTTTAACATAATATTCATCATTTAAAATAACTTTATATTCTTTATTTAAAATAGAACTAATATCTAATGGAGAAAAAGTTCCATTTTCATTTGAAGAATAAGAAATCCCTAATTTATCTAATTGTTGCTTTGAAATTGTATTATCAGAACTTATAATAAGGGCTACTTCGCTACTATTTGTTGGATAGTGTCCTGCTATTTCATCATAGTAAGAAAGAACAAAATTTTTATCGGCAAATCCTTCAAAGAACAGGGAAGAAGTTGTTCCGTATAAACTACTTGTAGTTGTGCTTGTATTTAATTTTATTATACCATTATCAGTATTTGTAAGTATTTTTAAATTTGTTGCATATTGAATTTGTAAAGAATTCAATTCTGGATTTGGTCTTTCTTGATCTTTTTTATAATAATTCTGCATGTAATTTACGAACTCAGAAGACAAATAGTTGAAATGACCAAAGTTACCTATAATTTGCGAAAGGTCATAAATATTTAATTGTCCATCTTCTCCATTTTCAGGAAGTTCAGGCATTCCACTTGTAAAAGAGTTGTAATCTATTGCCACAGTTGAAATAGATATAGGATATCCACTTAAAGTGTCGGATTGCATATTGTTTATGTAATTTGTAAAACCAGAGCTAACTGCAAGTATCAGTGCAATACCAATAATTCCTATACTTCCTGCAAAACTTGTTAAAATAGTTTTTCCTTTTTTGCTAAATAGATTTTTTAAAGATAAATTAAAAGCCGTAAGAAAACTCATAGAAGTTTTATCTTTTTTAGAGGGTAAAATATCGTTTTTATGTTTTCTAGGGGAGTAAGGGGAAGAATCGTTTGTAATTACTCCGTCTAAAATATTTATAATTCTTGAACTATATTTTTCTGCTAAATCTTGGTTGTGAGTTACCATAATTATTAAACGCTTTTTAGAAATTTTCTTTAAAATTTCCATAATTTGCACACTAGTTTCGCTATCTAGTGCGCCTGTTGGCTCGTCAGCTAAAATTATTTGAGGATTGTTTACAAGTGCTCTTGCAATAGCAACGCGTTGCATTTGTCCGCCTGAAAGTTGATTTGGCTTTTTGTTAACAACGCTTACAAGCCCTACATCACTAAGAGCCTTTTTAGCTCTTTCCTTTCTTTCTTTTGGCTTTATGCCAGAAAGAGTAAGGCTAAGCTCAACATTTTCAAGTACACTTAAATGTGGTATTAAATTATAGCTTTGAAAAACAAAACCAATCTTTGAATTTCTATAAGCGTCCCAATCTTTATCTGTAAAATCTTTTGTTGATTTACCTTCTATAAATAAATCGCCGCTTGTATATTTGTCTAAACCTCCAATTATATTTAAAAAAGTAGTCTTTCCGCAACCAGAAGGACCTAAAATAGAAACGAATTCGTTTTCTCTAAATCTAACGGAAACACCTTTTAATGCTTCCACTTTCAAATCGCCCATTACATAAGTTTTAGAAATATTTTTTAACTCTAACATATAAAATTCCTTTTAATATTTATTAATAATACTCGTAAAAAATTAATTTTAGGTTATATTAACACAATTTTATAAAAAAATAAAGCGTAGACAAATAATATATATAAATATATTAATATTGACAGCTATTAAGATTTGCTATACTAATTGTAGTTAAAATAGTTAAATTTGTTTACGATTGTATTAAATTAATCTTTGCAAAATATTGGTTTAGGAGAATTTATGATCAAGTTAGAAGAAAAGGAAAAGAAACATTTTGTAGATTATGATAATCAATACAACGCCATAAAAACAACCATTGATAAAGAATACGGAATTCAAGGTGAAGAAAAAGTGCAATAATGCAATACAAAATTTAATTAATTTAAAATATTTGATAATTAATAGAAAACAAAGTAAATTAAACAATTATTTATAATATAAAAACACATTAACAATGTGTTTTTAATTTATTTATTTAGTTAATAACACCAATACACTATTTTTTTGTATCTTTTGGCTTTCAATTTTTTGTGAAGCTTTATTGATATTTTGTTAGATATCAAAATTTGAGAGTATGGTATTATACTGGTGTTTTCATTAATAATTTTTTTTAACAATTTTGTAGCTATTCCTTGTCTTTGATATTGTGGTAAAACTTCAATAAAGCCAATTTCGCCATCAATGTGTCTGCCTGTATATCCTTTAATTTTATTATCTTCAAAATATCCATAAAATTTAAAATATTTCATAAGATTTTTAATTTCTTCTGTTGTTGTGCTTTTAGAGTAAGTGTCTACTATGAATTTTGCATATTTTAGCGATAATTCTTTTATATTTTCATTGTAATAGGGGGTAGTTTTTTTAAAAATGAATTGATAAACTTTTTCCACATTTTTGAATTTATTTATATTGTTTAATACAGTAAAGTCATGCTTGGTTTTGCAAATGGCTGATGTAATTTTAGAGCATAACTTTGAAGCCCTTATTGCTACCTTTTTATTATTAGTGGATATACATATAATTGAATTATCATATATAAAGCAAACCCCATCGTCTTAATAAAGTTTATTTTTTCAGGAAAAAGCTGTATAAAAGTAATTAAATCACAATTTTTATAAATATTTTTTTAAATAAGACAAAGCTTTATTCAAATTATCCAAAATTTAATCTCCATTATTTAAAATATAATACTACAATTTTAGTTTAAATTGTTGAAAATTAGATGTGAATTCTAAAAGACTGCCTCTATTGTCCATGTGTCTTTAAAATTGGCTTGACGGAAAAGTAACATTTTAAATTACAATATTTTGTAAGTTGAACTTTGACCTAATCTAATTTTTTTCATAAGTTCTTCCATATTATAATTTTTTTATAACTTTTCTAAGAACATTTTTTGCATCGTCATGTTTTAAAATATTTGATGCGTCATCAATTGCAAACCATTTTCCATCAATAAAGCCTTCATTTTTATTGTAAGTAATTTCTCTTTCATCATTAATTATGAAAGCAAAAACTTTAATGATTTTGACTGCATTTTCTCCACTAAAATAGAATTTGTATTCATCTACTTGACCAATAGATTCTTGTTCATAAACTACAACATTACTTTCTTCATGTAATTCTCTAATGGCAGCATGGAGTTCTGTTTCATTTGACTCAATATGTCCTTTTGGGAAAACCCATTCACCATCGTTATTTAATAATAAAACTTTTAAATTTTTTTCTTTTTTTACAATAACAATTGCCATACTTGAAATTTTTTCTATCATTTTTTATTCTCCTAATTTTGTGATAAACAAAGCAATAAAAGGTTATCAATTGCAATTCAGATAAGTGCAAATTTTTTAATGTGCCTTACGCCAAAGAATTTTGCATCAATTTCTAAAAGATTTTAATCTTAGTTATTTTTTTATTAATTTAATAAAATTTATATTAAACTTTTTATATAAGCATTTTTATTTATTCAATTCTAAAAAATTTTATAAAAAACCAAGGTTATGTCAAATTATAAAAACTAAAAAATCGCCGATTACAATTATTTAGCTATTTGGCGGACAACCCGATATCCAATCCTAACACCAGAGTATATGTTGGGGTTGGGTGGATTAAGATGAAAAT
>CALVOB010000064.1 GCA_944350095.1 uncultured Clostridia bacterium
ATATTATATTTTAGTAGAATTTCCATATCCAAGCGGAGCTGGTTTACATGTAGGTCACACGCCCAATCAAATAGCAATGGATATTTTAGCAAGAAAAAAACGAGCAGAGGGCTATAATGTTCTCTACCCTATGGGCTGGGACGCTTTTGGTTTACCAACAGAAAATTATGCAATAAAAACAGGCATACATCCAAAAGAAGTTACAAAAAAGAATGTTGAACATTTTAAAAAGCAAATTAAAAGTCTTGGTATTTCTTTTGATTGGGATAGAGAAATAAATACAACAGACGAAAGTTATTATAAATGGACTCAATGGATATTTTTACAATTCTTTAAAAAAGGTCTTGCGTATAAAGCTGAAGCAAACATAAATTGGTGCCCTAAATGTAAGATTGGGCTTTCTAATGAAGAAAGCGAAGGTGGAGTATGTGAAAGATGCGGAACTCCAACAATTCAAAAGCCTAAAAGCCAATGGATGTTAAAAATGAGTGAGTATGCAGAAAAGCTTTTACAAGGTTTAGACGAAACGCATTACTGGGAAAACATAAAAGCAATGCAAAGAAAATGGATAGGAAAAAGCGAAGGTACAACTCTTCATTGTAAACTTGAAAGCGGAGAGAGTTTCGACATTTTTACAACTTGTATTGAAACAGTTTATGGCATAACCTACTTTGTATTAGCTCCTGAAAATCCACTTGTAGATAAATTAAAAGATAAAATTAAAAATTGGGACGAAGTAATAGCATACAGAGAAAAAACTGCAAAAAAATCTGAATTTGAAAGAACTGAGCTCGTAAAAGAAAAATCTGGCTGTGAACTTAAAGGCATAACAGCAATCAATCCTATAAATGGTGCAAAAGTACCCGTGTTTATTGGAGACTATGTTTTAGCTAATTACGGTTCTGGTGCAGTCATGGCAGTTCCAGCACATGACCAAAGAGATTATGATTTTGCAAAGCTTATGAATTTACCTATGATAGAAGTAATTTCAGGAGGAAATATCAAAGAAAAAGCCTTTGAAAAAGCAGATTACTTAGGAAAAGGTTGTAAACTTATTAATTCTGGAAGCTTTACAGGGCTTACAGTTGAAGAAGCAAAACAGGCTTTAAACAAATATCTTGAAGAAAATGGATTAGGCAAAAAAGAATGCACATACAAAATGCGTGACTGGGTATTTAGCCGTCAAAGATATTGGGGTGAACCTGTTCCCCTTGTGTATTGCAAGCATTGTGGTTGGGTTGCAGTTCCAGATGAAGAACTCCCCGTTAAACTTCCAAATGTAGATAAGTATAAACCAACAGATGATGGCGAAAGTCCACTTTCTAGAATAACAGATTGGGTTAATACTACTTGTCCACACTGCGGAAAACCTGCTAAGCGTGAAACTGATGTTATGCCAAATTGGGCTGGTTCTTCTTGGTACTGGCTTAGATATATGGATCCACATAACGACAAAGCCTTTGCAGACTTTGAAAAAATGAAATATTGGGGTAAAGTAGACATCTATAATGGTGGCGGAGAACATGTTACAAGACACCTTTTATATGCAAGATTTTGGCATAAATTCCTTTATGATAATGGTTTAGTGCCCTATAGCGAACCATTTGATAAGCGTGTACAACAAGGAATAATTTTAGCAAAAGATGGCTCTAAAATGAGCAAATCCGCTGGCAACACGGTAGACCCTATGGAATATGTACAAACATACGGCGCAGATGTATCAAGGCTTGGACAGATGTTCATGGGAGATTACACTGAAATGAAGCCTTGGAGCGATGCTACAATGAAGCCTTGCGAAAGATTGTTAAATAGAATAGTAGCATTAAAAGATAAAATTGTAGCAGGCGAAATTAGAAATGAAAATAAGTTCATATGTGCAAGCAGTGTAAAAAAGGTTGGCGAAGATATAGAAAACTTAAAGTTTAACACAGCGATTTCTCAAATAATGATATTCACCAGCGCACTTGAAAAACTAGAAAAAATAAACTCTGAAGAATATAAAGTGCTTCTTAGAATATTAAACCCATTTGCCCCGCACATAACAGAAGAACTTTGGGAGGAGTGCAAATTCTCACCTAGCATAGAAAATACACCATGGCCAGGTTACAATGAAACAGACCTTATTCAAAACCAAGTTGAAATAGCAGTTCAACAAAACAGTAAGATAATAGGAAGAATAAATATCTCCCCTACATTATCGCAAGAAGAGATAGAAGAACTTGTAAAACAAGAATTCTCTACCAAATTTGAAAACAAACAAATAATAAAAGTTGTATTAATTCCATCAAGACTAATTAATTTTATTGTTAAATAAATTATCAGTTTTTGTTTTCATATATAAATATATAAACAAATAAAAATTAAAAAATTACTAATTTAATGAAAGATGTGAACCCCAAAAGTTGGACAAAAATTTAAAATTTATAGCTATATTTTGAGTTCGGTATTTTGCTGAACTCATTTTTTATAATTCAGAATCCACGTGTTCAGTGATTGTGACGATAAAAAATACACTTATATATTTTTTACAAGTGTATTTTACCATCCGCATTTTTATCAAGCGTACAAACCAACTTTTTTAGTTTTTTTAGTATAATATATTTTTAGCCATTTTAGACAAAAATGCGATAACAAACTAAATTCTTATTAGATATCTTGTTTATTTATAGTTAAAGCTATAATATATTCTTCATCTTTCCCCATACATTCATAAGAAGCAGTAATATTAATAATACATTCTTTATTTATATTAAACATATAAACATATTTACTAGGCTCTTCAAGTCCAGCCCAACCTTCTCCGCCAGATTCATCAAATATTAATATTTCTTCCCCATCATCAATGGAGTATTTAACATTTATATAATTGATAACGGAAGAAGTATTGCAGAAATCAAAATATAAATAATCTTTTACTTGATAAATATTGTTGTCAGTTATATAATCATCATAATCTTCAGTCTTAGAATCTGCTGAAGCAGAAATTAAATATTGCCAACTTGTTCCAGTTCCAGTTATATTAACTGTTACATTATAAATTTTTTCTTCATATTTAACTGCACTAATGTTAAGACCAACAGTTCCGCTTTGACTTGTTGCCACATTATTTAATGTCATTGTGAATGTATATGTTTTTGTTCCTGGTGTCTGACCACTCATTGCTGACACTGTAACTTTTTCTGCAGTTTGTGAACTGGTTGTTACGTTTGTTAGTGTGCCAGCTGTAGTTGGCGTGATTGTTATTTCTACATCAAACTCTGAATAGTTTGTGAATACTATTTCATATTGTAAAACTTTTTCATTTTCTGTAAATTCAACTTCCCCTATGTTCCATCCTGATGTTGAACCAGCATCATCTCTCATTGCTGTTTGTGTGTATACTGTTCCGTCTGGTGCTC